>NZ_LUKD01000001.1:317383-630661 GCF_001592745.1 Bdellovibrio bacteriovorus
TTTGAAGATAGATGAAAAATCCGACCCCGGGTTCAGGGTAGCAGGACGAGAAAAGAGAGAGCGACCCATGTCGGATGCGACCTTAGGAGCCTCGATATGGGGCAGACGGCCACGATGGCCGGCTGAGCGAACGGCCCCGGCTGGAAGGTTGGGCAGGAGCCCAACCTGGGAAGACCGAGTCCCCGGTTTTTTATTTTTCAAGCAATCAAAAGTGAATTCAATAACCCAGAAAGATCAAGCGTCGTCCGTAGGGGGCATCCACCTATTATATTTCTCTCATCAGAAATCACTGGGTCTCATAGCGTCTGCGGACCCACTCACTTATGGCATGCTTGACATTAAATAAATTAATTATACACTGTATATTTTAAAGGAGTCTCTATGATTACTGGACATGTCTTCATCGCTACGAGTCTTGACGGTTTCATCGCCCGGATGAACGGCGATATCGAATGGCTCCTCACTCGGGACGATCCGAACGAGGATCACGGTTACAACGACTTCATTAAGGACGTTGACGGAATTGTCATGGGCCGCGGAACCTACGAAAAAGCTCTCACATTCGAAAGTTGGTACTACAATCTTCCCGTGGTCGTTCTCTCGAAAACGCTTACCGAAGAGGACGTGCCCGAACATCTCAAAGATAAGGTTCAAATTTCAGCACTTTCTCCGCGAGAGGTACTGTTGCATTTAGAGAAAAAAGGATGGAGGAGGGCTTACGTGGATGGCGGTCAAACCATTCAGTCCTTCCTTCGAGAGAAATTGATTTCTGATCTCGTGATCACTTCTGTTCCGGTTCTCATAGGCGGAGGACGTCCGCTGTTCGGCTCGCTGATTGAAGACATCTCTCTCACGCACATCAAAACGCAGGTTTTTCCATCGGGCCTTATTCAATCCAAATACGAAGTGAACCGATGACTTCAAAGCGAGGACGCCCCCAATGCGACGCCGGAATAAGTGTGGATTTGATCCTCACAACGTCTCTAGAAATGCTTGAGCAAACCGGCCCCCATGGGTTTTCGATGCGGGCTCTTGCCTCAAGCCTTAAGATTACCCCGATGGCGATTTATCACTATTTCCCCAGTCGGGCTGCACTTATGAAGGCATTATCTGACGCAGTTTATAGCCAAGTCGTAAAGAATTTTGAATCTGCTCAAGGCGGCGAACGAGTTAAAATCAAGCACCTCCTAACGAGCTACTACCAGATGGGACTTCGGTACCCCAATCTGACCCTTACCGTCTTTTCAACTCCAGAAGCATTTTCGACTGAGGCAAAACGCATCACAGATCTTTTGTCCGAACTTTTGGAAGCGACAGCTCTTTCCCCGAAGAGAAGACAGATGTGGTTAGATATTCTAATAGACTTCACCCACGGTAGCGCCATCGCGACGGCGATGGTGCGCCGATCTAACGTTACCTCGGCGAAGAAACAAAGCCTGCGCTACTTCCAACAGCTCGACGAACTCCTTGATCAAATGTTCTAATTCGGCAACCATCCTCGGCTCTTGAATTTTAGAAACATGGAGTTTCCGGCTAAAAGCCAGAGATCTAAGATCCATTTTTTCAGAACTAAAAAGAAGGCTTAAGAACCGCGAGTCCAATAGCCACCGACGAAAGAATCAAAATCACGCCATAATGAATCGCAACGAACTTGGGCTTCTTCTTAATAGTGAACGCCACTACCCAAAGAAGAATCCAACATGCTGTCTTTGCTTGTGCCCAGTTTGGAAAATTCTCGTGCATGCCCAGCACGCCCACTAACTTAAATGCCGTCACGAAAACTAAAATCCAACTGATGCCGTGGGTGATGAAGCCCCATTTGCGAAGAGCGTTTTTGCCACCGATCCAGCATCCGCCAATGATAAATCCCAGGCTGACAACAAGGGCTGCGATACTGATGATATGAAGTGTTTTATACGTTAAATATTCCATGAAGACCTCTCTTATTAATGAAGGTCCACTCTAAAACCTCAGGTTAACTTGAGGTCAAGATGCAAAAAGTTGCGGGGATGCTTTCTTTTAGAGAAGAGCGGCGCCGGGACCTTTTTTCGCTAATCTGTCTTTTGGATTTCTTAACGGGCACTCTTTCAGAGATAAACATCCGCAACCAATGCAGCTATTCAATTGATCTTTCAGCTTCGTCATATGCGTGATTCGCTCTTCAAGATCTTTTTTCCATTTTGTTGATATCTTTTGCCAGTCAGCTTGTGAGGGCGAACGATCCTGAGGCAACAGTTTCAAGGTTTCTGCGATTTCCAGTAAAGAAAACCCAACACTTTGCGCCGCTTTAATTATAGCAACTACACGCAACATGCCTCGAGGAAAGCGTCTTTGATTGCCTTCCGTGCGCCATGATTTGATCAGGCCTTTTTCTTCATAAAAATGAATAGCAGATACAGGAACGCCGGATCTTTTCGATAACTCTCCAACACTCAGTGTTTGTCCTAATTCATTTGCGCCAAACATGCCAACCTCAACTTTACTTGAGGTCTAGCATGATCCATTGATCAGGTCAAAAAACACTTCGCGCAGATCCTCCCACAAAAAGGCTTAAACAGTCTCCGGCTTAAGACTCTTCACTAGGACTTCTTCACTATGACCCGAGTTCAGGGGCGCCGGCTCAGGGTAAAGATCCTGATAAGTTTTAATATGATTTTCATCAATACGCTTGTATAAGTCCGCGCGGCTGAGATCTTGATGTCTTGAGAATCCCATCGCACCGATAATATGCGCCACTGTTCCCAGGGTTTCGCCGTGGAAATTCTTAACACGTTCGCGCTTCGTGGGAACGTGCAGACCTTTTACCAAATTTGGATCTTGGGTTGCTACACCGGTCGGGCACTTGTTGTTGTTGCAGCGAAGTGCTTGAATACAACCCAAGGCCAACAACATCGAGCGAGCTGCATAAGTGGCATCAGCACCAATACAAAGAAGCTTCACGATATCAAACGCAGTGGTGATTTTTCCTGTCGCCAATACTTTTACTTTATCGCGCACGCCGAATTTTTTCAGGGTGTCTACGACAATCACTAAAGCGTCGATGCCGGGCATCCCCATATAGTTTGAGAATTCCAAAGGTGCGGCACCGGTTCCACCTTCCGCCCCATCAACCGCGATGAAGTCGGGATAAGAGTTCTTTTGCGCCATCAAAGACACCAGCTCTTCAAATTCTCTGCGATGACCTAAGCACAGTTTAATACCGACAGGTTTCCCGCCGGAAAGCTCGCGCAAGGTTTCAATGAAGGTCAACATCTCTGCGGCATCGTGGAAAGCACTATGTCCCGGAGGAGAAATCACGTCTTTCCCCAAAGGAACGTTACGAATATTGGCGATCTCTTGCGTGACTTTCTTTCCCGACAAAATTCCGCCATGACCTGGCTTAGCACCTTGAGACAGCTTGATCTCAATCATTTTCACATGAGGGTGTCGCGAATTCTTTTTGAAAAGTTCGGGATCAAAAACGCCGTCATGAGTGCGGCAACCGAAATAACCTGTTCCGATTTGCCAAATGAGATCTCCACCCATTTCCAAATGATACGGAGAAATACCGCCTTCCCCCGTGTTATGAGCGAAGTCGCCATCTTTAGCGCCGCCATTTAAGGATAGAATCGCGTTCGTCGAAAGAGAGCCAAAGCTCATCGCAGAGATATTTAGTAAGGATAAAGAGTAAGGCTGTTTACATTTTTCTCCGCCCACCATGATGCGCAGATCTTTTTCGCTGACATGCTTGGGATACATGGAATGAGTCACGAACTCATAGCCTTGTTTATAAACGTCGTGCTGAGTTCCAAACGGAACAGTGTCTAAAACTTTTTTGGCGCGCTGATAAACCACCGAACGTTGTTCACGACTGAACGGGCGACCATCTGTATTCGACTCAATAAAGTATTGATTGATCTCGGGGCGAATTGATTCCAAAAGATAGCGGAAATGGCCAAAGACCGGAAAATTCGATTTGATCGCGTGACGAGTTTGACGAATATCGCGAATACCCAACGCGAAGAAAGGAACGAAAAAGAAGAGAGATAACAACCCGATCGTCCAATAGAAATAAAATAAAACGTTCAACACACACACGACCACAAGGGCGATGTAAAACTCTTTTCTCATTATTGAGCCTCTAAATATGCATCCCTAAAACAATTGCGAAATCTTCAAAGCCCAGTATACAAAACTTTACCGATAAAGACAGTCACTTGGACTAAGGCTGTGCGCAGCGCCTTGGATCCGAACTTCATTCAAGAATTCGCCGTTTACGTCGTGCTGCACCACCACGGCACCATATCAGTTCATCAGTTTTCAGTGGTGTTCCAGATCCAGTCTATCGCGGAACGCAAAATTTCCTTTCCGCAGCGCGATAGGCCATTGTTATCACACGGCGACTCTTGTCGGAGATACCCCTGCATCTGCGATCACATTCAAACTACCAGTCATTCTCTGTACCAAAAAAAGTTAAGTAAGGCCAGGACCTAGAGGGGGTCAGCCAGTATCTTGGACCGATTCAAAACGCCGCCTCAATCGAACTTTCTTTTGAGATTTACCCGCGCACGCCGCGAACGTCTTTTTCGAAAAAATGATGAAAGTTCCTGCCAGTAAACTGCGCTTAAAATTGAACCAATTTTTTCATAATTTTCGCGAAGTTCAATTTTCCCGGGGCCTACAAACGTTAATGCGTTCATTGTTCGTTTCATTTTTTACTTCCTAGGTTGAGATCGATCTATGTTTAATAAATTTTCTTACTTCAAGTGCACTGACTGGAATCATTGTTAAAATCAGAAACAATATACATTCAGTCCACCCGATGTGAGTGACCTTGAAAACATTCTGAAATAGCGGGAAATGGTGAAGCGAGATTTGAAAAATCATCGGAACCATGACGGCCGCAATGTGATACATGTTGGAAAAAAGGCCCAGCTGGAAAACAGTCTGAGTTTCGCTACGACAGGCGAAAGATCTAAAGAGTTCCGCAAATACCAGGAAAGTAAATACATGTGTACGAGCCGTCGTCTCATCTTCATATTTTAAACTGTATCCGTAAACTAAAAGTGACATTACGCCGATCGTGATGCCTATAAAAATCATTTCTTTGTAAAAGTGACTGCTAAAAAAATTCTCTGCCGAAGGCCGCTTTGTCGTTTTCAGGAAATTCTTAGGCACAGGTTCTGCGGCCAAAGCCAGTGACGGTAGACCGTCAGTAACAAGATTAATCCAAAGCAGGTGGATCGGAGCCAGCGGTGCTGGCCAACCCACAATGGCCGCACCCAACATGATCAGAATTTCAGAGAGATTTCCCGAAAGAAGATATTGAATCGAGCGGCGGATATTCCCATAAATAGCCCGGCCTTCTTCCACCGCTGAAACAATTGTCGCAAAATTATCGTCTGTAAGGATCATTGAGGAAGCTTGGCGCGCGACCTCGGTTCCACCACGACCCATTGAAATGCCGATTGACGCCTGCTTCAATGCGGGAGCATCGTTGACTCCGTCGCCGGTCATAGCAACAACATGTCCGAGGGCTTGCCAGGATCTTACAATTCTCAATTTATGCTCTGGTGAAACCCGAGCGTAGACTGCTACTTTTTCAACTTGTTCGCGAAGCTCTGAATCGGATAGTTTTTCCAACTCGGGCCCGGCAAGAACACCATTAAAATTCTTGTCCAGGATGCCAAGTTCACCGGCAATTGCTTTCGCTGTCTCTGGATGGTCGCCTGTGATCATCACAACTTTGATCCCAGCCGCGCGGCAATCAGCTACCGCCCTAATGCTTTCAGTACGAGGCGGATCGGCAATGGATACAAGGCCTAAGAATTCCAAATTTTTTTCAACTTCGGACCAGGCAGGGAATTTTGTTCCTCGCTCAGCTATTGTGTCTGACAGATCTCTTCTCGCAATGGCCAAAAGTCTTCGTCCCTTAGCAGACAAGTCCTCTACGTTTTGAACGATCTTTTGCCGATCTCCTGTCGATAAATTGCAAAGCGAGATGACGGATTCAGGAGCCCCTTTACAATGAACCAAGATACCATCCCCATGCCGGCAAGCGACGCTCATTCTCTTTCGGTCGCTATCAAAACTCCATTCGAAAACTCTAGGGTACTTTCGCGTGAGACTGCCTGAATCCAAGCCCGCGTTTTGGGCTAAAACCAGCAGTGCAACCTCTGTGGGATCACCCGAATGACCGCCATCAGAATTAGGCGCCGCATTCGAGCACAGGACTGAACTCGTTATTAATTCAATCTCAGACTGAAGACTCTCGTCCACGGAGCGCAAGCCAGACTGCAAAGTGTAAACCTCACGAATGCGCATCTTTCCTGTCGTCAGCGTTCCAGTTTTGTCGGTACAAATGACACTGGTTGATCCCAGAGTTTCAACCGCAGGAAGATGCTTCACAATCGCATTCTTTTTCGTCATACGTCGAATGGCTAATGCTAACGCCAAAGTAACTACCGTCGGAAGCCCTTCAGGAATCGCGGCAACTGAGAGACTGATCGCAGTCATTGCGATCTCAAGCCATACTTCGCCGTGCAAGTATCCTAAGATGGCGACAAGAATGACGACGACTCCGCAGGCCCATAACAATTTTTGACTGACTTCCTCAAGCCTCAGCTGCAATGGCGTTGAAGCTTTGTCTGTACTTTCCAGGAGACTGGCAATTTTGCCTTTCTCCGTTTTAAGTCCGGTAGTTGTAACGATAGCCTTCGCAGTTCCTGTGGCCACTGCAGTTCCGGCAAATAACATATTTTTCCGATCAGCCACGACAGTCTCGATCTCTACCGGAGAAGTTCTCTTAGTAACAGGAATAGACTCACCAGTTAAGACCGCTTCATCTGCCGAAACCTGTCTGGCTTCAATGAGGCGAGCATCAGCTGCGACAAAGTCTCCGGACTCTAGAAATAAAATATCACCGGGAACAATCTGAGAAGCCGGGATCTCATGAATTTTACCGTCTCTTATGACTCGCCCCTTTGGTGCCGACATTTTTTTCAGAGCTTCAACCGCGGCTTCGGCTTTGATTTCTTGAAAGAAACCAATCAACGAATTGATGATGACGATTGTTAAAATGGCGACTGCGTCCACTGTTTCGCCCAAAGCAAACGAAATGACCATCGCCACTATGAGGATAATGACAACTGGGCTTTTAAATTGGTGAAGAAGGCGCGAAAGTCTTGAGACCTTCTTTTCGGTTCCCAATATATTGGGGCCAAACTTTTCTAGTCGGCTATTAGCTTCGTCAGGCCCAAGCCCTCGGTCCACGGTGACCTGATGTTCAGTCAAAATCTCATCAGCTTTTCGCGCCCAAGGGGGGATGGAACTATTTGGGCTCATGGCGTCCTTTGTGCGGGATAGACCCTTTTTTCCCTTAAGAGATAGAGGACCGGAATGACGAACAAAGTAAGTAATGTCAGTGAGATGAGGCCACCGAACATCGGCGATGAAAGTCGCTTCATCACGTCTGCGCCAAGTCCGGTAGCAAGCATGACAGGCAAAAGACCAAAGATATTCATGCTGACCGCCATGAGAACCGAACGCATGCTCTTTTGGGCTCCATCAACCGTAGCCGCGATAAAATCATCGTGACCCTTGAGTGTCCCTTCCTTACGTCTTCGATTCCATGCCTCGTCAATGAACACAATCATGATCGAAGCGGTTTCAACTGCCACACCAATTAGCGCGATGGCCCCAGCCCAAACAGCGACACTCGTGTTGTAATTGAGCCCCCACATGAGGAGAATGCCGCCAATGAGAGAAAGTGGAACAGAGAACATGATAAGCAAGCTTTTCGATACAGATCGCATACTGAAATACAGAAACGCGAAAATGAGTAAGAGTGTGAGTGGTAAAATGATTTTCATTCGATTCTGCATTCGCTCTAAATATTCATATTGCCCCGTCCAAGACACAAAATAACCAGGAGGCATTTTGATGTTTTCCAGAACTGCTTTTTTAGCATCGTTTACGTAGCTTCCGGGATCTCTATCTTGTAAGTCGATGTAGACGTACCCGGCTAACGAACCATTTTCGTTAAGAACCATTGGCGGTCCCTTTCGGGTTACGAGCTGGCCCAACTGTCCAAGCGGAATCTGTGTTCCAGTTGGAGTTGCCACAAGAGTCCGACTGAGCTTATCAATGCTATCTCGAAGTTCCCGCGGATAACGCACATTGATGGTATACCTTTCGCGACCTTCAATGGTTTGGGAAATTTCCATTCCACCTATGGCAGTCTCGACCACAATTTGGACATCACCAACGTTGAGACCATATCTTTGTAGATCTTCTCGGTTCGGCTCAAAATCGAGATAGTAGCCGCCAATAATTCGCTCGGCGTAAACGCTTCTGGTTCCAGGAACATTGGCTAAGGTTCGCTCAAGTTGTTGTCCGATGTCCTCAATGACCTTGAGGTCTTTACCAAACACCTTGATTCCGATGGGTGTACGTATACCCGTGGAAAGCATATCAATTCGCCCACGAATTGGCTTCGTCCAGGCGCGGTTGAGGCCCGGTACTTCGACGGCTTTGTCAAGCGCCGCAATCAGTTCATCTTCACTTAAACCTTTTCGCCATTCAGATCTTGGTTTCAACCGAATGGTGTATTCAAACATTGAAAGTGGTGCTGGATCTGTTGCTGTATCAAACTTGCCAGCCTTACCAAACACACTTTCAACTTCTGGTACGGTCTTTATAGCTTGGCTTTGGCGTGTCAGAAGATCTGTTGCTGAGGTCACTGAAATTCCGGGGACTGTAATTGGCATGAAAAGTAGATCACCTTCCCATAGCGAAGGCATAAATTCTGATCCCAAACGCGAAAAGCCAAACAGGCTCAAGGCCACCATAGCTGCGGTGGCAACCAACACGACCTTTGACTTCTTCAAACACCAAATCAAAGCAGGTCTATAGAGCGATTGTAACTTTCGGTTGACGGGATTTTCTTCTTCAGAGCGAATACGACCTTTCAGAAAGTAGGCGATCAAAGGCGGTGTCACAGTGATCGACACAAGGGCCGCGGCAATCATTGCGAAGGTCTTCGTGTAAGCCAGAGGATGAAACAGCTTTCCCTCTTGCGCTTGCAAAGCAAAAATAGGAAGAAATGAAACACTGATAATGAGTAAAGCACTAAAGATCGAAGGGCCGAGCTCTTGACAAGCCTCTGTCACAAGCTCCAAGCGGCTTCTTGATTGGCCATGTTCAGCAATTTTCTTATGAGAATTTTCAATAAACACGACGACACCATCTACAATGTCGCCAATGGCTAGAATGATTCCTCCCATCGACATGATATTAAGACTGATATCGAGGTGATAAAGGGGAATCATTGATATCAAAACGGACAGAGGCAGAGTAATAGCGACGACTAAAGCACTTCGGACGTGAAAGAGAAAGAGCAAAATGATTAAGCAGACGAGAACCATCTCTTCAAAGATGTTGTTCCTGAGCGTCTCAATGGCTTCTTGAATCAGACTCGAACGATCATATACGACTTTTAACTCTACGCCTGGCGGGAAGGCTCCTTTGACTTCCTCAATTTTGGCTTTAACTCGTTCAATGACTCGGGAAACCTCTTCGCCTTGTCTCATGACAATAAGGCCGCCGACCGTGTCACCTTTTCCATTGAAGTCAGAAAGGCCACGACGAATATTTGGCCCGATATTCACACGAGCCACATCCGCAACTCGAATAGGGGTTCCTGTGGAGCTTAGGCCTAACGAGATATTTTCGAGCTCACGAGGATCCTTAATATAGCCAAGACCTCGCACGTAATACTCTCGCTCAGAAATCTCGAGGGTCCTTCCACCAACATCCTTGTTGTTTTCCCGAATGGCACGGATCACACGCTCGATGGGAATTTTGAGCGATGCCAAGCGATTGGGATCGACTTCCACTTGATACTGCCTTTCAAAACCGCCAATGCTGCTGACTTCGGCTACCCCAGGCACAGAAGCCAGCCAATACTTCAAATACCAATCTTGAAAAGTCTTTATCTCAGCGAGATCATGCCGGCTTGATTTGTCTTCGAGCACATACTGAAAAACCCAGCCGACACCCGAAGCATCGGGACCTAAAGAAGTCTTTGCCCCCTGGGGAAGTTGCCCGGAAATTTTTGATAAATACTCAACAACTCGGCTTCTGGCCCAATATAGATCCGTATCGTCTTCAAAAATCACATAGACAAAAGACATTCCGAACATTGAAAAGCCACGAGCCACTTTAACCTTTGGAGCGGATAACATTGAAGCAACCAAGGGATAGGTGATCTGATCTTCCACAAGATCCGGGCTGCGGCCCATCCATTCGGTGTAGATAATTACCTGAGTCTCAGAGAGGTCAGGAATCGCATCGACTTGAATATTCTTAAGGCAGTAAATACCCCAAAGACCTAAAAATGCGGCAATAGCGAAAGTGATTCGAGAATTTCGAGAACACCAGTCAATTATCCTTGCAATCATATGCGATCACTTTCCATGGCCACTGTGTCCTTCTGAAGCTTTCTCTCCTCGCTGCAACGCCGCCTGAAGCTTACTTTCTGCATCTATAAGAAAATGAGCGCTGACGACAACTTCTTCGTTTTCTTTCAGTCCTGAAAGAACAATGAACTCTTGCCCAACGCGCGCACCTACTTTGACTTCTCTGGGTTCAAATCTCGAATTCTGCCTTCGGACAATGACGATTCGACGAACGCCTGTATCAATCACGGCATCATCAGGAATCACAATCGCATCACCCAAATTTTTCTTAAGCTCAACGTTGGCAAACATTCCTGGCTTGAGTTTCTGGTCCGGGTTTGGCATTTCAATTCGAGCTTTTGCGGTTCTTGTCTCCATTTCGACTTCAGGATAAATGTAACTGATCTTTCCTTTTAGAGTTCGATTCGCGTCGTAAGGAAGCTGAATGACTGTTTCATCGCCAACAGAGATGCTTGCCAGGTCATATTCGTATAAAGTGACGATTATCCAAACTTTCGATAGATCTGCGATATAGTAGAGCTCCATTTCTGGAGTGATATACATGCCTTTAATGGCTGTCTTATTGACGATAACTCCATCAACGGATGACTCAAAAGTGAGTGCTCTCTTGGCTTTTCCTGACTGTGTGAGTTTTGAAATTTCAGTTTCTGGTACGTTCCAAAGTCGCAAACGTTGAAGTGCGGCTTTAGCGATTTCTTGACCTGTACTGCCTTGCTTTCGTGCCGATAGATATTCTTCTTGAGTTGAGACCAGATCAGGACTGTAGAGACTGTAAAGCGGTTGCTTCTTCTTAATTTCCTTTCCGACATAATCTGCAAATACATCCTCGATCCATCCATTGATTCGAGTATGAACGTGGGCTTCCTTTGTTTGATCAGCCGTCACGGTGCCGACGGTGCGAATCGTGTGGTCGACTTTGCGTTTACTGGCCTTAGCAACCTTCAATCCCATTTTGCTTTGCTGTTCGACTGGAACTTCTACAGGAACCCGAGGATCCTCTTTCCTGGGTTCGGCTTTCTTTTGATCAGTTGCTTTCGGTGCAGGCGGAGGACTTCCGTGTTGGTGTCCAGCTTGAGCGAATGCCGACCGGGCTAGGAACAATGATATAAACGCTACTATCAAATGATTTTTCATTACATACCTTCCATACCTGAACCGTCATTGCTTCGAGTTCCACCAGATTTGGTTTTGCGAGTAGGTCCGCTTATTCCTGAGCCCATATTGACAGTTCCTGACCCCATTGAACCCATACCAGCATCAGATCCCATGGAATCGCCACCGAATAAGCTCGGCCGGCTTGGCGACAAGCGAAGAAGAGGCGGACTAGATAGCAAATCCTTCAGTCGCAAATTTGCTAAAAAGACATCCATTTGAGCCGCAACAAGCTCAAGTTCTTGCATGCGCTGAACCTTCAACGAATCAAGATACTGATCGAGAGATAGCTTGCGAGATGAATAACTTGTCTTCGCGTTCTGAACCGCTAGTCGCGTCGAGGGAAGGACTGAAGAAAGGTATAGCTTGACCACATCCTTGGAAGTCTTCAATTGCTCTTGAGCTTCCAACCACTCTGCGGAAATTCGGTTTACAAGACTCTGTCGCTCAAAATCGGCAACTCGCTTCTGTGCGGAAGCGGCCTGGCTCAAATCACTTTGCTTTCTCCAAAAGAAGAGCGGAAGACTTGCACCAAGCATGACACCCCAATTTTTCTTTTCATCCATCATTTCAGGATCAGGTTCCATCATCATTCCCTGCAATACGAAATCAGGAAAATAAGAAAGCTTTGCGAGTCGCTCTTCTTCGGAAGCCCGCTTCAAATAAAGATCAATCGAGCGAAGTTCGGGTTGTGCTGAAAGATCCGGCTGCGCAGGAGGGCTTGCGGGCTCCCTATATTCGAAGGCTAAAACAGGGATGGCAGCCTGTGCGGGCTGATTTCTCATTTCATTAAAGACGGCCGTGAGCGATTTTTGCTCCCTTTGAAGCCGCAGCTTCTCGACCTCCAAGATATTGAGCTCGACCTGTGAACGAAGCCATTCGTGGTGTCCAGAAGTTCCCGATTGATAACGGGCCTTGGAGCTATCAGCGACCGTCTTCAAAATCTGATGAAGGTCTCGATTGAGTTCAATAGCCTTCTGATTCAGAAATGTTTTGAAATATATTTGAGTTGCGAGAACTCGAATTTGCCGCGCGGCTGTCTCAACATCGCTCTTTGCTGAATCAGCTTCGTGGGTTGCAATAGCTGATCGGGCGGAGTTCTTTCCAGGAAAAGGAATCGTTTGACTAATTTGATATTTCTTAACGCCGCCCATACTACCATCAAAGGGCTTCTCATCTACGCCTGCGGCGATAAAGGGATCGTCCCAAGTAGAAGCTGGCCGCACCAGGAACTGCGCCTTCTCTGCAGCAGCCTTAGCCGCCTGCAAAGTTGGATTCGCCTCTTGCACTTGTGTAAGATAGTCTTCCAGCGCGCCCGCTTTCGCGCCTGCACTCGCACTCAAAGCCAAACACAATGTTGCAATCATGACTTTCACCTCGTGCCTCCAGCTCTTGCAAATTCCACGAGACCCTTCTTGCAGCACTCGGGAAGCTCTTGGCTAATAAGTTGAATTGCTCTATTAGCTTTTTCCATGAAGTTTGCTGAAGATTCGACTTGGTGATACTTCGGATGCCCAGACCAAATCCGATGAATTTTCTCATCGATACTTTGCGCCTGTAAGGCCGTTTCGATTCTCAAAGGATTTTGGTGGTTGTATCCGTGAGTTTCGCTGGGGGCTCTCAAGTGGATGACCGCTTGGTATCGGCTGTATTCAATATCTTTTGATGTTCTCAAAGTGGACCAAAACGTCTCTTCTTCAGAGGGCCAGTAAGCGACTCCGTCAAGGGTCCCTCGATCGCAGAGACCCAGGGCCCATTTCTTTTCGTTGAGAACCAATTCTTCCATATCACGCTGAATGTGAAAAATAGCCTTCTGGGCTGCAGCTTTTCCTGTGGGCGTTTCTAGACGCCAGAAGCCTCCTCCAAAAATAATGGAAGCGGACTCCGGAAGTATGGCGACATGTTCACAAAGCATTTTCTTTATCATTTCAAGGACTGCCGTTTTACCAGCACCGGGTCCTCCCGTAAGAACGACGAGCTTTGTGTCGTGTTTCAGATGCTGACAGGAACATTCGATGTCACATATAATAGGAGACGCGCTCATGTGCCTTCCAAATCATAAGTTTGCTCGTGCTTCGGCACTTCGCAAGACCATCCGAATCGATTGCTGAGATGACCCTTCAAAGATTCGGCAGCTTCGGGTTCGCCGTGAGTTATAAAAACCTTCTTTGGATGAATATTGGATTTATCCAGCCATTGAATGATCTCAGTGTAATCAGCGTGTGCGGACATGTTTTCAAGTACGTCGACTTGTGCGCGCACAGGAATGAACTCGCGAAAGATCTTAATCTCTTTTGCTCCATCTTGGATCTGTCGGCCCCTTGTTCCGGCGGCCTGAAAACCAGCGAGCAAAATGTGATTCTTAGGATCTGGAGCGAAGGCTTTTAGATGGTGAAGAATTCTTCCGCCGGTAGCCATGCCGCTGGCAGAAATAATAACCATAGGCCCCTTTCTCTCGTTGAGAGCCTTTGATTCCTCAACTGTCTTTACATACCGAACGACTTCACAAGTTTCACGGCATTGTTCATCTGAAAGCTTATGAAGTTGTCGATAGTCGCAAAAGAGTCCGGTGACATTAGAGGCCATTGGGCTATTGAGATACATCGGAATATTGGGAATGCGTCGCGATCTCTTGAGGACAGAAAGGTGATACATGAGAGTCTGGGCCCTTCCGACAGTAAAGGCTGGAATGATAACGACACCATGTCTTTTGGCGGCGTCATTAATAACTCTTTCTAGAGCAGCCTCGGGATTGGATTGACCGTGTTGACGATTGCCATAAGTCGATTCGACGACCAGGTAGTCGACTTCAGGAATCGAAACTGGTGGGCGAAGAATGACGTCTTGCTGTCGTCCAACATCCCCAGAGAATGCGATTTTTCTGTCACCTACAGATACGACGACAATCGCTGATCCCAAAATATGGCCTGAATATAAGAAACGCACTTTAGTGCCTGGGACAACCTCGAATTCTTTATCGAAAGGCTGGGGGTGAAAATATTCCAGGGATTTTTCAGCTTCTAGTTTCGTAAAGAGTGGAAGTGCAGGATTGTGTTTGGATAGCTTCTTGCGGTTAAGAAACTCAGCGTCCTCTTCTTGTAGGTATCCCGCATCAGGAAGAAGAATGCGGCAGAGGTCCAACGTCGCCTCGGTACAATAAACAGGCCCCTGAAATCCCTCTTTAATGAGTCTTGGAATATAACCAGAGTGATCGATATGCGCATGGGTCAGTAAGATCGCATCAATCGACTTCGGATCTACTAAGAAAGGTTCCCAGTTCTTAAGTCGAAGATCTTTAAGACCCTGGAACAAGCCGCAATCGATCAAAATATTTTTGTTTTTAATGGTGAGTAGATATTTCGATCCCGTAACAGTTTGTGCGGCCCCCAGAAATCGAAGTTGCATAAAATGACTCCTCCATCGGGACAAATAATCTCAATGCACTAAACAGAATGTCCCAGCTGCCACATTCGGCACTCCCCTTCTAGGAACCCGTTTCAAACCTGTGGATTTAACTAATCTATTGCCCATCTATCTCTCAGAGCTCGCATTTCGTTCAGTTCGGTTTCCTGAGCCTTGGCAATTCTTTTTCCTAAATTTCGTATAGCAGATCTTTCGGATCGTACTGCCGCTTCATTCCCTAGAAATATGGCGCCGGGATGGTGCATGATCATGGAATCCAAAAACGCGATATCAAATTCCAGCCCACTCAAGCGTTCCAACTTAGACATATCCATCTCTGCACCATTATATGTATATTCAGGGCTCGACGAATACCAACGTCTTCGCCATTCTTGAAGCTTCATCAGTTCTTCCTGTTGATCCTTTTTCATCATTTGAGCCATATGTTTCAACTTGGAGTGATAGGCCTTCGCGATGGCCATCTCTGCCATTTTGATACCACCTTCGTGATGGGCGCTCATCTCATCAATGAACTTCACACTATAAGGCCGTTTGTGAAAGGCTCCGTTCGCAAAAGCGACTTCATTCCCAAGAAATAAAACAAAAAAAGAAAAAACAAAGATCCATAATTTTTGAATACACATCATAAGACCCCCAATAATAAATTTTCACTCGAAACGTTTTTAGTTTTCAAAATTTCGTATTATCGGCTGATATTACTCTCCAAAGCTTCAATTGCTTCACGAGTTGAGCGGTTATTAATTTTCTCAAAGTCACCTCGGCGAGCCAGAAGTATACATCGCTCATTGTCGATCTCACGTTGGGTTCTAAAACCAAGTCTTCTTAAGACCGGCACAGGCGGACACCAACCTTGAACCGCATGCTGCAATAAGAAACCAGCCACAACTGCGGGTAATAAAAACCAACGTTTGTTAACTGTAGCACCCAACGTGAGGCCTGCGAGGACAATACTTGAAGCATTTGCTTCAATCACTCTCTCAATATCCCATTCACGTTCCAACTCGGCGAGACGCTGCTCAATGGCATCAACATCAAATCCTGTAAAGTTCAACCTGTCGATTGTCGCCTGTCGAATTTTTTCGTTGATGGCAGGTTTGGTATTTAATTGTACACGCGAACTACTCTCTGCGATTCGAAGTTGCACAGTTCCTCCTTATCTACCTGGAAATCCCAGGCTTTGTTCAGTTAACCAATTCAGTTTCCTTCTGGTCGTTCAGATACGTTACTTTCTCAATGCATCTAAAACATATCAGGCCACTTCGTCTTAAAGGATCATTTAATTGAAATACAGATTGTTCAAAAACAAGAACTCTTAATTGATCTAATTCCTGCAAACTTTTTGAAAACATTAAGACGAAAAGTCACAACGGAAAGACAAGTTGTCCTCTCTAGGACCTCAATAAACACAGGAACATTTTGGGAGTGGCTTACAACTTGCTCTTTCAATGATAGAAGGAGCAAGCAATGTCGAAACCATTCCTATTAATGACCTCAATCCTGATATGCGTTGGCTGTCAAACCATGCCCTCCTACAACGAGGCGGAACTGGATCGTAAAATTCAGGAGGAAAAGCCAGCAAATACTCCAGAAGATATTGTTCAAAGAGCCGCCGACGTATTTTCTTCTGCTCCCAATCTCACAGAAGATCAAAGAATCCGCCTAAACCGTCTTTACTTAAAAACCTATGCAGATTCAATGCAGATTAGAAAAGAAATTGGACAGATGAAATCTCTTCTCTTCAAAGAAGCCGCGATAAAAAAATTCAAGACTGGTGACGTGAATCAACTAACGCAAAGGATTGTTGCAGCCGACAACCGACGTTTAAATATCATGTTTAAGGCCCTCGAAGAAATGCAGAGTATAGTAGGATACGGCGAGGACAAACAAGAACTCTACGAATATTTGCGTAACTACGAAATACCAGGAAATGCCAGTCGATAAAGGTGTTACATGAATACTTATCACAGCCATCTAAATACCATTCCGGAAGCTGATTGTCTGAATATCTTAAAAAAAGCCAGTTTCGGCCACCTGGGCTTTCAGAAGAAAGACAGGATGATGATCCTTCCCATTAATTTTCTTTACAAAGATAAAAACATTTACAGTCATTCTTTAGAGGGAAGTAAACTGGAAGCAATGAGAGAACATCCCCGGGTCTGTTTGCAAACCGAAGTTACTGAGAGCGCAATAAAATGGAAGAGCGTTATCGCATGGGGACAATTTGAAGAATGCAGCGAGCAAGATGCAAATCAGATGATGCGGGACCTCATTAAAAACATGAATTTAACACATCAGAAATTTGGCGGTTCTTCTTTAGAAATAGACTTCTCTGCCCTATTAGAAAGAGCCGTTATTTACCGTATTAAAATTGACGAAGTCGTAGGGCGATCCGAAGGGTACAAGGATTGATATGACGAAAGCGCCTCTCTTAGCATGTCGTGGTCTGACAAAAGACTACACAATGGGAGAGATTCAGATACAAGCACTCCGGGGAATTAATTTAAATTTCAATGATAGCGAATTCGTTGTGCTTCTTGGGGCGTCCGGCAGTGGTAAATCCACGTTGCTTAATATTCTTGGAGGATTGGATGTGCCGACCTCAGGAGAAGTTGTTTTCGAAAACAAAACCTTAAGCAACGGCACCGCCGAAGAACTCACCTTATTTCGTCGCGAGAACGTAGGTTTTGTTTTTCAGTTTTACAATTTAATTCCGAATTTGACCGCCGCCGAAAATGTAGATCTTGTAACAGATATTTG
Organism: Bdellovibrio bacteriovorus; assembly: GCF_001592745.1. Classification (NCBI taxonomy): domain Bacteria; kingdom Pseudomonadati; phylum Bdellovibrionota; class Bdellovibrionia; order Bdellovibrionales; family Pseudobdellovibrionaceae; genus Bdellovibrio; species Bdellovibrio bacteriovorus. The sequence goes on from NZ_LUKD01000001.1 coordinate 335,173, forward strand.
CGAAGACCCGATGACATCAGCAAACGCTTTGACTTTGGTAGGCTTGAAAGAAAGACAATTTTTTTTTCCATCTCAACTTTCTGGGGGAGAACAACAACGGGTCGCCATCGCTCGTGCCATCGCGAAGAAACCCAAAATTCTTCTTTGTGATGAGCCTACTGGCGCCTTGGACCTACAGACAGGAAAAATGGTCTTATTGGCTATTCAACAAGTGCACAGAGAACTTGGTACACTGGTGATCGTTATCACCCACAACTCGGCCATTGCCGATCTGGCAGACAGAGTTCTTTATCTTGGAGACGGAAAAATCTTAAAGGAGCGGATCAACGAAAAAAAGATCTCTATAGATGAGGTTTACTGGTGAAACCTTTAAATACAAAACTGCTGCGCGACCTAGGCTCACTAAAGCTTCAGATTTTTTCCATGGCAGTTTTGCTATCCTGTGGAATTGCACTACTCACCGCTTCTTGGAGCGCCTATGTTTCGCTCTCGAAAGCCCGTGATGAATTTTATCAGAGCTATGAATTCAGTGATATTTTTGCAGAGGTGGTGCGTGCTCCCTCCTTCGTGTTAACGCAGATTCAGAACTTACCGGGCGTAGATTTTGCCGAAAGTCGCATCACAGCTTCAGGCCTAATTGATCTTGAGTCCCAAAACGAGCCCGCACTCGGGCTCGTGATCTCGATCCCGAAAACACTTGGACTGAACCGAATCCATTTGCGTGGAGGCCGCTGGCCTGAAGTCGGTTCGAGCACGGAAGTGTTGGTGCATGAAAGCTTCGCTTTAGTTCATAAACTGAAGGCCGGAGACATCTTTTTTATCAACATCAAAGGACAACGTCGAAAGCTGCAGGTTTCCGGTATTGCTATATCTCCGGAATATGTTTATGCACTCAATCCTCTAGCACCATTTCCTGACGATCGTCACTTTGCTGTTCTTTGGATGCTTGAAAGTGCATTAGAGGAAATCACCGGGCTCCAGGAGGCCTTCAACGGCATCGTCATCAAGAGTCGTCGAGATAAAGACATCCCGGGTATTATAAGAAATGTCGATCTGATTCTTGCTCCCTACGGGGGAATCGGCGCCTACGACCGAAGCCAACAGATCAGCAATATGTTTGTACAAGATGAAATTCGCCAGCAAAGATCTATGTCCTATGTCGTTCCTACTATTTTCATATTGGTGGCTATCTTCATTTTACATACGGTCTTGCATCGTCTTATCAGTATCCAGCGTCCACAGATCGCGACACTAAAATCGTTGGGTTATGCTTCGTCGTCAGTTGCTCTGCACTATTGGAAGCTTGTCACAGTTATTTTGAGCGCAGGACTCATTCCTGGCTTTCTTTTTGCGCAAGGAATCGGTCTTTGGTATGCATCTTTGTATCGACAATACTTTCGTTTCCCTAGCATCGAATTTTCTGTCTCCCCCATCGCATTCATAATAGCCATTTCTGTCAGCTTCATTCCTGGTTGGCTTGTAGTCTTAAATGCACTCAGGTCGATCTTTCGACTTCAACCCGCTGAAGCCATGCGGCCGTTGACCACATTGAATTTTCAAATGACACGGGCTCAGACTCTTTTTACCACTCAAAAAAAGACACTGACCAAAATTATTTTAAGGGATCTTTTGGCCCGCCCCATACGTACATCTCTATCGGTTCTGGGGCTCGCGGCCGCCGTCGCCATTCTTATCAATGGAACGTTCTGGGGAGACGTCGTCAGCTTTTTTATTCATCGTCAATTCCGCGAGGCCAGCCGAGAGGATCTCGAAGTGCGCTTCGTTCACCCAAGAAAAAAGGAAGTGGTGAGTGAACTTTTGCGTATTCCAGGGGTCGAGATGGTCGAAGGCGCGCGTATCGTGGGGGTCAAGATGATTTTTAGAAATATCCGTCAAAATACAGCGGTCATTACGACACAAGAAAACCCTCAGCTGCGACGCGCTCTTTCTGTAACAGGAAATCTTATTCGTCCTTTGCCGGGAACAGTTCTCCTTACACGTTATTACAAAGAAAAATACGACCTGACGTTCGGAGACCGCGTCACTCTTGAAATATCTGACAAGAGCCACAAGCCTTTTTCTGCGGTCGTGGGTGGCTTTGTTGACGATATGGTTGGAGCCGCTGTTTATGCAACCAAGTCAGATCTTCAGCGTTGGCTTCATGAAGAGTCTGCGATTGACAGTGTTTATCTTAAAGTGGACCCCAAAAAAGTTGGGAGCATTTATGTGCGTCTAAAATCCGCCCCGGAAGTTTTATCCGTTCAAGTAAAAAGTCTTCTCTTACAAAGTTTCAATCGCACAGTTGCAGAAATGATCACCGTCTTTAAGACGATACTCATTGGTTTTGCCATATCCATTACGTGCTCGGTTTTATTCAACATGTCACGCATAAATATTTCAGAGAAATCTTGGGAGCTTGCTAGTATGAAAATCATGGGGTTCAAGAACTCTGAAATTTTCCAAATTCTGTTTCTAGAGATAGGAGCGCAAGTTCTTGTTGCACTGGGGCCGGGATGCATTCTTGGATACTATCTGTCTCTTTTAAGCACCCGCCTTATTCATTCTGAAACTATGGCCTTTCCGTTGATCATTCTTCCATCTACCTATGCCCTGGCCATAGTCGTTGTCGTGCTGTCCTACACTGTCATCGGTATATACGTACGAAAAAGCATCACCCGCTTAAACATGACTGAAGCATTGAAGGCGAGGGACTGAAGATGAAAAAGGCAAAGACCCTTCTAGCTCCGTTCATCTATGGACTTTTATTCTGTGTTGCCGGACTGAGCCTATGGCTTTTGTTCCGTACGAAAGCCGTCGAGGTTGAGATTGTATCAGTACAAAAGAAATCTTTCGAAGAAATTTTGACTCTTGATGGGGTCGTACGTTCGACCACAAAGTTCACGGTCACCGCTTTTACTACGGGCGACTTAGACAGAATCGATCTCAAAGTAGGTGATCCTGTCTCCAAGAACCAAAAAATCACGACTCTGCATTGGGACCTTCACAAGAGTATCGTAAGTCCCGTAGACGGAATAATTTCAAAAATTTATCGTGACTCTGCTGGTCCCGTGGCTCGTGGCGAGCCTTTAGTTGACATCATAGACCCGATAAACCTTGAAGTCGTTGTGGAAGCATTGACGACGGATGCCGTGAGATTGAATGAGGGAACGCGTGCTTACATAGATGCTTTTGGCATGGAACCTCCACTTCCCGCAAAGGTACGGCGAATCAGTCGGGCGGGATTTGTAAAACTGTCCGCTCTGGGAATAGAAGAAGAAAAAACACCTGTATATTTAAAGTTTTTAAAGAATCCCCCCTCATCTATAGGGGACAACTTTCACGTGGAAGTACACTTTATAATTTCACAAAGAAATAATGTACTCACCGTCCCCGCCGGGGCTCTTTTTAAAGATGAGGATTCTTGGGCGGTCTACACTCTTGAAAAAAATAGAGCGCGTCTAAGAATCGTAAAACTCGAAGTCAAAACCGACACCGCCGCAGTGGTTTCCAGCGGTTTAAAAGAAGGAGATCTTGTCATACTCTTTCCTAGCGATCTGATATCAGATGGAAGAAAAGTAAAGGCACGTTCCTTCAAATAATTTGGACAAGTTGTCTAGTCAAAATGTCAAGTTGTCACTGACATTCCTTAAAGGCTCCAATTCAGTTGGCACCGACTTTGCTATCATAAATCAAAAATCTGATTATCAAGGAGGCACGTGATGGCAAGCAATCTACAAAAATGGTTCGATAACCGCAGTTTAAGTCCATTCAAAAGTTTTTCCCAAATGGACGATCCGTTTGAGAGAATTCTGAATGAATTGATGAACATGCGTAAAGGCAGTTTAAGTCAGTTTGAATTTTCCCCTTCCTGCGAGATATCCGAGGAAGACAACAATTATGTGATGACATTTGACCTTCCGGGTGTAAATAAAGAACAAGTGAAGGTTGAGGTCGACAATAATCAAATCACGGTTTCAGCAGAACGCCGAGATGAGAAAAAGAAGGATACAAAAAAGACACACCTGTCGGAAATCCAGTACGGTTCCTATCAAAGAACATTTACTTTACCAAGCAGCATTGACGAGAAAAGAGTGGATGCAAAATTTGATAATGGCGTCCTCACACTGACAATTCCCAAAAATGTAACGACCAAACAAAAGCAAATCCCGGTGCACTAAAATGATTGAGGCTTACGACATTTCGTGAGCCTCTGACCGCATCCCATTTGTAACTTCAAAACTCCAGAAAAATTGTACTAAGCTCAGACTCAGCCACTGAGGTCGGAGGACCTATGTCTCAAGTACTGAGTCAAGATTTTCAATCTCATAACATACAGCTGCAACGCCTGATAAACTCGTTGCCAAGAATTGCGCAGACAGACGCCAATATTCTTATTCAGGGCGAAAGCGGCACGGGAAAAGAAATGCTGGCAAGAACTATTCATCGGCTGAGTCCCCGCGCAAGCCGCCCCCTCCTGGCGGTGAACTGTTCCGCCATTCCCGAAGCTCTATTTGAGTCGGAATTGTTTGGTCATCGGAGAGGCTCTTTTACCGGTGCCGTGAATGACTACAAAGGCATTTTTGAGGCTGCTAAAGGCGGAACCGTTTTTTTAGACGAAATCGGTGATCTTCCTCTTCATTTGCAATCGAAACTGTTGCGGGTTCTTCAAGAAAGAACAGTGCGACCAGTTGGCGCTACGTCCGAATATAAAGTGGAATTTAATATCATCTCGGCAACTCATAAGAATCTAAAGCAGGAGATAAAAGAAGGTAAATTCCGCGAAGACCTTTATTACCGTCTCAATGTAATTCCCATCACTCTGCCGCCCTTGCGTGAACGCAAAGAGGATATCCCTAATCTGATAAATAAGTTTATAACAATTATTTCCGAAAAGTATTCAAACCGAATCTCTGTGAAGTTTTCTGAAGACGCCATAAAACATCTTATAAACCGTCCCTGGTCAGGCAATATTCGGGAACTTGAAAACTATATCGAAAGAGCTGTGGTTTTAAACCTAAATAGAAATATTATAGGCGTGAAGGAACTACCCGAAACCGAAGAAAACCAGACATTTTCTTTGGGAGACATTTTTAAGGATCTTCCGAATTTAGAAAATCTTCAGAATACTTATGTTCATTACGTCCTTGAGTCCGTAAATTACCATCAAGGACGAGCGGCAGAAATACTAGGCGTCAGTCGAAGAACAATATCCCGAAAATTAAATCAAAAGTGGAACTCAAACTCTTTTAAAAATAGCTAACTTATTGGAGGTAAAACTTATGGAGTGGTTTTTAGTCGCAAATCAACGAGAAGCAAAAATTTTCGTGAAATCAGAGGGCATTGAAAGAGTTCGCAAGATACACTCTTTTGAAAATCCGTTGTCTCACGAAAAAAAAAGTGACCTTATTAGAAAAAAAGCCGGACGCGGCGTCAAGTCGATAGGAAAAATTGCATCTATAGGCTACAGTGTAACGAAAAGAAGCGACCCACAAGAACAGGCGGCAATCCAATTTGCACGAGAGATTTCCGAGATGTTATCCAAAGAGCTGGAAAATGATTCTTTTCAATCGCTAACAGTATTCGCTGAGCCAGACTTTCTTGGAAAAATCCGACACGAGATGAGCCAGACTCTACTAAAGAGAGTCACCGACTGGGTTCCTAAGGACTTGTTGAAAACGCCACAAAAGGAACTGGCGCAGGCTATTCTTGGATAAACCATTATCTGGAGGGATACTCGGTCCCTTCCCTACAAACCTCTGATGACGCTACGACAAATAATTACCGGTATCGGAGATTTTAAAATAACGTTGCGGGCGGTGCTTCCTAGAAAAGTTGTGAGAAATCTATTTCGGCTGTGGGTGCCCATCACAATTAAATCGTAAGCACCTTCAGCCTTCTTTGCCAGGACATCTTCCAGATTCGCTTCTTCTTTGAGAAACAGTGCTTCCACATCTGCGTTTATCTTTTTATACTCCTCCACCTTATCACTTAACAGCTTTTCTGCATCCTTGCCTATTTCTTCAAACATGGAATCTACAGACGTGGGGACTACGTTGCGCGAGTATAGCATTTGTTTCAAGTGATAAATTTCGTGTCCCGGTGAATTGCAAATCGTCAGTCGCGCATTCAGCTTCCGAGCTAAAGACGCCGCATAGTCTTCTGCGCGCACGCTGGCGGAAGAGAGATCGGTTAGCAGTAAAATTCTTAAAACCCCCTCTTCTGGGAATTCGAAATGAAGTCTTTGTGCTTCGGGTCCCACAATCAGGATGGGGGTTGCCGCTCGTCTTAAAACTTCTTCTGACGTACTCCCCAGAAGCGCTTTTGCAATTCCATGCTTGCCTTGAGAACCCATCACGATCATTTCGAGTAAATCGTCGATCTTTTCTTCAGAAAGAATATGAGTAACAGGGTCTCCTTCTTTTAAAAAGATTTTTGATTTTACGGGATAATGAGCCATGTCGACTTCTAGAAGTCCCATCGATTCTTTATCTTTTGCTTTAACCTCTTCGACCACGGGTCTACGAAAAAGCCGTCCTTCTAGGTTTTCGACAAAAATAACCCTCAAAGGGAGCTTCAGTCGTTGGCTTATTTCTGCTGCGATGGCTCTCAGTATATGAGACCGTGATCGCCCTTCTTCAGATGTATTTGCTATGTCATCAGCTAATAGAACAGATTTTTCAATCATAAGATCCTTCAACGACCGGGTTTCATCTTGAGTGTTACTTGAGCTTCTTCATAACCGCCAAGATCGGTCAGCTTTTTAAATCCTTGGTCCCTCATAATCGTAACGGCTAGCGTGGCCCGCTTGCCAAATTTGCAGTAAACTTTATAACTATCGTCTTTATTTAATGCCGACACTCGTTCCGAGAAATTACTGTTTAAAACATCAATATTTATTGCGCCTGGAAGGTGGCTTTCAGAAAACTCTTCGGGAGTTCTAACATCCAAAAGAACATCCCTTGCAAACACCGTCGAAGTCACTAATAAGACAAATAGGAATGCAAACCTTACTAGAATATACATAGAGTTTCCCCCTCCCCTAATGTTATTAATTGAATCCATTAAACGCCTGAACTTTCGAGGGAGAATGCATCAATACAGAAGTACAATTAACGTGTCTTTAAGTACGCATCGACCACTCTTTGCATAGCAAAGAGTCCCGAGTCCACTTTTTTTAGAAAGGACTTATCGTGAGCAATAAACACAAAGTTTTTGTGCTGTGACCACAAAGATAAAAGTCTTTGGTTGATTTCAATAGCCTTCTCCAAAGTTTCAATGCGCATTGGATTACCACCTTCGATTGATATGCCGCCGACAGCAGCAGTTTCAAAAAAAAGGACGACATCATAGCGAGTCAACTCTGCTTGAAGACTGGTGCTTAAGCTTTCAAAAAAATCGTTGGATTCTCCCGGCCAATAAGCGGCTCCGTCTACTGTTCCTCGGTCGCAAAGTAGAATTCTGTCTTCATATTCTGCCGCCTGGGCATCTTCCAAACAGACCTGCACCTGATAGATTGCTTTTTGTGTGACCTTTTTTACGTCCTGTCGCAAGGACCGTGGAAATCCTCCGGAGTAAAGAAGAGTCGCGGCTTCAGGTACAATGACTACGCGCTCTCCTAATTCACGTCGATATAAATCTGCAGCGGTGGTTTTTCCTCCACCGGGCCCTCCTGTCAAGACGACGCGAAAGTCCTTTCTAGGCATTGGCTTCCCCCCAAAATATTATGGATGAATTAAAATACTTCAGGTGAAAAATGTACTCGCAAGTGCAAAGAAGCATGTTGCGAGAATTTCACGGAAATGAAATATCACAAGGGTGGAGGTCTTTAGTGAAAGCGATGATCCTAAAAAGCCATGCGATGATCGAATACAATCCCCTTCAATTGACGGATGTCGAAATACCGGAGCCTGGTCCCGACGAGGTTTTGATTAAAGTACTCTGCTGTGCCGTTTGCCGCACGGACATTCACGTTATTGAAGGAGACCTCAATCCATCAACAATGCCAGTGATCCCTGGACATCAAGCTACGGGAGTTGTGACAAAAGTTGGAAGGCACTGCAACTTCATCAGTGTAGGCGACTGGGTTGGCGTTGCTTGGTTAGGTAGAACATGTGGCACTTGTATTTACTGCCAAACAGATAAAGAGAATCTTTGTCTACAGCCTCAATTCACTGGATATAATCTTCAAGGAGGTTATTCCGAATACATGGTAGCTGCAGAAAAATTCGTTTACCCTCTTCCTAAAGACGCGAACCAATTTCAAATTTCTCCCCTTTTATGCGCAGGTATCGTTGGGTATCGCGCCTTAAAAAGAAGTAACTTCGAGCTTGGTCAACATCTTTTGTTGATTGGTTTCGGTTCTTCAGCTCACCTGATGTTGCAATTAGTTGTTGCCCAAGGTGGAAAAGTATCTGTTGTAACTCGAGCTAAAAATCACCAAAAGCTCGCCTTGGAGTTAGGAGCCGTCTGGGCCGGTGATTCAACTGCTGATCTTTCAGAAACAGTGGACTGTGCCATTCTTTTTGCCCCCGCTGGTGACCTCGTTCCACAAACTCTTTCCGCATTGAAGAGAGGTGGAACGCTCGCCGTGGCTGGTATACATCTTTCGCCCATTCCACAGCTTGAATACGAAACACATCTTTTTTATGAAAGGGATTTACGGTCCGTAACGGCTAATACAAGACACGATGGCGTCGAGTTCTTACAGAAAGCTTTTCAATATAACATCTTGCCTAAAGTTCAAATCTACCGTCTTCAAGACGCTAACAAAGCTCTTCTCGACTTGAAAATGGACCGCATAAACGGAACAGCGGTCTTGTCGATGCCCGATTCCGATTATTGAATGAACTACTGTGCCATCCATCCACCATCAGCGACCAGTGCATGGCCGGTGACAAATGAGGCTTGATCTGAACAAAGCCAAACCACCGCCGCAGCAATTTCTTCAGGAGAGCCGACACGCCCCATGGGCGTAGACCTTTTTAACTCTTCGAGAGCCACTGGGTCTCCTTTGGTAAATCGGTCGACCATAGGTGTTTGTATGACTCCAGGACAGACCGCATTCACTCTGATATTTTGAGACGCATACTCTAAGGCCGCATTTTTCGTCAGTCCGATGACTCCGTGCTTGCTGGCTACATAAGCAGGAATCGCCTTGAATCCAACCAAGCCAGCAATAGAGGAACAATTCACAATCGCACCTCCTCCACCTTTGATCATGCTGGGGATTTCATACTTCATACAAAGCCAAATACTGCGCAGATTAACATCAATGACTTTGTTCCAGTTTTCCTCAGTAGCGTCTGTAACGAAAGCCTGTTCCCCTTCGATACCCGCATTGTTAAAGGCATGAGAAATCGGTCCCATACGCTTTTCGACGTGTTCGGCAAGAGTTTTAACGGCTACAGGGTTTGAAACATCGCACGGAAAAAAGACGGCTTCTCCCCCATTTTGCACAATCAAGCGAACAGTTTCTATGCCACCTTCCTCGCTCTTATCCGACACCGCAACCCAAGCACCTTCCTGAGCAAAGGCTATGGCGGAGGCTCTTCCAATTCCCGAGCCAGCTCCCGTGACAAGAACTACTTTCCCAGAATAGTCGTATGTAAGGCCTGCCATAACTCCTCCATCTCAATAGGTTTCGCACAAATTAAGCCGATCGAATAGGTGTTTGCAAACCAATCACATTTTTTTTTTGAAAGAGAAGCGTTTCCAAAATTCAAAACAAAATACTCCAACAATAGATGCAAACAATGAAAGCAAAAGATCCTGTGCATGTAAGAAAGAGAAGTGAAATAGTCCGCGAAAAAAAGGGACATAAAGCACAAGTAACAGAACGACCAAAGATGAAATTACAACAGGCCAAAGGAACCTGTTACGCGAAAAGCCTTTCCAGTCCATTTCACGCATCCAGCTTCTATTCATAAATACGAGTGCCAGATTTGAAAAGAACAAGACTGTAAAACCCAACGCACGCGAATCTAGCTCTCCGCGCCCCCGCTTCAGAGAATATAGAAAAACAAAAAAGATTATGGAGAAGATAATCAGACCTTGCACAACGGCCGGAGCCATGGCTTTTCCGGAAAAAATGGGCTGATCTTCTCTTCGCGGATTTCTTCGCATGATATTCGTCGAGCCGGGCTCAGCTTCAAAAACAAGAGAACACGTCGGTTCAATTAAAAGATGTAAGAACGCGACGTGCACCGGCATAAGAATGATTGGAAGATTCAGTAAAACAGGAAGAACCGAAATACCTGCTATAGGAATATGAACGGCAGTAAGATAGCCAATGGCTGCCTGAAGGTTATCATAAATTCTCCGTCCTATACGAATCCCCTTTACAATGGTCGTAAAATCGTCGTCTAACAACACAATCGAAGCCGCTTCACGGGCCACATCAGTCCCCTTTTGTCCCATGGCAATTCCCACCTGTGCTGCAGCCAGCGCGGGCGCATCGTTCACTCCGTCGCCTGTCATAGCGACCACCTCTCCCCGTTCTTGAAGGGCTTTAACGATTCTGAGTTTCTGTTCTGGGAGCATACGGGAAAAACAATTTGATTCATTGAGTTGTTCTTTCAACTCAGTGTCCGTCATTTTTTCCAGATCAGAACCACTAAGAATTTTCTGCGACTGACGCAGGCCGATTTCTTCTGCCACCGTAGCTGCTGTTTTGGCATGATCTCCCGTCATCATGATCACACGTATTCCCGCCTCATGGCACTCTTTGACGGCATCCGCAACGCCGGGCCTTACAGGGTCAGAAAAACCCAAGAGCCCTAGAAACTCAAGGGGTAGATCAATCTGATTAGCTGGCAACTCATTTTCATTGCATGCACCTTGCGCGATCGCGAGCACACGCAGACCTTGTGCCGCAAGTTCATCGACCTTCGCATTAACTTCAATCTCAAGAGCCGAGGGAAGTCGACACATTTTTAAAACGGCTTCGGGGGCTCCCTTTGTTGCAATCATCAACATCTTTGAATCAACAGAACGCCAAAGGTTACTCATAGCAAAGAGTTCGGGAGACCATTGGTACTGCAAAACAAGTTGAAGGGGTTTTTCTTGACCTTGATATGCTTCCTCGATAGCCCTTTCCATAGGGTCGAAAGTTTTTAAATTACTTGCTAAGGATGCCGTTCGCAGAAGATCTAGTTCTGAGACTTGAGCGTAAAACGAAGTGACTTTTCTTTGAACTGTCATTTTATTCATTGTCAACGTTCCGGTTTTATCCACGCACAAAACACTCACCGCCCCAATGCTATCGACGGCGCTTATCTTACGAGTTAGAACGTGTTTTTGCGATAATCGTCTTGTTCCTAATGAAAGAAAAATCGTCAATACTGCGGGGATCTCGTTAGGTAAAATAGCCATCGCGAGTGTCAATCCAACAAGAACACCGCTGGCAAGGTCTTCATGAAAAAGAACGTAAACTACTCCAGTCAAAATACTCAGAAGAACTGAAAACACTGTCAGAATTTTGACAACGCGCTGGGTTTCTTTTTTTAAGGGAGTCTCTGCGCGCCGTGCTGACTTCAGAACTTTTCCGATCTGACCCAATTTTGTTTCTGTACCGATTGATGTGACCTCTGCCAGGGCTTGTCCTTGCACAACGATGGTGCCCGCCCAGGCTGGATCATTGACATCTTTTCTTACCGAAAAGGATTCTCCCGTAAGAAGGGATTCGTCTACCTGAATTTGAAACGGCTCTCGTAATACGACATCCGCAGGAACGATATCCCCCGCCCGTAGTTGTACAAGGTCGCCAACGACAAGCTCCCGAGCAGGAACTCTTTCCACGGAACCAGCTCTGATGACTATGGCTCGAGGACTTGAAAGATCTCGCAGGGACTCTAGGGCATGCTCCGTCTTTCCTTCTTGATAAAGAGTGATAAATACAATTAGGCCCCAAAAACCGAGCAAGACAAAGGCGTCTTGCCTTTCACCGATAAATGCATAAAGTATCCCGCAGGCAGCCAGCAGAATTGTCATAGGTTCTTTTAAAATTTCAATTACAAGTCTCAAAAAACCATGACTTTGATACGAAGGTATTTCGTTCGGTCCAAACTTTAGATGCCTCCGTCGAGCTTCTTCCGAAGTGAGACCTCGCAATTCCAAGCTTCCTCCTGAAGGTCATTTTTAAGGCAACTTAAGAGGTATCCAGAAAGTAAATGTGGATCCTTCACCGAATTGTGACTCTGCTTTAATATCACCACCATGTTCAACCAGTATGGACTTTGCTATAGAAAGGCCAAGACCGGAACTCCTTTCCCCTTCGCTCGGTAAAGTACTGGTGGTTCCAAAATCCCTGAACAACTTAGAAAGATCTTCTTTACGAATTCCTTGTCCTTGATCCGCGACAGAGAAAAACAGTCGATCGGAATCAGTCCATACTGAAAATCCAACGTGAGTTCGCCGTAATGAAAACTTAACCGCATTCGTAAATAGATTATCGAGAACTCTGCGGATACGATGAGGATCCATAAGGACAACTTCCGGAAGTCCCTCTGCAAGAGATACTTGTAGCTTTATATCCTTGCTCATTGCCAATATTTTTCCGGCAGAAGCGGCCTCCATACAAAACTCATGGAGATGAACACTTTTGTAGTTCAATGATGACGCTACTTCCTTAAAGTTCTTAATATTAGATATTTCATCCAATAAAACCGTCATAGAAATGGCATTCTTTTTTAAAATAGTACAGATTTCTTTGATCCTGGAGGGCAATGAATCATACCAGTCCTCACTGACGGCAAAATCAAGATATCCTTGAATCACACTTAACGGCGAACGCAAATCGTGAAGCACCTTTGAAAATTGTTTTTCCCGTGATTCGATCTCGGTAAAATAGTTTTTTAGACGAGCTTGCTCCACTACGATCGACAACTCATCTGCAATCGAGCTAAAGACTTCAATATGTGTTTCATCATACGTATTCTTCCGACAACTGGAAAAAAAGACCACGCCAACAGCCTTGTTTTGAGCTCGAAGAGGACAGGTCAAGCTTGAGCGAATTCCATCCTTTAATATCCGCTGAGTCGAATTTGATTCAGGATGTTCTTTTTGATATTTCTCCAAATCGTTTATTATTCGTGGAGAACCCGTATCAATAATTTTCTTTAAGCTGCTGCCCGCTAACTTGGCGGAGTAGTCTTTTCTTAAGGACGCTACCGCAACGCGAGATCGAACCCACACTAAGCGTATGCTCTGTCCTTCCTCTTCCACCAGGGCGATTCCAATTCTGTCATAAGGTATAAGAATCTCTAACGATTCGAAGATAGAATCCAAAAGTTGTTCGAACGTCCATCCAGAACCAATTTTGAAATTAATTTCTTGAATGATTTTACCTAATAGAGCGTTTACAGCATTTTTGCCATCACCAAGATTCTTTTCCATGTCAGCAGCATACAATAATATGAAATTGCGAATCTATGTGACCGGTGAAATAGCAGTTTATTGGATAAGATTGTGTCAATCTTGATGACAACTCATCAAGGTATACTGAACTTACTGCGTCTTTTGACTTCGGCGGAAAAATTGCAGATAAAAACGCAATTATAATAGCGAGGACTTTATGAAGCAGATTTTAGCTTTGGTAATCACTTTAATACTATTTGGCGGGCACTCCGGAGCCTCTGCTGCGGAACCAAAATGCGAAGAGCGCGCAAAAAGTGTCATACTGTCAAAAGGGCTTCATCGCGGCGAAAAGGCAGTTTTAGATCGAATTCATCTGTTCGCCAGCAATCAAAATTACGAAGGCTACCACGTCTTTGTGACTGTGAATCTGAGAAGCGGGACCTCTTTCAAACAGGTCTGCGAAATCATCATGCAATCTTCAAACTGCTCCTATGATGATACCTTTGGGTGCGCAGCTAGCGTGGATGATTTATAGGTCTACAAAAAATCTACTTCCTAATCACGAATCCGTTGCGAAGGTTACTAAAACGACAAGCCTCAAGGGACAAGTGACCGCCGCCGCTGATTCTAAATACGCTGTATTCCAAGACTATGACGAACAATAGCGTCTGAGTGCGGCCCCCAGTTTTTTGGCGGCTTCGTCTTCTAAATCCGTTTTTCTTTTCACTAGGTACACATATTCTTTTCTGCGCGGAAAACGACGTGGCAGAGATTTTTCTTCTAACGCAAATTCAGGCTTCACGATCTCGTTATGCATCTTCGCAATAAATTTTGGAATGTAAGCGACCGCCAGACCGCGACGGCAGATTCCCAGAGCTGTTTCAAGCATTCCAACACGATAACGAATGTGGCGTGGAAACGCCTCTTCAGGCCAGCCGTCCAAACCACGAACCCTGTTCGGTGAACCTTCGATAGGACCAATGGGACTTACAAAAGGAACATCTTCAGCATGTTCGTTGAACTTATTCTTAAGACCGAAAATCCCCATTTCAATCGCCTGCACGCGCAGGTGATCCAGCTCGGGATGCGGAACCGGAATGTACGTGATAGCGAAGTCGGCTTCACGCCCAGCTACCGCCTGCTCCATCCGGCCGGGCGTCAGTTCATGAATCAGGAAAGATCGTCCACTAAACGTGTTACTTAAAATGCGCTCCATAAAGTGCGTCGAAAAAACTTCAAACGTCGCAATTCTTAAAGGCTTCAATTCACCGGCAAAAGAACCAAACAAATCAGCTTTATTAATGATGCCATCAAGTTTTTTGACCACTTCTTCCAAAGCAGGAGCCAAAGCGCGGGCGCGATCAGTGAGCAATATACCGCGTCCATCGGGTAACAGAAGTTTTTCATCCAGCTCCCTTTCAAAAACTTTGATGGCCTTTGATAATGCGGGGGCGGAAATATGATGAAGTTCCGCCGCTTTAGTGATGCTGCCGGTTTTTACTACAGATAAAAAGTAACGAATGCGATTGATATCCATTGGTTAACATTCCTAATCCATAATGAAATTATATTCAACGGTTTTATGGGTTACTTCTTTGAGACCGCACTCCAAGGAGAAAGTATGCGCCTACTAAATCCAATTGTAAATCTGACCGAATTTATGTCTGAGCCTGTCCAATTTATGCGGGATATGGATCATCAAGGTGAGCCTCAATGCTTGCTCCTGGGCCCTAAACGCTTCGTCTTTGTTTTTGATCCGGAGCGAGCCCAAGAAATTCTTATTAAGCGAGCTGACATATACGTTCAAAACCGCACCGTTTTCGATCGAATACAACCCGTAACTGGGAAAAAGGGCCTGGTGCAGCTTTCCGGAAAAGAATCGCAGGCAGGACGCCTGAAATCCCGTTCTATGTTTAACGGCGCCGGATTAGACACGGCACGAGTGATTATCGAAGACTATTGTGATGAATTTCTGAGAAAAGCGGCGATCCAAAATAAGATCGACGTTACGGCAGAAATGACTTCATTGATTTTACAAACAGCTTTAACGATTTTCTTGGGCGTGCGATCTCCTGAACTGGCGTCTAAAATCGGAGAAAAGTTTTTACGTCTTAATTATCTCTGTGGGTTGCGCATGCGCTCTTTAGCTCCCGCACCTTTGTTCATCCCTACCCGCAAAAATCGAGAAATTCTTTGCCTGCAAAAAGAGATTCGCCTGATGCTTGAAAAGCATTTGCAAAGGGAGTCCGGCGTTCCAAAGGCATTTGAGGGTGATGAGAACCTGATCGATCACTGCATGACTTTTCTTTTTGCAGGACACGAGACCACGGCCGCCTCGTTAGCCTTCACGCTATTACTTCTGGCGCAAAATCCCAAATATCAAGACCAAATCGCTCAAGGTGACGAGGCAGCGACGATGGCCGTTTATAAGGAAAGCCTTCGTCTATTCCCGCCGGCGTACATGCTGGCACGACAAGCCACCCGAGATGATGATCTGTTAGGCTGTTCCGTACGAAAAGCCGATCAGGTTCTTATCGGCATCACTGAATTGCATCGCAGCCCGGGTCTTTTTCCTGATCCCGGTCAGTTTAGGCCCGAACGGTTCGCAGAAAAACTCAAACATCCGTTATCCTTTATTCCTTTCGGAGCCGGAGGCAAGTCCTGCGTCGGTGAGCGCTTAGCGTATTTTGAAGCAGCCATTGTCTTAAAAAAAATCTGTCAGAGGTTCAAGATTTCAGGCCCTTCCGCGCCTCTTCAGGCAGAGCCGCTGATCACACTTCATCCTTTGCCAAATCAATATATATTCCTCCACTCTCGGGGAGAAACTCATGACTAAATTTCCATTCACGAATCTCCGGGATGAGATCGAAACTTTAACAAAAACCTATCGAGAGTCTTCAACCTTGCGTCCGGAGGTTTTATTTCGGGATTTTCTACCGACGGGTTATCGTTTTACAACTTTGACTTCTGTCGACGGTCGCTTTGTAGATCTGGCGATTTTCGCCAAAGTTCATTTGGGAATGATAGTCACTCTTTATGATGATCTTGCTGATCATCCTCGGTACTACAATCCAGAGCTACTCCAACATTTATACAAACTAAATGTCGGAATAGACCACGTGCCGGCAAGAAGTCTGGCTCTGCAAGATCAAAAAGTCTTCAACTTGGCTCGATATCTCTTTCAGCGACTTGCTCTTCTGCTTCAGCACTTTCCCCACCATAAGGAGTTATTCCCCGTTCTTCGTTTTGACCTTGAGCAATTCTACATCAGTAATAAATACTCTGAGTTGATGACAAAATTTCCCGCTGTCAGAAATCTGACTGAGTCACGTCTTCTAGGACCATACAATATGGGAATGGTAGCCGCAGGCACCATGGACCTGATGGCGAGTTCGGGATTTGATAGCCGCGAACTTGGAACTTGTCGTGAAATATTTATTTTAGGTCAACGCGCTGGGCGTATTAGCAATCTTCTTTTCACATTGAGAAGAGAAATATCCGAAGGCGATCTAACGAACGAAATACTTATGACATCGTCGGAAAACTATCAAAATCCTTTGCACCAGGAGTTTGCCGACATCCTTACGAAGTTGCAAAATCAAGGAATACAAACTTTCTCGACAGCACAATATGCGACTGGCTTACAAGCCCTGAATCAACTTCATCAAAATCTGGAAGGCCAAATATGAAACGCGATCACGCGCTGGTCATAGGAGCCGGAATTGCAGGCCTAGCTGCAGCCCAAGTTCTATCAGAACACTTTAAAAAGGTCACCGTCCTTGAAAAAGACCCGAGCATTGGGTCTAACAATGCACGTAGCGGTGTCCCTCAGGGGCGTCACCTTCATGTTTTGTTAAAGCGCGGGCATAAAATTCTCCGTCAGCTATTTCCAAAAATAGAAAAAGACTTCGAGGATTGCCCTTACATTGACTGGTCCCACGATACCGCATGGGAAAATCGAGATGGCCTCTTTCCCCACTATCCGTCACTGATTCGCACGGAAGCCATGAGCCGTCCTCGTTTAGAGAGCCACATGCACTTCCACGTCTCCCAGAAATCACGGATCGTGTTTCACAAAGCCGAGGTCGAAGAAATTTTCGTTGAACAAAACACCGTTAAACGTGTGCGTTGTAAAAACAATCTACTGTTCACAGCGGATCTTGTGGTCATCGCTGGTGGTGCTTTTTTTCCGTTAAAAAGACTGCTACCCACGTTGTCGCTTGAGGCCTTCACGAAAAAAACTTCCATCAACATCACCTATCGTTCCGTTCAGTTCACAAAGGCCTCTTTGAAATTTCAAGATTTCAAACAATATTATTATCAGCTCTCGCCCCCCACAGACACGAGAGGGGCCGTGATTGCACCGATAGAAAATGGCCGGTATGTCGCCACTTTGATCGAATACTCGTCTTCGCTAAAAGGCAAAGCAGATTTCGAAGACTTTATGAAAAGAGCTTTGCTTGTTCCAGGAAAACACTGTTTTTCCCTTCTGAAAGATGGTCAAGCACTGGGAGAACCGGCCTATTTCCACAAGTCCCACATGCACCTTCGCCGCTTGCATAAAGTTGTCGGATTTCCAGTAAATCTTGTTGTGGTAGGCGATGCGTTTTGTTCGCTGAATCCCGTTTTTGGCCAGGGAATGACGGTAGCTTTGGAACAAGCCCTGCTTCTAAAAAAAATGCTTTCTCAAAAATATTTTACAAGCCGAAAGTTCCACAGCGACGCGGAGGCTTTACTTCGCGTTCCCTATCTACTTTCAAAGCTGGGTTCACAAACCCACCCTAGCTTCACCAAACGATACCTCGAGAATTATTTGCATCGCTGCCAAGAATCTTCAAAGCTGCACCTTCGCTTTTTAAAAACCCTGCACCTTGAAGGAAGCGTTCTTGATCTATTGGATTTCACGTCCTTCATTAAAACTCTACTCGGGAGACACTCATGATCAAGCTTCATCAATATCCAGCCATTTGGGGATTACCCAGCTTGAGCCCTTTTTGCATCAAGGTGGAAATGTTTTTAAGAAAGAAAAACATTTCCTATCACGTGATCGTTGAAAAGAATCCCGCACGCGGTCCCAAGGGAAAGATGCCTTTTATTCGCGATGGCGATAAAGTCGTCCCCGACTCTTCTTTTATCTTGCAGCATCTTGCAAACACACACACCACGTCCGCTTTATCCGCTCTGAATAACGCTCAAGGAGTTGCCTTTCAAAAAATGATTGAAGAGCATTTGTACTTTATTTTGCTTTACAGCCGCTGGATAGATCCGAGGGGCTGGGAGGTCATAAAGAAAGATTTTTCTTCATTGTTTCCGCCCGTTGTTGGCACACCCTTTCTGCATTTCTTGCGACGGCGTCTGCGCAGCCAAGCCTATCTGCAAGGTCTAGGACGGCATTCCCAAGAAGAGGTTTATTTACTGGGAAAACAAGTAATGACAGCGCTGTCTGATTTTCTTGGCGATAAGGCATATTTTCTAGGAGAGGAATTTACGACCTTGGACGCCACGGCCTATGCCTTTCTTATCACGATTCTAAAACAACCCATACCGAGCCCGTTACAAAAAGATCTTCTTAGCCACGCGAATCTTGTGGCCTATTGCCGGCGGGAAGAAGCGTTGTGCTTTCCTGAATTTGCAAAAGGGGTCACATCATGAAAACACTGCAGCAGATACAACAACAAGCGCTACTTCACATGGAGTACGGTCGTCTGGAATTAGGTCCCTCTGTTTCGGCAAACCCTGTCAGCAGTTATTTAGATCTGGCTTTGTATGAAAAAGAAATGGACGGCATCGTTAAAAAAAGACCTTTACCCTGGATTGATTCATCTAAAGTAAAAAATGTCGGTGAATCCTACAGCGCCGAATTTTTGGGAGTGCCTATAATCGCGGTTCGCGATGAGCAGCGTAAAATCCGCGTTTATCTCAACGCCTGTCGACACCGTGGAGCACAGCTTAAAGTAGTGAAAGAAGAACAGATAAAATTGGTGTGTCCATTTCATGGCTGGTCTTATTCGACCAACGGAAACCCCTCGGAAATTCCCGAAAGGCAAAATTGTTTTGCGAGCGTATCTTCGACGGCCTTTCGTTTAAAAGAACTTCCTGCGTATGAAGCAGCCGGTATGATCTGGATTATTCTTTCGCAAGACGAATTTTCTTTCCCATCCGCGTTTCAGCAATTACTCGAAGACCGCGAAGAGCTCGGCTTCCTCCCCAGGCACGCCCTGACGGAAAAATCATTTATTGCGAACTTCAATTGGAAGCTTGGCGTAGAGGCATTTCTTGAAGTTTATCACTTTACGCATGCCCATGCTCCTTATCTCGCACAGTTGCAATTTCCCAATCTCAGTATTTCAGACACGCAGGGGGAAAACTGCCGGATCGTCGTACCTTTAAGAAAGCCTTCGGAAGACACATCCCTTTTGCAATGGGCGCAAGTTATGTACTTTATTTTTCCTTCAAGTTTTTTGCTCTTTTATGACGACCACGTGGCTTTGATTTCATTGCTACCGCTTTCGATCAATCAGACGCTTTTTCGCGCGATTCCACTTGTGCCTAGTGAAGCCTCAAAAACAGATTCAAAGATCCAGCAAAAAATCGATTTTCTTGAAGTGATTATCGGACAAGATATTGAAATTTTAGAAGGCATTCAAAAAGGTCTTCAATGCAAAGCCAATCGCCTCTTCACGTTCACGCGTCTGGAATACCTTCTTGCAAAATTCCATCAAGACTTGCACGTCGGTCTAAGCACGCAGGTCCCATGAAAAGTAAAGAGCCACCCCAGGAGGAAGTGGCTCTATAAAAATTAAAAAAATAAATGCTAATTACTTGTAACCAACTTTATTCATCAACTCTTTCGCCTTAGGAGCTTTTTCAGCGATTGTTCCAACATTTGTCGTGTCTTCAACAAATGCACCGAAGTTGATCAATGTTGGCGCAATTTCAGCTGTGCGGTTAGATGGGTATTGGCTGAAACCGTTAGCGACTACTTCTTGAACTTTTTTAGAAGCAAGGTACTCAAGAAGCATGTTCGCTTCTTTCAAGTTCTTGGAAGCTTTCGTGATACCGATACCAACGCCATTGATGTGTGCACCAACGTCTTTTTGGTTTGAGAAGAAAGGTTTCACTGGGAAGCTTGGGTTGTCACGAACAAGAGGAGCCAAGTAGTAAGTGTTCGCAATACCTACAGAGCACGTGCCGCTAGCAATAGCGTGGATAAGATCTGTGTCACCTTTGATTGGATCAAGAGCTAAGTTATTCACCCAACCAGCAAAGATCTTCTCCGTTCTTTCTTCACCCAAGTGGTGAACGAAAGAAGCACCCAAAGCTTCGTTGTAAGAGTTGTTAGAAGTTCTTAGGCAAAGGTGGCCTTCCCATTTCGAGTCTGCCAAGTCTTCATAAGTCGACAAGTCCGCTGGGTTTACTTTGTTTGTGTTGTACATGATCACGCGCGCACGATAGAAAATCAAAAACCATCTGTTGTTCGCGTCAATCAAGTGAGCCGGAATGTTTTGAGTAACATACGGGGCATTGAAAGCTTGCAAAAGGCCTTTGCTATCAGCTTGTCCTAAGTAAACGATATCTTTATCAAGGTACAAGTCAGCGGGCGTGTTCGCGCCTTCCGCTGCCAGACGATTCACAAGATCAGCAGAACCTGCATTGACCACTTCTACTTGGATGCCAGTAGCTTGAGTGAAGGGAGCAAAAATAGGTCCCAAACGAGCACCGTCGTAAGAAGAGTAAACGACCAATTTATCAGTTTTAGCGAAGCTGATGCTTGCAACTAGAGACAAAAGAACGCCAACGATCAATTTTGACATGACAGATTTCCTTTCACTTTGTGTTGGCGGGTTGTCGGCCATATCAGAGCGAAAGTCAAAGAATCGGGATTTTGTAGTCAGTAGGTTTTCAACTACGAGGTGATTAGGTCGCTAAGTAGATTTAACTGAAAATTATACCCGCCTTAGAGGGCAAACACCCTTTTATCAATCATCAATAAGGCCGATATTTAGCGGGAGGCCCGACCGCACAGTCGAGCCTCAATACCTATTTCGCTAATGAAAAACGAGACGCCAAACTTTGCGCCAAATCTTCTTTACGCAAAACCGTCAATAAATCGATGCAATCAAAGTCCTCGTCAAAAGCGGGTTCGCAAGCAACCTGGGCGCCCAACTTCAGATAAGATTTCAAAAGAGATGGAATTAGGTCTTGAGCTTCTGCTGATTGCTCTTCGGTCAAACCCTTATCGAAGTACTCGAACCAATTTTTAAAATCCGGCATCGTAAATTTCTTCGTGGGCTTGCAAGGATATTTTTGTGACACCAAGCCTTGGTCCACAAGGTACTTATGAGTCAACGCCGCTTCCCGAGGCGAGTTGATTTTTAAACTCGAGCAGCCAAAAAGAACTTTGGTGCCGCTTAAGTTCATGTACTCTGCTATTCCTCTCCACAGTAAAGAGATGATAGAGCCTTTGCGAAAGTCTTTATGAATGCAGGCGCGCCCCAGCTCTAAGAAGGGACCATCATTCTCTCTAAAAAAATTTTGCAATTCAAATTCTAAAGCGGTGTAAGACTCTTTTGAAAAGGTTGAGCAGTTCACACGATAAGTGCCAATGATCTTTTTTAGTTCCTTATGAACGATGATCAAATGGTCAAAGTAGTAATCAAATTTATCAAAATCCAATCCCGCCCCTGTCATCCCGCGGAACTCTTGATTGAACACTTCATGACGAAGACGAAAGCTTTCAATCAACTCTTCAGGCGTCTCTGCGGTTTTAATCACATAAGAGCCCACTTCAATATTCATATTGATTTTGGCTTTGAACTTATGGACTCGATTCCAACGAAGCTGTGTAGTCTGCTTTAATTGATCGACCAATGCCATCATAGATTTCCCCCTGGTGAAACAAGGACGTTAAAAATTGAAGAGCTGCAAAATAGGTTTTAAAGACATCGTCAGCACTTCCCAAAAAGGGGTTCACCTCGACGACATCCACTGAACGTAAAGACGAATGCTGCGAAAGAGTCCGCCCTAGTGTCATTACCTCATCTAATGTGAGGCCCGAAGAGACAGGAACGCCCGTTGAAGGAGCGACTTCGGGGCTAAGGCTGTCGATATCAAAACTTACGTGCAAAGGCTTTCCTTGAACCTTAGAAAGAACTTTGCGAGAGACTGCACTCATTCCTTGAGTGCGAACATCTGAGGCGGTAAAAGCCGTGATCCCCAACTCGCGAACAATTTCTTTTTCAAAAGGGTCTAGATCCCTCACACCGACGTAAATAAGGCGGTCCGCACGAAGAGAATTCTGAATCCACGGAAAATGAGAGGACGCAACTCCCTGCACGTTTAACAAAATGGACAAAGGCATGCCGTGCAAGTTCCCGCTTAATGAATATTCAGGAAGATTCACATCCGTATGCGCATCAACCCAAACGACGTACCCCTCTGGATTCTGAAAAGCAAAGGCTCCCACTGTGGCCAACGCCACGCTGTGATCGCCGCCCCAATTTAAAAGAACTTCAGGCTGTTTCAGAAGATACTGAATTCTTGCATAGGCTTCTTTATAAGGAAGCCAGTTAAAAGCCGAAATTTCGTCTGCAGAACGCAGCTTTATTCCGAAAGGTTCGGGGCACAGGACTTCTCCACAATCCACCAAATTGAATCCCTGCTTTTTCAGGAAAGGAAAGTACTGACGAAAGTATTCGTGAGAGCTCTTGAGTCCATTTTGCTCTTGGCCGACTTCAAAGCCGAGGCCCAGAAAATTGATTTCCTTCATTAAGTAAAGGGTGAAAGGAAAAATACATTTTGTCGTGTCATGGTTTTGTCAGGCTGCCTTGACTTAATCAAAACATTGCTTCTTTCATTCATGCCATTATGATCAGGGCATGAAAGCCATTACATCATTCACTGATTCTGTGGGACTCTTCGCAAAAACTTATCACTATTTGCAAAAATCAAAACATCCTGAAGCCAGCGTTGAAGATCTTAAACTTCAGTGGGCCAAAGACATGCTTTCTCGCCTGCGCATTGATCTTGAAATTTCCGGGAAAGTTTCAGAGCAGAAATCCCTGCTGTTCCTGGGGAATCACGTGAGTTACTTAGACATTCCGCTTCTTATGAGCACAGTCAGGGGTCTTTCGTTTGTCGCGAAAGAAGAGGTCCGCTCATGGCCCGTTATCGGATCGGCGGCGAAAAAAATTGAAACTGTCTTTGTGAAACGTGAAAGCGGTTCTTCCCGACAGCTCGCAAGGCAGTCTATTCAGAACGCATTGACCCGCGGCCAGCGCGTCGCCATCTTCCCTTCTGGGACCACTTGCATGCATGAAAAGAAATCGTGGCGTCGAGGGGCATTTGAAATCGCGCACGAAAAGAATCTTCTCTTTCAACCTTTTCGTATCACCTACTTACCCTTAAGAGCTGCCGCGTATATTGATGATGACTTTTTGCCTACACACTTATTCAATCTTTTTGGTCTAGAGCGAATTCACGCCAAATTGGAATTCCACGACCCCGTGCGAATTAAAGATCCGGTTGTGGATTGTGAATATTGGCAAAACTGGACGAAGAGCTTCGTCACTGCCCGCCAAAACTAAGGCGGCACAGCCGCGTTTATTTTCGATTCTTCTTAGCAATGGATAAAAGAAACGCGTTTTCGCCCTTCTTACTGATCTTGGCTTTCGGAGTTACCGTCTTCTTGACGGGTCTCTCTGTCTTTTCGGCTTTGGTGAGTTCAGAAGATTTTACCGGAAGTCCTAGTAACATATTACCGCGCGAAATTTCACGCATCATCTGCTTGACCTCGTCTTCGAAGTTTTCAGACTCTGCCGGAATATAAAGCCAGTCTTTATTTGCCGGATGATTTTCTAAAAAAAGATATTTCAGAAAAAAAGCGTTCTGAGCTTTTTTCTCAATTGGAAAGATGCATCCATTCCAAAGCTCAAACGGATAACTGACGCCTTTGTGTTCATAAAGCCCGCGACGCTCGACCAGAATAAGGACAAGCTTCATATCGACATAATAAGCCATCCCCCCGTTTTTAGGGGCGCAGTCATAACCAACAGGTAAAAGCTCTTCAATCCATAAAAGATTGCGGAGGGGTGAGTGTTCCATGCGACCCAGCATACACCAAAACGCCAGGTTTCACTAAATGTAGTTTTCTTGATTACACAATAATGAATATCCGAAAGATCTCTTTATCCCTAAAATCAGGTCTGGAGGTGTCTTATCAAATTCACAAAGTTTATTGACCGAGAAGATGCCGCCCACCGCCTTTCCGCATTTTTAAAAGAAAAAGGGCATCCCCGCAGCCCCAATTCCGTGCTGTTAGCACTTCCTCGTGGCGGCGTTCCTATTGCTCATGAGCTGGCACAATCATTGGATATTCCCTATGATGTTTTAATCGTAAGAAAAATTGGTCATCCTGAAAATGCCGAATACGGAATCGGCGCCCTGACGGAGGAAAACATTCTTTGGATCAACCCCGAGATTCCTCCTGACTTCAGACCATCGCAAAAATTGGTACAAAGAATTATTGATGATGAAAAGGCGGAACTTCAGCGACGACTGCAATTATATCGGAATGGCAAAAGCCTCAAAGACTTGAAAGGAATGACCGTCTATCTGGTGGATGACGGTCTCGCAACAGGTGTAACTGCTCGGGTCGCCGCAAAATACATTCGGGATAAAGGCGCAAAAGAAATTTATCTGGTGGTTCCCGCGGGTTCAACCAGAGCGTCAAAACAAATGCGCCAAGAAATCACTGACGTGCTCAGCCTTATTGAAACAGACGACTTCGCTTTCGTCGGACAGTTCTACGAGTCCTTTAACCAAGTGCCAGATGAAGAAGTCATGAAACTTCTCCGCTCTCGGCCGAAGAGATTCTCTTAAAACTTCCCTTCATATTTGCGCTTTTCCACTGATCAAAATATCGGCACTAAAAATAGCATTATCGAGATTGGCCATCTCTTTATAAACCGCCGTATCAGGCTGAAATCACTATATTTCATATGGCGTTTGTTCTGTTCAATTTTCACTGACTTTTTATAATGACTTCTATGGAACTATTACGACAGCTTGTTGTCTTCAATGTTTTCTTCCTGGTTTTTTCTTCTTATGCGCTAGCAGAGTGGAGTTCAAGAAACAGATTGGAAGTCGGGATGACGGACAACGCACTTCGAACGGATTCGGAAAAAGAGGGCGATTTTTTCTTCTTGGCGGGAACGTCGAATAAATTTTATTCAGTCCCCGGCCATATACTCGGCCTACGCCTTCAATATCAAGACTATAACAAAGAGGACACCAATGATTTGCTTTCATTTGGTGTATCAGATGAGCTTGATTGTTTTGGTAAAAGAACCTGCGAATTTGAATTGAAAGGTCAAGAATACGTTCACGGAGAACCGGGAACAACGGACTCTTCTTTCAATAACTATGCATTCGCTGCAACTGTGTCCCAAAGCAAAGACCTCCGTCAAAGTCTGACGTTGGATTTAAGTGCCGGATATGAAGCGCGCAGCTTTTCTTCACTAAGTCGTTTTGATAATTCGATCTTCGGCAGTGCGACTTTGGGTTACGACCTTACTTCGCAAGCCTATATCGAGGGTTATGGTGAAGCGGGCGTGGTTCTTTCTTCCGCGAGCGAATACAGCGCGTTTTATATCGATATGTCCATCTTGTCGGAGTATACGCTGAACAGGTTCTGGAGTTTCAGTGCGGAACTGGGACTAAAACAAACTAGCTTTTTAAGTCGTGACTTAACGACTGAAACCCAAGTCACCCGCAAAAACGGTAGAGTGGTCAGTCAGGTGGATACTTCAAAAGAAACTTACAGCGCACTGTATCTATCAGGTGAAGCCATGCGCCGTTTTTCAATCAACTCATCTGGCAGTATTGTGGTGCGTTCTTATCAACAGCGTTCGCGCAGTGGTTATCAAGATTATAAAGAAAACGAAATATTGGCAAAGTGGCTCATCACTTTCTAACGAAGGAGTGTTAAATGAATAACAAATTAATTCTTTCCGTCTTAGTCCTGGCTTTGACGAATCCGATGCTGGCTAGAGCTGAAGACGAAATCGCTGCCGCTGAAACACAGATCACCGAAGAGGCCGCTCAGCCCGATTACGAAGCTCGTCTTAAAGAAAAATACAATCTGACAGACGAACAGATTCAAGCCATGAAGGATTCTAAAATATCTGAATCGCAGTTTGCCGTTGTCGGAGCTTTAAGCAAAGAATCCGGTAAAACAGTTGATGAAATTTTAAAAATGAGAACAGAAGATAAAATGGGTTGGGGTAAAATCGCAAAAGAGCTAGGCCTTCACCCCAGCACTATCGGTCAGGCGGTCTCTGGAATGAACCGTCAAGATGCCAAAGCTCACGAGAAGCATGAGTCTCGCGACGACAAAAAAGAAATGCGTGAAGCCAGAAAGGAAGAGCGTAAGCAAATGCGTGCCGAAAAAAAGGAGGAACGTAAACAAGCTAAAGCTCAAAGGAAAGACAAGAAAGTTCAGTAATAGAATTCATCTAAAGGGGCTCAAAGCCCCTTTAGCCTTTCTTACATCTGCGATGGTAATAAGGCCATGCGAGATTTTACTCGACCCGCCTCTAATTCCTCAAGCCAATGGTTGACGTCTTTCATCGGTGCTGTTTCCACTTGGGGTTTGATTTTTCCTTCGTCAATCAATTGGAAAATTTCATGCATCTCTTGATGTGTTCCCCAAAAAGCCCCTTGAACTCGCACTTGATAGCTGATCAACGGAGTGCTGATCACCGGGACATGCGAAGAGCCCAAGCCCACTAACACAATCGTGCCCCCGGGGCGCACAAAAGTTTGCGCTTGAGTGAAAGTGGAATCCCGACCAACAAAATCTATAACCACATCAAACGAGGCGGGTTTGATTTTTTTATCAATCTCTTTAGAGTTCACTGTTTCGTTGGCGCCGAATTTTTTTGCGAGCTCTAAACTGCTTTCGCGCAGATCGGTGGCGGTGACTTTGGCTCCTAAAGCCACTGCAACTTGCACACCATTGATGCCCAGGCCTCCTAAGCCGATCACTAAAACCTTCGAGTTGGTTTGCACTTCGCCCAGGGTTTTAATTGCATGATAAGGGGTTAAAACAGCATCTGTCGCCACTGCGGCGACCTCCGGTGAAACTCCCTTGGGCACTTCGACAACGTTTCGCGCCGGTACAACTAAATAGTCAGCATAAGCGCCATCTTGTCCCAGCCCCACAAAAGTTCTGCCAGGTCCGTTGCATAAGTTGTCATGCCCCGTTCGGCAGTACGTACAGTCGCCACAGGGATTGGGACCATGTACGGCGTAAAGCCCGCCTACCTTAATATCCGCGGAGACTTCATTTCCTTTTTCCACAACTTCGCCACAAGCTTCATGACCCATCGTGAATGTGTGCGGATAAGGAACTTCTCCGGCCAGAACATGAAGATCAGAATGACAAATTCCTGCGGCGCGGATTTTTAATAGAACATCTCGCGGGCCGGGCCTTGGCTTGGGAATATCAGTGAGTGAAAGTTTTTTTTCGCCGGGAACGTACCGAGCGGCAAACATAGAGTCCTCCTCTGTGAGAGTCCCCAATTTATCTTTCAAATTCAGAAACAAAAAGATGTGAAGAAAGAAGTGTCAAAATACTACGGCAGTATCTGTGGGCAAAAAAAAAAGCCCAACACAGGATGTTGGGCTTTCATAAAAATCATAGACTGGGATTGATTATCTGCTAGCAACTTCTTTAACAGAGAGCACTTTGCATTTACCCGCTTTGTCTTGGACTTGAACTTCGTAGTCCACTTCCCAAGTTTCGCCGTCTTCGTTGTTGTCCGCAATAGTTACTGTGTAAAGGTAAGGATTGTTCCAGCCTTCTTCTTTCACAGAAGAGTATTGAATTCCTTCAGAACCTTGAACCGTGCCTACAGCCGCTTTGTAAGTGCGGATAGCTGCCGCTTTAGCGTGATTTTCGCAAGGATTTGCAGCAAATGATTGAGCAGAAGAAAGAAGAACAAAAAGAGCTAAAATAGACTTCATGGCAGTCTCCTTAAAAAGTAAAATAGAATTGGAAGTCTTATAGCGCATTTTTCGAAAAAGAATTGTCAAGATTGAGTGGGCGTGAAGAAATTATCCTCTCTGGGCGATCATCATAAGACTGGCGTGAATGATCGTTAGCGCCAAGGCCGCCTGTAAGACCCCAAGCACAGAGCCAAGAATCAACATAACGACTTTGCCAACCCTCCCCATCAAAATTCGAATATACTTTAAAGCCAAGGCATCAAGAATTAGATTAGCCACGAAAAGGCTCAAAACCAAAACCGTGCGATCCCAGTCATGACTTAACGCTAATAAGACGATCAAAGCCCCCACGGAATGAGGATTGATCAGCATCTTTAAAGCCACAGTAAGAGGGGATACTTCCGCTTGATGTGTTCCGGCAGTTTCTGTCTCAGCATCCGAAGATAATAAAATCTTAAAGGCTACCAAGGCAAAAATGATACCCGCTGTCAGACCTAATACGGGCGGCGGAATGTGCCATTTCAACATGAGCTCTTTACCAAGCAGTCCCAACACCACAATCACGGGTACTATGATGATTAAAGACTTGAACGCCAGAGTGTTGATTTGTTCTTGCGTCATCTCGCGTGTGACTTTCGCAAACTGTGCAAGATGACCTAAGGGACCCACCATAATAAAAAAGATAGTAAAAAGTTCTGAGGGACCCGCTATATATCGGAACTCCATTGAATTCTCCTAACTGAGGATGAGCCACACCGTTGATGCAACACCGACTAAAATTAAAGCCAGAGTAAATGCCAGAACCGATCTATTTGAGGGAGTGTAGTTATTGTTCGTGATCGCATCTGCTGTTTTTCGATAATTGAACAAGGACCATATCAACATCGCAGATCCTAAAAAAACCATGCCGATTCCCAAGTCTTTCGTGTCGTGCAAAAAAGAATGTCCGTAGCGAGACATCGTTTTGTTATCGATAAGAAACCAAGCAAAGCGATTGATGGTAATACCGAAACTAATCAAAGAAATTCCGGTTCGCATATAAGCCAAGTGAGTGCGCTCATTCGCCAGATGCGAGCGCATCGTCGCCAAGCTACTTCGGACCTCGCCCATCTCGGTTCGTTTTTCTGAAAGCGAAGTTCGATGTTCTGACAAGTCGGTACGATGCTCTGCCATTTCCGTTCGTTTTTTCGCCATTTCATTGGAGTTCAACTCGGGTTCTGTCATGTGCGCTCTCCGCGAATCACACACCGGAATCCCAAGTGTGACGTTGACGTATCCACAGGCTGCGCCATGCGCGCCGAAGGTCGATAGCGACGACAGTAGTTAGGCGCACACAGATGCGAGCCTCCTTTCATCACTTTTCTGGGTATCTGCAGTGTTTGTCGAGGATCATAGCTTTCCGCCTCTGCGGCTCCGCGAGGATTTTTTGGAATGCAACAAGCCTTGTGCTTTTCTTCTGCATGTTGAGGAGCATACCAATCCACAGTCCACTCCCACACATTGCCAATCATGTCGTAAAGGCCGTACTCATTAGCGGGAAAACTTCCGACAGGAGAAGTGCCTTCAAATCCATCGGCCGCTAAGTTCTGCCAAGGAAACTCTCCTTGCCAGATATTGGCTTGATGTCCGTGAGCAGGAAGCAACTCGTCGCCCCACGCAAACTCACGCCCTTCATGACCTCCACGCGCGGCAAATTCCCATTCCGCTTCTGTGGGTAACTTCTTGCCCGCCCACTTTGCATAGGCTTGCACATCTTTCCAGGTAACGTGAACGACGGGATGATCCATACGATCTTCAATGGAACTTCCAGGTCCTTGAGGATATCGCCAACTTGCTCCCGGCGTGTAATGCCACCACTGATAAGGATTTCGCAAATCAACTGGCCCCGAGGGCTTTACAAAAACTACGGAAGCCGCCGTCAGCATTTCTTTTTTTGCACCAGGATAAAGTGAGGCATCGGGTGCGACTTCACAAAACGTCACGTAGCCAGTGTCTTCGACGAAATTTTTGAAGTCTTTGTTCGTGACTGGCGATCGATCCATCCAAAACCCATCGACTTTCACTCGATGGGCAGGCGCCTCTTCGGCATAGTGATCGTTTGAGCCCATCGTGAAAGTTCCGCCAGGAATCCAAACCATATTCGGAGAAGGAGGTGTTAACTCCTTCTCCGTCTTTTCTTTTTCAACTAATATTGTGCTGCTCACGTGCTATTTCCTTCTTAATGAGTGGGGCGCTGCCTTTCCCCTTCGGACTTCCCTTTTTGTGACATACTTCCCATCTGCGAAGAACCTTCCTGTGACGGAATATGACCTTCAGAATCTTGGTGAGCGTAGCCAGCGGCGTTTGTCATCTTCTCGAGGATCTGATCGATCGTGAAGCTTGCCGCTTTCTGACGTGGTGGATACTCTTTGAAGGTTTCCATGAAACGCTTCACAATTTCTTGTCCCGCCATCAACGAATAAGCCTTCTGAAGATACCAGTCCCAGTAGGTGTTTGAAGTGATGTCTGCTCTTTCATAAGGGTCCGTTCGCAAATTGAAAAGTTTCGGCGCTCTTAGCGGAGTAAAAGGCTCTGCCCAAACACCCAATGTTCCCGGAGATCTTTGCTCCATAAACACAAACTTCCAATTTCCGAAGCGCAACGCGACCAAATCCCCGTCGTCGCTGAAATAGATGAATCCAGGACGCGGACTTTTTTCTTCCTTACCTGTTAATAGAGGCAACAAATTGTACCCATCGATGTGAACTTTAAATTTTTTGCCCGCAGCTTCATGTCCGCGAAGAAGTTTTTCTTTAATCTCAGGCTCCCCGGCTGCGGCAAGCAAAGTAGGCAACCAGTCGTGATGTTGCACAAGTTCATTTGAGATGGAGCCGGCTTTGATTTGCCCCGGCCAGCGAATAAGAAACGGAACACGGAAAGCTCCTTCCCAATTCGTATTCTTTTCACTGCGAAAAGGAGTCATGGCTCCATCCGGCCACGTGTTCATGTGGGGACCATTGTCCGTCGTATAAATAACGATCGTGTTGTCAGTGATGTTTAATTGATCCAACTGATCAAGCACTTGTCCCACATTCTTATCGTGATCAATCATTGTGTCGTGATAAGGCGACTGGCTTTCTCCCGCTTGACCGATGCTTTCCGGTTTTGTGTGCGTGCGAAAGTGCATGTGAGTGGTATTAAGCCAAACAAACCAAGGCTGCCCTTCTGAATTTTTACGTTGAATAA
The DNA here is from genome assembly GCF_001592745.1 of Bdellovibrio bacteriovorus. Lineage (NCBI taxonomy): Bacteria > Pseudomonadati > Bdellovibrionota > Bdellovibrionia > Bdellovibrionales > Pseudobdellovibrionaceae > Bdellovibrio > Bdellovibrio bacteriovorus. The sequence continues at coordinate 366,760 of NZ_LUKD01000001.1, forward strand.
AATCATTCGCCGCAGAAACGAAGTCATCATCACAAGTCTCCATTCGTTTTCTTGTGAGAGGGCCCGTGTCTTCAATGCTTTGTTTTCCGACTCGCCCCCAACGTTCATGCGTTGTTGAATCGTCTTTATCCGTCGCTTTACAACGAAGAACGCCACGAGGACCAAATTTTTTCTTGAAGGCCCCTTGAGGATAATCAGGATCTTCAGGATCCTCTTCGGCGTTCAAGTGATAAAGATTTCCGTAGAATTCATCAAAGCCATGCACGGTGGGCAAAAATTCATTTCGATCACCGAAGTGATTCTTTCCGAACTGCCCCGTTGCATAGCCGAGCGGTTTTAACAGCTCTGCTATAGTGGGATCTTCATGACGAATTCCGATAGGTGCACCAGGAAAACCGACTTTGGAAAGCCCTGTTCTAAACACACTTTGGCCTGTGATAAACGAAGCCCGTCCTGCGGTACAACTTTGTTCACCATAAGAATCGGTGAACATCATGCCTTCTTTAGCAACTCTATCGATATTGGGTGTTTTATAACCCATCATACCGTGGCTATAACAGCTTAAGTTGCTGATACCAATGTCATCGCCCATAATGACAAGAATATTGGGCTTTGCGCTTTTTCCGTCCCCTTTTTGAGACTTCGCTTCATTGCTCTTAACCATACTTCCCCCTGCTTTTTATTAGAGTGAATTAATCCTTGGCTATTGGTTGATGATTTGGAAACACCTGCTTCCAATCATTCTTCATACTTAAAACTTTAAATCCAAATTTTTTAGAGGCTGCTAAAGACGCGCCGTCTTTTTCTTCGTAAGAGGCTTCGCGATCCGTATCATCATGATCAATCATGATTTGCAGATTGGGACCTGCCGATTCCCGCGAATAGCGAAGGTGGGCAATATCCCCACCGTTGCGCTCATTTCCTACAGAAAGAATCGGCCGCTTGCCAATATGACGAACAATCGAGACCGGCTTCCCTTCTTTGTCATTTACCATTCCCATCTTCGATGTGCGCATGATCTGAAGCTTGCCATCGCGCTCTTCCGTTTTATCAACCATAAAAGAACCGATCACATTCTGAGATGGAATGCCGTAAATATCCATCGCTACCGTACGCATGAAAGCGATGTCACCGCCGGAACAAATAAAAACCTTAAAGTCGTTGTCTCTCAGGTAAGTTAAAAGTTCCAGCATGGGTTGGTAAACAGTTTGCGTGTAAGGAACTTGATATTTCGGATGCAACGCCGTTTTGAAAAATTCGCGCACTTCGTTTGCAAACTCATCTTCACTCATACCGGAATGTGTAACAGCCATGATTTCCAGAATGTCTTTTTGGCTTAGCTGAGGAACCGCCGCTTTGCCTTTTGTGAGCAAGCTTTTATAAGGCTCTTTACTTTTTAAACGAGGATTTTTTTCTAAGACCAAGTGAAGCTTCATCTTGGTAAATTCGACTTCGACCGTGGGGACCTCGCTCCACAAAGTACCATCGTTATCAAAAGTTGCGATGCGGTCTTCGGGTTTTACAAATCGAGGCCCGTCAGCTTTGGTGACTTCATTTACAAATGTGATGATGGATTTTTTAAGCTCGCCCTCTTTCCAAGAAGGCAGAGGATCGGCTCCAAAAGATTGCGACACGCACACGAGAACCATAAAGCAAACGAAATACTTCATGAGAAATCCTGGGTTCGGGTTGAAGATGAGTACATCGTCTACCCATTGTGTCCTCCAGGTAAATCACGACATCTTTAGGTGTAAACAAACACTTATCGAATGTGCTACCTCCCACAACCCGTGCCGATTTTCTTTTGGAGACTATATATCGAGTCCAATATTGCGCTTGAAAGCTTGTCTACGGACGAGTTTGTAAAAATGACCGCGGTGGCTTCGATCAAGATCATTCCGGCAGAAGATCTTTGTTTGTAGTATTTCGTCATCAGATCGTTGGGAATGCGGCCTTCGCCTACCGCGCGCGAACGCGTGAGCGGCGCCATGATGATGCGATTTTTGAGAGTATAGGGACCAAGTTTAAGGGGTTCAAAGAAAGACTCAATGCTGCAGTTCAATAATGATCCAAGATAACACTTGAGAGCCCAAGTATTCCTGCCAAGATGTTTCTATGAACACGCGAGAGTTTGAATTTCAACCCACCCTGAGCGGAGATCTTCTAAAAATCCGACCTTTAAAGGCCACGGAGTTCGAACTCCTTTTTGAGGTTGCATCGGATCCATTGATCTGGGAGCTTCATCCTCAAAGGGAGCGCTATAAAAAAGAGGTCTTCGAAAAGTTCTTCACTCTCGCCGTCAAATCTGGCGGAGCTTTTGTCATTGAGGACCACGGTCAAGCGATTGGAAGCTCACGGTTTTATGATTTTCGACCCGAGATATCTCAAGTGTCGATCGGATATACGTTTCTAGCGCGCAAGTACTGGGGCGGAAAGTTCAATCGCGAAATGAAAAAGTTGATGTTAGAGCATGCTTTTAAATTCGTCGACAACGTGACTTTTGAAATCGGTGTGAACAATTTAAGGTCACGCAAAGCCATTGAAAAGCTGGGGGGCAAGCTTGTAAGCAATGTCGAACTAGACGGCGAACCCCACGTTGTCTATATGATCACCAAGAGTGGTTTTAATTTCTAATTAACGAGCAAAAACCTTTTGCAGCATTTGTTTTCCGTCCGTGAGTACGGGTTCTCCGTGAGCCAGAATGATGCGATCAAAATCAAAGCTCAGCACTTTATCGAGGGACCTATAAAAAGCGTTTTTGTCTTTGATGAACAAACGCTTTTCCGTCTTCGTCCAGCCAAAATGCCCATAGCTGCCTAAAATCTTTAAAAACATCTTCGTCAGCAATGAATCTGTTTGCTGAAAATTTGTAGCAAGATCCGAGACAATCAGAGTCTTCGTCTTGGGATGAAAAAATACAACTTCATTATAAAAAGGAGCTCCCTCGATAAAAACATGCTTCACTTCTGAACTCCAAGGAAAGCTTTGCTCGTTAGTGATAACTCCATCGAATTTAAAATCGGATCTCTTTTTATCCAGTTCCGGCGCGCAGAATATTTGAACTTCCGGAAAATGCTTCTTTAAATCAGCAACGTAAAGGTGATGCATTTTATTGGGAGCCACAGCCCAGCGGACCGTTCCCATCGCTTGAAGGTCCCGAACAATTTCTTCGGTCAGTTTAATCGGAGAATGAACAAAGACGTCTCCTGAATCAAAACGAATCGCCGTCATGCGCGCGCCAATGCTCACACCATAGAACTTCAGATCCTGATCTCTGGTCCAAACCTCGTTCATAAGTCTCCTTAACTTGTTCTTAAGCATGACCTAGAAAAGGAGTGTGTTCAAAAGAAAAGGCGCTTTTTGTGAAGCGCCTTTTAAAATTATCAATGATCGCACTACGATTAATCGAAAGAAGCCATCGTTTCATTTTTAATTTCAGTGATGTCCCCCGGCTTCCAAGCGCCTTCGAAGGCTTCTTTATCGGGACCATAAATTCGGAAGTAAGCAAACCAAGTTTTACCGGGAATGGTTTTTACCCACGTCTTTTCATTTCCCGCGGGTGCGCTAGGTCCAAAATATAGATCCACGGATTTTACGTCCTTCATATCTTTGAGTTCCACCAAAGAGCGAATCGCAGCATTGGGTCTGCCATTCTGGATCAAGCTTCTTGTTTCTGTGTCATAAACGGTGACAGACCAAAAAAGGCGAGCGGGAACGGGCATGGGCACTGTCAGTTTATAATGTCTGCCACCGTCCATGGCTTTGTTATTGGCATCTTTAAATGCTCCCCAATAAAGAGAGCCCGCTGAAGCATCCCGCTTCAGCATTGCTGGTGACATCACAATGGCTTGAGCAAAGTAGCGATCACGAGCGACCGGATCCATATCATGATTTGTAGCCCAGGTTGGATCGGAGTTTAGCAGCAGCCACTCCCACTTGCGGTCTCCCCACTTAATACGATCAGGACGATCTGAACTAAAAGAGGTTGTGAGCATTTGCGTTTTACCTTCTTTCGCTGCGGCCTCTAACATTTTTTTTGTAGCGGCGTCTGGCTTGAATTCTTTCCCCTTTTCAATGCCAAAGGCTTTCAACTGATCAAACATGATTTGATATCTAGAGTCCATCGGCTCTTCATTAATAACTTTAGCCAACTGCTGCCAAAACTGAATATTGCTTTCCCATTTCAACAAAGAGGTGTCTCCTTTTTTCCCCGTGGCATCAAAAACAGTCACTAACTTTGGAGACTTTATTGTGGAAAGAGGATAGATACGAAACTCTTTGATTCGTTCTTGCGTGGTCTTCATGCTTTGCCCCGCCTGAGGAATGACCCGCGCGACCAACATAACTTTGAAGGTATTTGATTGCGCAACATTAAATCCTTGAGGAACTTCAGACTTATATTGCGGAGGCAAGATGAGATACTTACCGCCTTTACCGCCATCTTGTCCGGGAATTCCCATGTCCACAATCCATCGCTGATGATGATCATCCACGAGTGCCATGAAAGGTCCTGCGGGAATTTCCACGACCATCGGTCCATCTTTTAAATCTAGAAGAGCGACCGCATAAGGTGTATCTTGATTGGCGGTGAAGGCAAGTACACCTGCATCTCCTTGGGCACTGAACATGCGAGCGTTGTCTTTAACACCCAAGCTTCGCATCCCGCTCATCATTCCTTCCATAGAAACCGTCGGATACCAAAAGCGATAGGCCTCCACGGCAGAACTGATGTCTTTAGGAGCATCGGCCGCATGAGCGTTGAAAGAAGCAAATAGAACTAACATAGGCAAAATGAATTTCATAAATCATCTCCTGATTATCCTTAGGATCCGGAGATTCGTTTTGCCGAGCAACGGTGTTGAAGTCTTAATGGTGACAAGCAAAAGGCGAACGGAACTTATGCCAAGCGACTTTAAAAAAAGATATCTTAGGACTTTTTTCGGAGGGATTGAGGCACCATTCGTGTATTAGAATGGGCCTCAATAAAAATTTAGAAGCCTAAGGCCGAAGCTAAAAAGAATTGGCCCATGGTTTTATTGTCTTCCAGTCTTTGCAGCACTCGGACTCCTAAAGTCATCGGCAAGAAACGAAGAATCTGTGATTCGAAGTACATTTCCGCACCATAGCTGTTCAAGGTGGCGTTCACATCTTCATCCTTCACGAACGTAGAATCGAAGAAGGCCGTCGTATACATTCGACGCAAGTAATACCACCCACCCAAATTCCAATCAGGGTAAGCCACAGGCACCACATAGTTCCCAGAAACCTTTTGATAAAACGGTACGTTTTCGTAATCGTAGCCGCGTGAAAACACATATCCGACAACGGTTTCATCTGGAAGGAAGCGATATGATGTCAACGAAGCCTCTTGTTTTTGTTCATCGTAGGTCACCAGAAAGCCGTCGTTATCGGCAAAAGCAGGCGTGTTCAACATGGCTTTTTGCAAGACGCGATAAGAAGACGCCACCGAATAATCAGGTTGTTCAGCATCATCATAACGGATCGTATAGCTTAGAAGCCATGGAGCAATAATAGAACGGGGCTTCGGACTTTTATTCCAGGTTAGGCTTAATGAAGAAGATGTTTTATAAAAGAAAGAGGTCGCATCTTCGTTAACAACATCATTGAATTCGTAAGACGATGTATCCGTATAGGCCGCACTTCCACTTAGAACACCGGTGAAATTATTCAGTCCACTTTGTTTGATATAAGGAATCAGTACACCCAGCCCCGCTGTTTTTTCTGTCCACTCTAGCTGATCATCCGTATTAAAGTCTTCAACCAGACGATTGCGGTTTTCAAGTTGCAAACGGAAGATCGGGTAATACTTCTTAATATCGAAATTCAAATCCGCAAAAGCCTTTCCTTCCTCAGCACTCGATCCCAATGTGGCGGAAAAACTTAAAGTACGAAGGTAGTTATCGGTTTTGAGCCCTAAACCACCGCCCCGACCCACATTCAGCCCCCACGTGTGAGGAATGAAAAGTTTTTTATCGAAATCCCCATAGGCCTGAGCTTGGTATTGATCCGCATTCTTTGTATAAAGATCGACTTGGTCAGGAAATGCCTGCGGAGCAAACCCGTTGTAGTTGTCTGAAGGCGAGGACCCTAAATATTTAAAATCAACCAATTGAGCCGCGTCGAATTCACCACATGCTGAAATCGGTGCCGAAGAAACTACAGATCCAAATGTGTCTTGATTGCTATAGTAAAAATTCTCTCCGTCGGACGTCGGCGTGTAAGCGCCTAGCTTCGTCGAAGTACAGCGAGCAAAGCTTTGACCATTAAACTTAAAGATTTCAGTGTGCCCTTGATACTGGCCTTCGAAAAGAACCTGTTTTTTGGCATCAACAAAAAGAGAATGAAGCATGTTGCGAGAAGGCGGCAGAATTTCTTTAGTCACTTTTTGAGATTTAAGATCGACAGCAACTAAAGATTTTAAGCCTGTTTTACCTCCGACAATAACCACCGCGCTGTCGTCATCAAGATAACGAACTTCCGCCACTTTTAAATCAGGAAGAGAGAAAGAATTAAGAACCTTCCCATTCAAATCAAATTCCGTGATATGCCAAGATTGATCCGCCATAAAACGCGTTGTGATAATTTTGGAGCCCGCTTTATTAAAACTCGGGTTGTAGATTCTTTCTCCATCAGTCACTTGCATTTTTTTACCTGATTTTAGATTTAAGACCACCAGGTCCGAACTGCCTTTATGGCCATAGCGCTCATCCGGAAGGAATTGCGTGTAAACGGCGTGGTCGTTCGATAAATCAAAACCCATGATCTCGCGATTATAAGGAAACTCTGCCACCAGTTGCTCTTCATTTCCTTTTTGACGAATCAGCTGTGGATGAGTGTCCAGAGTTTGACGAATGAAGTACAAGGAATCGCCGATCTTGTAAGGAGCAGAGTGTTCGCGGAAATCCACGACCTTTTCGTCCCCTGGCATGTCGTCTTTCCACTTCGTGCGCAGATCATTCATGGCTTCATTATAAAAATCCTGAAAGCTTTGTCCCGTCACATTTTTGAAAGCCACATAAAGACGCAATGGAATCGGAAGTCTTGATACTTCACGAATCACCTTTTCCCAAATATCTTCTCCGTATTTCTGTGTTCCGTAAGAAATCAGCGCGTAACCATACACATATTGGTTCGGAAGATCCGTGCGGTAGGATCTATTTAAAAATTGATCATAAGTCGGAATCTTATCACTTAACACCAAGGCCTTTAATCGCGCCATGAAACGTGGCGAGCGTCCGCGTCCGCCGTCGGTGTACTTTGTTTCCGTCCAGACCGCGTCCCCTTCAAAATACCAAGAAGGTAAACTCATCGCCATGGCCAACTGCTCGCCGAACTCTCCCATCAGAAAGTAAAGAACGCGCGTACCGTGTTGATTGAAGAAATCAAACTGGTTTACGTGTCGATATTCGTGGATAGAAAGTGTTTGGTACCATTCGGTAGAACCGACGTAAGGAAAAAACATGGAAGATGTGAACCATTCACTTCTTCGCGGCGCCAAAGCCACATAGCCATTGGGTTCAGCAACTTCAGAGCGGATCACCAGATCAAACTTCTTCGGCGTTTCAATACCGTAGGTGTTCCCAACCACGCGCGAATAATGCTCAACCAGGTTTGCGATATAGACAGATTCGGCTTGAAGGTAATCAGGATAAATCACTCGCACAGATTCATTTTCAATAAAGTGCCAATGCAATGACGGCGAACTTTGCGCGAGGTCAGGAATCACATCCACCGCCCACGCTGGAGCGGCCAAAGATACAAGGGATGCCAAAGACAGAATAAATCTCATGAAACGTCCTTCCGAATATCAAAAACGCTAGTGGTTTTTTTGTTTAAAAGCACGCAACTTTTATAAGGGAAGCGCGAGTGTCATCGCAGTTTTCGTTGAACTCAGAGCATCACTACGTCAGTATAAAAGCACTGTGTTTACACCCCGGAGGCTCTCCATGAAACTTCCTCACGTCAAAGTCGTTCCCGCCGTCATTGCCTTTATCGTAACTTGCATTTTCTGGTTCGTGATTGCGCCCCCTGAAGGCGTCGATATCAATGCCTGGAGATTATTAGGCATCTTTGTCGGCACGATTGTCGCGATCATCGGCAAAGCCCTGCCCATTGGTGGTGCGGCGATGATAGGCATCCTGCTTGTCGCCATCACGCAAGTAACCAACCCAGGCAATCCAGGAAAAGCCATGGCAGATGCTTTGAGTGGTTACTCAAACACCCTGATTTGGTTGATTGGGATCTCATTTTTTATTTCTCGCGGATTTATCAAAACGGGTTTGGGCGCACGCTTGGCTTATCACTTCGTCAGAGTCTTCGGAAAGAAAACCTTGGGGATCAGCTACGGTCTTTCTTTTGCCGAGCTGGTTTTATCACCCGTGATGCCAAGTAATACGGCTCGTGGCGGTGGCGTCATGTATCCCATCAATCGCTCCATATCGGAATCGATGGGATCTTATCCCGACGAAGCTTCTCGCAGAAAGTTGGGCGCGTTTTTAACTTTGGTCGCTTACCAGGTCAATATCATCACGTCGGCCATGTTTATCACGGCGACAGCACCCAATCCGCTAGTGACTGCCGGGATCCGTGACGTGGCAAATATCGATGTCTCATGGAGTGATTGGGCGATAGCTGCGATCGTACCCGGTCTACTAGCCCTTTTGATTATCCCATTTGCTCTTTACAAACTTTATCCGCCCGAGATCAAAAAAACACCGAATGCGGCGGAATACGCAAAAAAGAAATTGCAAGAAATGGGACCAATCAAGTTGGAAGAATGGATCATGGTGGGCGTCTTCTTCTTACTTCTTTTCATTTGGGCCGGAGTGCCGAAATTGATTTCATCCAGTCCTCTTTTTGATATCGACCCTACGGCCGGAGCCTTCGTGGGTTTGAGTGTTTTACTTTTTTCTGGTGTTTTGACTTGGGATGATCTGCTGAAAGAAAAAGGCGCTTGGGATACAGTCACTTGGTTTGCTTCTTTGGTGATGATGGCGACTTTCTTAAACAAGCTTGGAATTATTGCGTGGTTTTCAAATACCGTGCAGACCGATATCGCTAAGATGGGATTGGGTTGGGTTGAAGCGTCGGCTATTTTGATCGTGCTGTACGTCTATATTCACTATCTATTTGCAAGTAATACCGCTCACATCTCGGCTCTTTTTGCGTCTTTCTTTGGAGTGGGTGTCGCCTTGGGAGCTCCTCCATTGATGTTTGGTTTATTTTTAGGATTTGCGTCTTCGCTTTGCGCCTCTATCACACATTACGGAACTGGATCTGCGCCAGTCCTTTTTGGACCAGGATACGTAAGCATGGGCGAATGGTGGAAATGGGGTCTTGTCGTCAGCGTGCTCAATCTGATCATTTGGGTTCTTGGTTGCGCGGGCTGGTGGAAAATTTTAGGTTATTGGTAAAACTCAAAAAGGCGCGGCGCACCCCGCGCCTTTTTTATTTTTGTTGAAATGCAATTTCACGTTTCCCTCTCATGATATCCCATCTGTCAAAATACTCGACCTCGCTGAGTCCAAACTCTTGTTAACATGAAGTTCTTATAGAGGAACGTGCATGAGAGGCGATCTAGTTAAATCGTCAGAGAGAACTATTTTTCGACCAGGACACAACTGCTGGCGCGTGGATCTTTTTCGTCATGCCAGTGTTTTGATTGACTGTGCGGATTTTTATCGAGCTTTGCACTACGCTTTCAGTAAAGCGCAAAAGTCTGTCTTTATAATTGGCTGGGAAGTAGACAGCAGCATCCGTTTGCTACGCAAAGAAGACGAAATGAAAGCGTCTCGCCCGTCTATTCTTGTCGATCTTTTGGCGCAGAAAGCGCAAGAAAATCCAAGTTTACAAATTTATATTCTTCCCTGGGATTCCTCCATCGTGTTCTTGGGCGAACGCGAATTCATGGGGGAATACACCTGGGTCAACAAAGGGTTAGAAAATATTCATTTCTGCTTGGATCAAACAATCCCCTTAGGCGGAAGTCATCATCAAAAGGTGATTCTCGTCGATGACGAAATTGTCTTTTCGGGTGGGATGGATATCGCACGTCAGCGCTGGGATGAGCGCTCTCATCACATTTATGAACCGGAACGCTCTGATGCCAATGGGCCTTACGGGCCCTATCATGATGTGCAGATCATGATGGATGGTCCCATCGTCAAACACTTTGCAGAATTGGCCAGACACCGCTGGCTTGAAGCTGCAGGCTATGAGGCTTTACCTTACGATGGTAAAACCAGCAGTTCTTCCGACTTGCCGCTCGTGTGGCCGATTCAATTCGATTATTTATTTACGGATATGGGGGCCGCCATTGCCCGCACCCTTCCAGCGACGGAAGAGGATCGAGGTTCGCGTGAGGTCTTTAACATGTATATCGACCTCATCAATCAAGCCAAAGACTTTATCTATATTGAAAATCAGTTTCTAACCTCGCAGGAAATCGCCGTGGCGTTAAATGATCGGCTGAGACGAGAAAAAAATCTGCGTGTACTTCTAGTAAGCTCTTATGATCCGCAAGGAGTGTTTGAAACCGAAGGCATGTGGGCCAGTCGCATCGATTTTAAAAGAAGCGTTGAAGATGGTATAGCCAAAGGACGCGTTCAATTTGCCTGCTCAGGTGTGATGACCGAAAAACGTAAAATTATTCATAAGCGCATTCATTCAAAAATCATCGTCATAGACGACCAGTTTATGGTTGTGGGTTCATCGAATCTCACAAACCGCTCTATGACCTTTGATACGGAGTGTGATTTAATCATTCAAGCTCATGACATAGAAGAGCGGCGACGTATTATGCACTTTCGCAATGACCTAATTGCCGAGCATGCGGGCCGTAAAGTTGAAGACATCGAATCTATTTTAAAAGAACCCTACTCTTTTAAAAAACTGATGCTTCCTTGCCAACCCGGTGCGTACTGCCTTTTTGAAATGGATGATGAAAAATTCACCACTCAAAATTTTAAAAAGATCGCCAACAGCGTCGCCGATCCGCAAGTGAGTGAAGGAAAAGCTCTTTTTATCTTTCGCAATCCTAGTAAATACATCGTACCGTTGGCTTTATTTTTAATTGTCGCGGTCAGTGGATTGGTCTGGTTTATCAATGAACACCTATCATGGTTCAGCCCAGAATCCGTTGAAAAATTCTTAAAAACGGCCCGGAGATCCCCATGGGCTCTTTTTCTAGTTTGGGGAATTTACATTGTCGGTGGTTTTATATTATTTCCGGTAACGCTCATGTCTCTCATCACGGCGGCGGTTTTTGGCTCCATCTTAGGCCCTCTTTATGGAATGTCAGGAGCTCTTATCAGCGCCACGGTCATGTTCTATCTGGGACGGTGGATGGGCCACAGAGGCGTAAAAGGATTTTTAGGGAATCGCCTGCGTAAGATCGATCATCAATTCCGTGAGGCCGGGGTTATTGGCGTTACGGTCTTAAGAATGATCCCCGTGGCGCCATTTAGTATTGTTAATATTGCCGCAGGGATTTCTTCACTGCGATTTTCTGATTTTCTTTTGGGAAGTTTCTTTGGGTTTTTGCCAGCATTTATCGTGAAAGGCCTTGTCGGAGATTCGATCACGCAAATCTTTCTACATCCCACCCCGCGCACCGTTGGAATGCTGGCTTTAGGAATTCTGCTCTGGATGTTGCTCGTCGTGGCTTCGTACTTTCTGACGCGATGGTGGCGTAAAAGGAAGCAGTATGATCCTTAGAATCGTGACCTACAATATTCACGGTGCAAGAGGTATCGACGGAAAAAGAGATTACCTGCGCATTGGACTTTTTTTAAAGCATCAGAATATTGATATCGCGCTGATTCAAGAAATGGACACTCGCTTTCATGACCGCGACTCAATCACGGATGTCGAAGAGCTTAAAACGGATCACTTCAAAACCTTCATCGCCGCCCCGACCATGGAAAACTCTGCCGGCTGGTATGGCAATGCCATCTTGTCGAAATTTCCAATGAAAAACCACAACATCATCGACATCAGTTCACCCGGAAGGGAACCTCGAAATATTTTAGAAGTTTTTTTAGACACGCCCAAGGGCCCATTGCACGTCGTGAATACACACAAAGGTTTAAAGCCTTCCGAACGAAATCAACAGATGAAAAAGTTGAATGACTTGCTAGCAAGAAAAAGCGAAGTGCCCTTGATCGTGGGCGGAGATATTAATGAGTGGCAGACTTATTCCGGCGCTCTTAAAAAACTCAACACAGCTTTGCACCCGATCCCATCAGGACCTACTTTTCCCACTCGCGCCCCGTTTTTACGATTGGATCGAATGTGGTGTCGCCCCTCAAATCTTTTTCAAAGTTCTGAAGTTTTAAAAACGAAGGACTCAAAACTTTTTTCGGACCACTATCCGCTGATGGCAGAAATTCAAATTTACTAGCGCGCGAACGCGCTAGTAAGAACAAGTTTCAATCGTGCGGGGCCATTTCCGGCAGGAATCTCGAGTTTATTCATCAAGATTTTGAATCCTCGGGACATAACTTCTAAACGGATCTCTTCGGGAGGAGCGATTCTTTTTTGAGCCGTCCAGAATTTGCCTTCCATGGCCTTGACTCCCGGAATATCACACTCGGGAGTTTGTCTCCATAACACATAATTATTATCCAAGCGCACGGATTCAAAGCTGTCTTCCGGATCATAGTTTTCGGTCCAGACATCTGTAGTCAGAACAAACTTCCCACCCGGAGCCAACGAATTGCGCACAGAATTTAAAAACTGCATGCGCTCTTGACGATCGATGATGCTTGATAAGCAGTCGCGGTCATGGATAAGGTCAAACTTTTCACGAAGTTCTTCTAACTGAGTGACGCCATTAACACCGAATGCAATGTCCAGCTCTTGCGCCAACGCTAATTTTTGGACTACAGAGATTGAAGAGCGGTACACGTCATAAGCCGCCACACGAAATCCCATTTCCGCTAAAGCCATCGCGGCGACTCCGCGACCGGATGATAGATCCAAGGCTTTGCAGCCGAAAGCCTGCGGATAGAATTCATGCACCACTTTTTGTAAGTGAGCGACGGCGTCTCTTTCTGCCAAACCGCCTAACAACAGAATATTGTCTAAAGAAGTGCTTCCTGGAAGAACAGGAACTGCGTTTGTATTAATGTAACCTTGATATAGTGCTTTCATATTTGCCTCCAAGTCAGTTGATACCAGACTTAAAAGCACAGGCGGTGCCACCGGATTTCGCTCTATAAACGAATAGATTCGCTCTGAATCACCCTCTGCCGGGCGGCCGACAGCGCCTCATGCCGAGACATCGGTACCTGCCGAAGTTCCGACAGGCTAAAGCTCTTCAAGACATGAGACCAACTCCGCACACTTTAAAGCGCTCGACTTAAGGAAATCCTTGTATTGATGTGTCGATTGAGGTTTGAGAGTATCCGCCACCGTCTTGACGATGGCAAACGGAAGGCCCTGCTGTTGGCAGATATAAGCGATCGAGCACGCTTCCATATCGACCATCTTTGCAGAAGGGACCCGCGCTTTCAGCAGATTCTTGCGTTCTAGCGATCCCACGAACTCACTTCCTGACAACAAGTCCCCGCGAAAAACGCGGAAGGATTTCTGTTTCAGATGACTTTCGAATTTTCTATTTAGGTCCTCATTTGCAGGCATGAAAATACTTTTTCTATTTTCTGCAGAGACCGACAGGTGAAGCTCTCCGCACGCCATGATTTCAGTGCGGTCATCAAAAGTACAAAGGGCATCATGTTGAACGATTCTTTCAGCGATAACAATATCACTGACCGCGAGTTCAGCATCAATGCCTCCGCCAAGCCCCAACATCAAGACATCGTCATATGTCGAGTCTGCTAGAATTTGTGTCAGAGCAATAGCCGCACTTATAGGTCCGACACCGGTCTTCGCTAGAGTGATTGAATTTCGAGGAGTGGATTTTTCCCACAAAGTCACATCGGAGTGTTTGAGTTTGCGAGATATAAAACCTTGGAGGGCAGCGAGTTCTGAAAACTCACTCTCCATAGCTGCTAGTACGAGATGCTTTTTCATACGAAGTATTTTATCAAAGAATTGCGAACATTTATCGACGCAATGTCGCGCGTCATCACTGGGGTGTTAAGATCCAATCAAGCCGCCTTTAGCATGTATGTCAAAAGTCATTACATAAATGAAACAACTGAAAGGAACCCTTCCCTTCACAGGACTTCACTGGCAAACCTTTTCGACACGTAAGAAAATTGTCCTCAGGAGGACTGTAGCATGAGCGCGAAAAAAGTACTGATCATCGAGGACGCTAAAGACTTGCTTATGCTTTACAAACGTTATTTGCAAAGCCCTGATTGTGAAATTGCAACGGCAACTTCAGCTCACCAAGCTTTAGAATATCTGACCCAAAACAAACCGGATCTTATTGTGATGGACCTCACTTTTCCCGATATGTCGACAATGGATTTTTACGAAAAGATTGCTGCTATGCCAGAGATTGATTCGGTGAAAAAAATTCTTGTCAGCGGACGCGATGATTTGAATACGTGGATGGACGTGTTCAACGCGGAAGAGGGCCTGCGCAAGCCCGTTGAACGCGCGGCAATCACGAAAGCTGTTACTGATAGTTTACGCTAAAATCGCCTTCGGCGATCATGTCCGAAAATAGCCACATTTTTCCTAAAACATAGGATATAGTGGGCTTCATGAACAAGGACGATATCTTTTATCAAGCCATGCTAGCCCGAGACCCCCGCTTTGACGGGAAGTTTTTTATCGGCGTGAAAACCACGGGTATTTACTGCCGTCCGATTTGCCCGGCCAAACCCAAACGTGAAAATGTCGAATTTTTTTCTAATGGTTTGCAGGCTGAAAAAGCAGGCTATCGTCCTTGCTTGCGCTGCCGACCTGAAAGTGCACCGCACTCCCCAGCGTGGGTGGGAAAATCCGCGGTCGTGCAAAGAGCCGTCAAAGTATTAAATGCGAAAGAAAGCTTAAGTTTCAACGAAGATGACTTCGCCGCTCAGTTCGGAGTCACCGCGCGACACTTGCGGCGTCTGTTTATGGAAGAAATTGGTAAAACTCCAAAGCAGCTCTCTTTTGAAAATCGTTTGAACCTCGCACGCAAACTGATTGTAGAAACTTCTTTACCTATCACTGAAGTTGCATTTGCATCGGGATTTGAATCCATCCGTCGCTTTAACGATGCTTTTAAAGACCGCTTTAAAAAAGCCCCGCGCGATATTCGCCGTAACAAAGTCACACCTGGATCAGGATTAAAAATAAGTCTGTCTTACCGTCCTCCTTTTGATTTCCAGGGACTTTTGCAATCGTATCAAAATCACCGGGTGGGAAATTTAGAATGGTTTGACGAAAACACCATGTATCGAGTGGTGGCATTGAACGGACATGTGGGTGTGATTGCCATTTCAGATAATCCTGAAAAGTCCTGCCTTCATGTCGAAATTGATTTTCCCGACACGACTCAAATCCCGGCGATCATTTCTCGCGTCCGTCACCTTTTTGACTTGGATTCAGATCCGGTGATGATCGCTAATATTTTAGAGACAGATACGGGGATTAAAAAGATTCTGAAAACATCACCGGGAATTCGTCTTCCTTCAGGCTGGGACGCCTTTGAAATTGCCGTCGCGACAATTCTTGGACAGCTTGTCAGTGTGAAAATGGGCCGAGAGCTTGTGCATGATCTTATTGAGATTGCGGGCCAGGAAAGCCTTTACGAAAAAGATGGTAAAAGAATCAAACTCTTTCCTTCGGCTTTAGACATCGTTAATGCGGATCTAAGTCGCTTGCGAACCACCAAAGCTCGCAAGCAAACTTTGATGGAATTTTGTAAAGCCGTTCTAGAAAAGAAGATTTCGTTATCGCCCACCCAGGACGTTGACGTCTTTATGAAGGATGTGCAAAAACTCCGCGGGATCGGGCCTTGGACCGCGCAATATATGGCATTAAAAGCGCTAAGACATACCGACACCTTTCCTGCCAGTGATTTGATTTTGGCGCGTACGCTGCAAATTCACGACAAAAAGATTATTGACCAGATGAGTCCCTGGCGCGGTTATGTCGCAGCATTATTTTGGAAGAACTATTCGCAAGACTTAACGAAATCGAAGATCGCGAAAAAAAGGAATCCCTGATGAATTCGCAAAAGCAGTATTTAATGAAATCTTCTTTAGGCCCTTTGCATATCGTGGCCTCTGAACAAGGGCTTCAAGGTATTTTCTGGAAAAAGCAGAATATGCCTTTTGATAATTTAACCGATACAAAACATCCGGCCGTGCAATTTATTTTAAAAACTCAAAAACAAATCGAAGAATATCTCCAGGGCGAGCGTCAGGAATTTGATATTCCCCTGGACCTCATTGGAACCGACTTTCAAAAAAGAGTGTGGTCTCATCTTCAAAAAATCCCTTATGGCGAAACTTGTTCTTATAAAGAAATCGCGGTGGCCCTAGGTGATCCCAAAGCCTGTCGCGCCGTGGGGACCGCGAATGGAAGAAATCCGGTTTCAATCATTGTTCCCTGCCATCGCGTGATTGCTTCTGATGGCACCTTGGGAGGTTATGCGGGTGGTCTTCCGACGAAATCCTTTCTTCTTAACCTAGAACGAAAAAAGTAAGTCTGGTCCCCGTTCGTTGCATACAGTGCAATTAAACATCTTTAAGATCAGGTGGTCCCCTTTCATAATGGGCTCATGCTACAGACTGAAAACCTCAACAAAATCTGGCTGACTCTTTCAAGCAACTCTTCTTTAAAAAAGAAGGTGCACGGTGAACTGGAACGTCTTTTCCAAGAACCCACTTACCAAGGCTGGTGGAAGACAGAACCACGCACCCCTTTTGAATTAAGCCTTCCGGATCTTTTTCCGACGCTAAAGCATGTGGGTTTTATTGACGGCGCAAGGCTTCTGGTGAAGGTCAATCAGATCGGATTTCGCTTGTTCGTCACCGACGGAGCTTGGGTACAAAGTCCTATGCGTGTTTTCCCCGACCCTGATGAAGCACTGGTTCTTTTAAAGCACGTGGAAAAAAAGGGACTACACACTTGGGCTGATTGGGTGATTGATCCGGCCGCGGGCTGTGGTCACACACCTCTGGGTTTTCAAGGATCCGCCAAAAGAATCTTCTGTGATGCCAATGCCCGAGCGCTGACATTTGCTTCACTCAATGCCCTTATCAATGATCTTGCCTCTGAACATTGTTTTGGTCTTCTCAATGACATGAACCGCAAATTTCCCACGCCACTTCGTTTGCAAGGTAAGACTTTGTTCTTAACCAATGTTCCCTTCGCACCGGCCCCGGACGACAGTTCTTTGGCGCTCAATTCCGGCGGTGGTGAGCATGGCGCCGATTTGCAGATAGCCTCGTTTGAGTTAGTTAAAAAATTTTCTGAACAAAATTCCGTCCCGGTGCGCGCCTGTTTTTTGACTTGGACCTTAGGCAATGCCACATCGAATGAGTGGGAAGTGCCTCGTCTCTGCCAAGACATTTTTCCAACCGCCAAAATTCAATGGACTCTTGAGCAACATGATTATGATGCTCCTGACCTGCCAAATCCGGCACCGTTGCGATCAATGTTGCGTCACTTAGCAAGGTCACAATATGTCGTGAAGCACGAAAATAAAAACGTGGAAGAAGCTTATGAAAACTTGGCCGACAAACTGCAAGCGCAAGGTTTTACTCATATCGCTTACGGCTTTCTAGACTGTGAATTATAGAGGGAAATTCACCACAGGACGTGATGAAGAAAACCCCATCTTGAAATCGACCGCAATCTCATTTGGTTGTCGGGAAGAAGTCTGTTGGCATCCCAATTGCTGTTTAAGAGTCTATACTTAAGGAGGATCCTATGAGTAAAAAGCAGACGAAAATTTCCTCTGGAAAAAGCAGCGAACTGGATATTATCAATATGATCTTGGAGGATCACAAGCCTCTGAAAGAGTTGATCGAAGTCATGAAAGATTCTGAAAAGGAACTTGAGGAACGACAAGAGGCTTTTGCCCAGTTTGCTCCGCTTTTAATTTCTCATGCAAAACCAGAAGAACAGTCTCTTTATCGTTATATGAAAGGTGATGAAGAACTTCGTGAAGGCGGTTTTGAAGGGGATGTTGAACATCAACTGGCTGATCAAATGGTCGAAGAAATCATGCGCACCGATGATGACGATTTGTGGAGCGCCCGAGTCAAGGTTTTGGCAGAACTCGTAGAGCATCATATTGAAGAAGAAGAGGAAGAGCTTCTTCCTGATTTCAAAAAACACTCTGAAAGCAGTGATCGCGAAAAATTGGGGCAGCTGTTCTTAGAGCTTAAAACTAAAATTCTTGAGCGTGGTGGCATGGATGCGCCCCATGAAAGAGAATCCCATGCGCGTCACTGATCTATGAAACCCAACGACGTGAGCCGTCGTCATTCGACGGCTCTTCTTATCATCGACATGCTAAACACTTTTGATTTTCCCGAGGGGAAAGATCTTGCGCGCTACACATGGCCTGTTGCCCAAAAAGTCAAAGCTCTAAAACAGAAACTTAAAAAGAAAAAAGTTCCCGTCATCTATCTTAACGACAACTTCGGTCAATGGCGCTCGGATTCAAAAGAAGTCTATCTGAATTGTGCGCATGAAGCGTCTCTGGGTTCAGAGATCGCTAAGATTTTAAAACCCGAAGATGATGACTATTTTATCTTAAAGCCTCGACATTCCGGATTCTACTGCACGAACTTAGATATTCTTTTAGAAGATTTCGGGGTGAAAAATCTGATACTGACAGGAGTCGCAGGAAATATCTGTGTTTTCTTTACGGCCAACGACGCTCATATGCGAGGCTTTAAGATCTGGGTGCCAAAGGATTGTGTCGCCTCTAACACCAAGAAAGATAATGACTACACCTTAGATCAAATGTCACAGGTCTTAGGTATCAAAACCAGTGCATCGACAAGACCCATTCCTTTTTAACGTATCCAATTTTCTAAGATGGCGCCCAATGAAGTGGTGGCCATGATAACCCAAAGTGCCACACCCATGACAAAAGGTTTGATGCCGACACTTTGGACTGTCGCGCGAGTCAGGTTCGCACCAATTAAAAACAAGGTTAGAACTAAAAGACGTTTTGCCACCCACTCAATTCCATGTCCTACGGGTTGCAGTGTTGGTATCCAAGTCATGATACCGGCCATGATCAAAAATCCCAGAATAAACCACGGACGCTTTGCTTTAGCCTCCCCCGCTTCTTGTCCTTGATTCTTATACAGAAGACCAATTCCTAAAGCGATGGGCACGATCCATAAAGCGCGCGCGAGCTTCACTGTCGTCCCCACTTCCAAAGCATGAGGCCCGTATTGAAGGCTGGCGCCCACAACGGAGCTGGTATCGTGAATGGCTAAGGCACTCCAAAGTCCAAACTGTGTTTCATTCAAATTAAAATAATGGCCGATATGAGGAAAAATAAATAGAGCCAGAGCATTTAACAAAAACACCGTTCCCAGCGCAACAGTCACTTCCGGGGGACGAGCGCGAATCACCGGAGCGACAGCCGCAATCGCACTGCCTCCGCAGATCGTTGTTCCGACAGTGATTAGAGTTGAGGTGTTTTTCTCGACCTTGAAGAAACGCCCCATCAGGGTTCCTAATAAAAGACCAAATGTAATTCCCACAACCGTGTATCCGATCCCGCGCACACCGACTTGGCTCACAGTGATCAAGTTCATGCCCGCTCCTAAGCCCACTACAGCAATACTTAAAAGTTGTGACGTCCAAGCTTTCGTTCGCTCTTGATAGGGATTTCCTAAGGTCAATGCCAAAGCCATTCCCGCGATCAAAGCAACGGCGGAAGACACTTGCGGAAGAAAACAAAGAACAGCGAATAAAGGAAATAAAATACGAGCAATATTATGAGAATTCATGAATGTGATCGTGCCTTCTTCTGAATGAACCTGCAACATCGCATTTCGTTTTCGCGCGAATACTTTTACTTTTCCGAGGTAAGATAGAGTGGATCTCTCCCAAAATGCCGGCCCTGGCTAAACGGAGCGCGAAAAAAAGGGCCTCTGTCTAAGGATCAGACAGACGGCTTTGCCTGATCTCAAATATAGGTCCTTCCAAACGGCCTTTTTCTCGGCACGTTCTTTGGATCTAAGCTTCCGAATTAAATTTTTCGGGAGCAGCACGTGAAACGACCCTTTATCTATTCCTTAGCTTTGGCCTTGGTTTTAATCGGCCCAGCCTCTTGGGCTTCGGCGCCCCGTTGTGATTCCATCTTCCTTCCGAGCGTCTGGGCGGAAAATGGCGGAAAACCTTTTCCTGATGATCTGATTTCACTGCAAAAGATTGCCCACGAACAACGTGAGGCCGTCAAAGTTTCTGATTTTTTAATGACTGAAATGCGCGCTCAATCACAAGCCTTGAAATCACAATACAAAAACAAGATTGTTGAACTGGATGTTCTTTGTTTAGGAGCCGGGCCTCAGTGTGCCGCGGCTTCTCTTGTTTTACGGAACACGAAACTAAGAACCTTGGTTGTTGAAAAGACAGATCTGGTGGCAAAAACTTTTGCTGAAAAAGATTTTTATATTAACAGCCTCGAGGCCAGCCGCGTTTCTATGCATGACTTCCCAGGAGGCCACGGAAGCCTTGCTCACTTCACGTCTCAAGGTTACGCGCACTCTTCTCAGTTGGCGGCCCACATTCAGAGTCAGCAGTATGCATCGAAGGTTCCTGTGCTTTTGAAAACAGAAATCGTCGCGGTTAAGAAAGTTCAAGACGGCGGCCGTACCGTTTTAGAAGTTCTTACTCAAGACGGCCTTACCTTCCGCACGAAAAATCTTCTGTTGGGAACGGGCTTAGGAGAAGTCGGCACGAAAGTGAAAGATGGTGGTTACCAAAAGGACTTTGCGCATTTTCTAACTTCTCATGAGGCGCAAAAAGACTCCCTGCAACCGATCATGAGTACGGATGCTTTTTTGGTTTCACTGAAAGAAAACCGCTTAAAAAATCAAAACGTGCGTGTTCCTCGCGAAATAATTTTGATTGGTAATGGGGATGGTTCTCGCATTGCCGTTGAAGCCTTGAATGATAAACATGTGACTTTGCCTGAAGGATTTAAAATCAATTGGATCGGCAACAATTTTAAAACAGCCGAAGAATACGTTGCGAGCCAATCAGGCTGGGATCGCTACATAGATAAGATTGTTCCGCACTATCAAAAAGGACGTGTGACGGGTGTTCCCGGTCACGTTGAAAAGGTGGAAGTCCTGCCTTCGGGTCGCTATCTTGTCACGGTGAAAGATGCGAAGAACAATATCGTCAGTCAAGCCGAGGGCGATATGATTGTCGATTCGACTGGATATACGAACCTAAACGGGAAACTACTAACCGACGCCGTGACAACACCCGAACTCGTGGACGTTGTCGGACCATTGAAAGAGTTGGGTTTGACCGAAACAGTTTTAGCGCGCCAATTTCAAGAAGTGGGCGGCGAAAAACTTCCGATCTATGCCGTGGGGCCCGCCGCAGGAAATTTAGCGAAAGAGACAGAGCTTGTGAATTCTCCGAATAAAAATCCGGTGGCCATCTTTAATACAGTGGCGCGCACATCCCAATTCGTATCACAGCTATTTGGAGTCAAAGCTTTAGAAAGTCGTCGTGGAGATCGCGACGAGCGCCCACCGACCAAGTCGGCAGCGCAAATTATTGAAAGTCTGAAAGGCATTTGACTTCAGATCGTTTTGTGAGAAGTTCAAAGGGTTGAAACTTTCATATTGGATTATATTATCAGTTGCCTTGCATTTATTGGCGGTCACCGCCTTGCACTGGGGTTCCACTCCCGTGTCCTCAGATATTATTGAGGTCGTCGATCTGACGGTGATGAATGCGCCGCTGAGTGGGGGCTCTTCTCAGAACAAACTAGCGGCCCCCGCCACTTCTCAACCAAAAGTTCATCCTTCCACAAGCACGGCATCAGAAAAAGCGATGAAAGCACAAGACACGGCAGCAGATGTCGCGCAAGACGGTCCCGGCGATGGGACCTCCACCTCAAGCAGTGAATTTGGCGGTGGAACGGCAAGCTATAGCGAGATCACCCGATTTCCCAAGGTGAAAAAAGAAATCAAAGCTCAATATCCCGAAGAAGCCAAAAAATCAGGCATTGATGGGCCGGTCGTCTTAGAAATTATCATCGACAAACTGGGTCAAGTGCGTGAAGTTCAACTTATCAGCGGCCCCGGCCATGGTTTGAATGAATCCGCCATCGAAGCCTTGAAAAAATTCGAATTTCAACCAGCTTTCAAAGGCGAAGAATCTGTTGCCGTCAAGATCCGCTACACCTATAGATTTAAATTAGAAGTTAACTAGTCCGCTCAAAGGAAAACATCTGTGAAATACTCGAGTCTCTTACTGACTGCACTTTTAGGCGCTGCCGCGCACGCGCAAGAAAACATCCCGTCTTTCGAAACTGTTGTTGAAGACGTCGTTTTTAATACCTCTAATAAAGTCGTTATCGATGAGGAGACTATTAAAGAATCTCGCGCTCCGAACATCACGACACTGCTTTCAAGCCAGGCCAATATCACCGTGACAAGCACACCTTTTCAACCCAATTCGATCTTCATTCGTGGTGGTGACTCTAGTCATGTGATGATCATTGTTGATGGCGTTCCTTTTTATGATGCCTCGACCATTCAACGCACTTTCAATTTAAACTCACTGGATATTAAATCCGTTCGCCGCATTGAAATCATTAAAGGGGGCCAGACGGTTCTTTACGGTGGCCAGGCCTTAAGTGGCGTGATCAAAATCGACACAATTCCTCAAGAGTTTAAAACAAAGACCGGACTTGAAGGCCAGATCGGCACACAAAATTTCCGCGACATCACCGCCGTTCACACTGAAGCTTTGGATGAAAACAATGCTTTCATCGTACGCGGACATGGCGCGTGGAGAGATGCAGAGTCTCCCGTTTTAGGATCTTCAGAAACCTACGCTCGTAATAACTGGAATGCCGAAGGGACCTATGCTTGGAAAGGAGCGGTGGAAGGAAATCTGAAGGCGCTTTTTCTGCAAGACCTGAACGAATCACCCGCTTCCAGTCGCGTGAACAATCGCATTTACGACACGGTGGACTTTGATCAGTTCACTCGCCAGATCGGTGTTTCGTCGAATTTACGCTTTACTCAAACAGCTTGGGAGCCACGTTTGGCTTTGAGCACACAAAACAGTCTGCGCGATTACGATTGGCCTACTGTGGTTCCCGTGGATAATCCCACAGGGACAGAGGAGGATTATGGCGCAAATCTTCGCACGGTGCGCTTGGATTTTACTCCCTATAAAGGCGACAACCTGACGGTGATCGGTGGCTTGAGCTATATTTATGAAGATTTCGTCTTTAGAAGTAAGGGTGTTGAACAGGTCAATACCTTCTCTGAACAACGTGGCCTTTTCTTAAAAGGCGACTACGCTTGGAACAAGGATTTTTCATTGGCTCTCGGAGGACGTGTTGAAAACTGGGGAGATCAAGACCCGGTGGGCACATTCCAAGTGGGCCTCACCCTCTTTGAACATACAAAACTAGAAGTCGCTTCGGGCTATAAGATCCCTTCGCTGTTCCAATTGTACTCCCGTTACGGCAATCCAGATTTGAAAGCTGAAAATGCCAACCAATACAGCTTGATGCAAGAATGGAACATTAATGAAAGCCAGAATCTTTCCGTGACTTTGTTCTATTCTGAATTTTCAAATCTTCTGCAAATCACGGGTTCCCCGGGCAACATGAAGTACAACAACGTGGCTAAAAGTGAAACTCGCGGTGTCGATGTGGCCTACACGATCCGTCCTTTTACGGACGCTAGCGTCGTGGCAACTTACGGATACCAGGAGCCTCGCGATTTAGAAAACGACCGCTGGTTGCTTCGTCGCCCTCTGGTCAATGGCAGTCTTCGCTATATTCAGGCTTGGGGAAAACATTCCGGTTCAGTGGAATTGATTGGCGCGGGCACACGTTCTGACTTCGGCGCTACGGGTATTGTGACTTTACCTGGATATGTAACAGCCAATGCGGCTTACTCTTACGCACTCAATGAAAAGATGACGGTGTACACTCGTTTAAACAATCTAGCGGATCACCGCTATGAAGAGACTTACACGTATTACTCTGAAGGATTTAATGGTTCTTTAGGTGGGGAATACTGGTTCTAACTAAGAGGCCGCGGGAACACCCGCGGCTTGCGCCTCAATTTTTTTAACAAATTCCGCCACTTCAAAAATCATCAAGGTGCGTTTGTTTCCCAAGGCGTCATTCATCTCTACTACTTCCTTAATGTCACCTTGAAGATCTTTATTGGCTTGCGGAGTGAGTACCGCGGGAATACGCAGTTTCATTCCTTCATCCAGCGTGTTGATCGCATCGACTTCATCTACAAGAAGTCCGTACTTCGCTCGCTCTCCTTTTACAATCAAAACGCGCGACTGACTGCGATCCGATAATGCTGTCATTCCGTAGAAAACGCGAAGATCCACAACCATCACAACTTCCCCACGCATATTCATCATACCGGCTATATAGTCTGGATAGCCTGGAGGACAAACCATGTCGTCGGTGTATTTGGCAATCTCGTCGACCGCCCCTAAACGCGTCGAAAGCATGTGTTTTAGACGGAAAGATAAATAGGGTTTTCGGTCACTGGCTCTTTTCTGATGTTCCTTCGCACTTTCTTCTTTTTTGCCGTAAAGCGTTTGGTGACCTCGCGTGATCGCTAAGATCTCTTGATCTGAAAGGATTTGAGTTTCTTTAAGAAGCAAAATATGCAGATCCGGCTGCGGGCATACCAGTCCCTGCATCATCTCCACTTTTTCTTGCTTGAACATCGGCACTGGCAAAATGTCCTCTTCAAAGAACGTCACAATGCTGTCAACACAATCAACCAGGAATCCCACTTGAACTTTATCAAGCTTCAAAATCACAATACGGCGTTCTTCAAGCTCGGGGACGGCTTCCGGCTTTTGAAGCTTTAGAAACATCTGAAAGTCTAAAATGGGAATGATCGTACCGCGCAAATTAACCATGCCGATACAATGATCGACGGCAAGAACACTTCGTTTGATTTCGGGAACTTTGATAATTTCACTGATGCCAGAGATTTTTAAGCCAAATTCCAGGCCGCCTGATTTAAAACTGATGCACTGAGATCGCTTTGACTTCTTCTTTACGACCTCGGTGCGTTCTGAAGTTTGAGCCTGCTCTAAAATCTGCGGAATGTTTTCAATTTTAATCAGCAGCGCAGGATCAATGACCTCAATAATACGGTCCCCGCCATTCAACTTTAAAACGCCTCTGACGACGGACTTGGGGCCCTCTATTTTTTCATCCATCCAAGATATATTGTCTTCACTGACATTGAGCATTTCAGAAGTCGCGTCAAAAAGAAGGCCGATGCGCACTTTATGGATATTTATGATAGCGACTTTTTTGTTATCCTGCCCGGCTGTCGTCGGAAGGTCCAAAAGCTTCGCCATATCTACGATAGGCACAACAATGCCGCGAAGATTGAACAACCCCGTCAGATATTCTGGAGCCAAAGGTACGCGGGACACTTTGTCAGGAAAGTTCACCACTTCCTGAAGAGAAGAAATAGAGACAGCCAGTTCCGTGTCACTTAAGCGAAAGGACGCGAACATCTGAGTGCTCGCGGTCCGTAGCTTTTTTTGTCCAGATACTGCATCCATTCGTTTTCCTTTGGATTAAACTACGAATCTGGAAACGGTTTTATTCAGCTCTTCGGATTCATCCACCAAGGCTTGCGTTGAATGCGCAATCGACTCGGCAGCGGCCGTTGATTTTTCGGATTCAGTAGAGATATTCTGGATCGCGATGGCGATATATTTAGCCGCACTCGATTGTTCTTCAGCCGCGGCATTCACGTCTGAGATCGACATAGTCGTTTTCTCGATACCTGCCACGATTTTTCCAAATGCCTCTCCGGCCTGTTTCGAAATTGAGCTTCCTTGTTCCACACGTTTGACGGACTCATTAATCAGCTTAGAGATTTCTTTCGTCGCCTGAGAGGATCTTTCAGCAAGTTTACGGACCTCATCCGCGACAACGGAGAATCCTAAACCATGTTCTCCGGCACGAGCGGCCTCAATGGCTGCATTGAAAGCGAGCAAGTTTGTTTGACTGGCAATTTCACTGATCACTTTGATAATTTCGCTGATATCTTCTGAAGATTTATTGATCAACTCCATTGCTTCAATGGATTTACCAATCGCAAGGTTCCCCGCCTCAGCTTCTTTTTGAGTGACTTTTGCAAGTTCATTGGCTTGACGAGTGTTATCCGCGATGGATGAGATAGATGCTGTGAACTCCTCGATGGAAGCATTGATTTCTTCAACAGTAGAGCCTAAAGTGGCCGCTCCGATAGCGACAGAAGAACTTTGTGTCGCTATCACCTTCGAAGACGAACCGAAATTATGAGCGGAAGTGACTACTTGCGAAACAACCCCACGCAAGTCAGAAATCATTTTTTTAAGCCCCTGGGCCAACTGCCCGATCGCATCGTCTGAATTCACAGTGATCTCTGATGTTAAGTTTCCATTTGCAGCCGCATTCACGACGGTCAATAACAAATCCACTTTTTCTTGATCTTCCTGAGCTTTGCGTTTCACGGCCTGCTCAAGTTCGACTTGCTCTGTGATATCTGATGCAAACTTGACGACTTT
This sequence comes from Bdellovibrio bacteriovorus, assembly GCF_001592745.1. Classification (NCBI taxonomy): domain Bacteria; kingdom Pseudomonadati; phylum Bdellovibrionota; class Bdellovibrionia; order Bdellovibrionales; family Pseudobdellovibrionaceae; genus Bdellovibrio; species Bdellovibrio bacteriovorus. Next base: position 393,472 of record NZ_LUKD01000001.1, read on the forward strand.
ATAAGGTCGTCCGTTCATATCCATGATTGGATTGTAGGTTGCTTGAATCCAAATACGCTTTCCACCCGCGCCAAAGCGCAAGTAGCGACCGGAATCAAACTCTCCACGATTCAGTTTTCTCCAGAAGTCTTCATACTCTGCACTGCGAGCATATTCAGGTTCACAGAACATACGATGGTGTTTTGTCACGATCTCTGCAGAGCTGTAACCCACCGTCTTTAAGAAGTTTTCGTTAGCAGAAATGATTGTGCCATCCATATTGAATTCAATCACTGCTTGAGCTTTACCAATGGCAACAATCTTACCTTCGTATTCTGCCGTCTTCATTTTTGATTGAGTGACATCCGTAGCAAACTTAACAACCTTATAGGGTTTCCCATCAGCATCAAAGATGGGATTGTACGAAGCATTGATCCAAATCTCTTTGCCGCCTTTACCGAAGCGTTTGAATTCACCGGCCACAAATTCACCGCGAGCTAGCTGTTCCCAAAAAGACTTATATTCCGAAGAGTTCGCATAATTTTCTTCGCAGAACATACGATGATGTTTTGTTTGAATTTCACCTAATGAATACCCGACAGCGCCTAAGAAGTTTTCGTTGGCGTTGATGATAGTCCCGTCCAAATTAAACTCGATCACGGCTTGAGCGCGACCGATCGCGGCCACCTTGCCTTCGTAATCCGCATTCATTCTTTTTGATTTTGTGATGTCTGTGGCAAATTTGATGACTTTAAAGGGACGACCCACAGAATCAAATACGGGATTGTAGGAAGCGTTGATCCAGATTTCTTTACCGCCTTTACCGAAACGCTTGAATTCACCTGCAATGAACTGGCCCTTTGCCAAGTTTTCCCAAAAGGATTTATATTCGGGTGTTTTTGCATATTCAGGATCGCAGAACATGGCGTGGTGATTGTGCTGGATTTCGCCAAGAGAGTAACCTACGGCCCCTAAAAAGTTCTCGTTCGCCGTAAGAATAGTTCCGTCGAGGTTGAACTCAATCACCGCCTGCGCACGGTGGAGCGCTTTGATCTCTTCTTTTAACAAAGTCAATTCGTCCACATTAGAAGTATAGGCGATTGTGTCTTCCGCGAATTTCCTAGCAACGCTCATGAGGGTCTCCCGTAGAATTTGTGTTCGATATCTATTTCGGTAGCCTAGGGATTTGCTAAATATGAAGAAAACGTGACGATCGATTTAAATGCATCTGACCTGAATGTTATAAAATTGTAAGTTTGCTACGTTGCTTTTTTGGTGTTCGTTTCAGACATCCGAGTTTATTCACGTTCTATAGGAAAATTTTGTTTATTTTCTTTAACAACTCGCGAGAGAAATACAAGGGTTCACAAATAAAAAAACGGAGATCGAAACCTCCGTTTTTAAGCTTACGCAATGTCTTAGCAGATTATTTTACTGCGTAAATCAGGCTTCCGCCTTTAATGTATCCAATGACGTTTTTCAAGTTTTGCATAGAAACTGCAGGGCATCCCCAGCTTCTTCCTTGCTTCACGTTCGTGTCTTGAACATAGTTCGCTCCATGGATGACAACGGCGCGAGAGCGAGCTTTCGAGTTCGTTGATGACAATCCATCAAGGCGAAGCGAAAGTCCGTGACCACCTTGATAAGTTTCAGCCGTGCGGTAGTAACCTAAAGAGCTGGCATGCGCACCTGATGTATTGCTAAACTTTTCCGCATATCCATCGTGGTTTGCATCTGAACCTTTACCGTGTGCCACACGAATAGCCCACACGGCTCCCGTCTTCATGGAAATGATATAGAAACGAGGCTCTGAAGAGTGCTTGGCGAAATCAATCACGGATACGTAATCCTGATTTCTGAAATTGTTTTTGTTAGCGTCGAAGTAAACCAAAGCCTTTGCGAGTGCATCCGTACGAACCATACGCGTCGGATCTACGTAATTGTATTTTTGAAGAATGCCTTCACGTTGAGAGTCAGAAAGGCTTTCTGAAGCATCGCGAGGGATTGTGGCATTTGCGCCTGGATTATCGACGATTTGTTCCTCTGTAGTGTCATCTGGCAGACTGGCTGTATCACTGCCGCCATTTCCCGCACAAGCCGCTAGGGATAATAAAGAACTTACCAATAGTGTTGCTGTGAAACGAGAAAAGAACGATTTGTTAACAGTCACTTGCATTCAACCTCCAAAGTTGTGTGTGATGTGCATGAACAAACCTTAGCGGATGAAAATTACTTCGCAGAAAAAATCGTTACTAAAACACAAAGAATAGGACCAAATACTGAGCGCATTTTGAGAGACCTTTTAGTTCGGGCATTTATTTTGCGTGATGACATACCTGTCTTTGTGAATTCACATATATGTCTTTGTGAAATGACAGAAATTTGTATTGAAAACTTCGCGTAAGTTTCTCGGAAAAACAAAAAGACGGTCGCGAAATTACCCATTCAGTGTGGAAAGTAGAGTTCATTCTCATTCTGAAACAGCAAATTTCTTCAGCACCAGAATTAAGAGCCGAAAAGAATTTATGGGGAAATTATGAAAACCGTCATGACATTTTTATCCGTTCTGTCTTTGTCATTACCTGCTGTGGCGGAGCCGTCAGCCGCGGGTGCTGCGACAGCGGCGGTTGAACCTTTGACACCCGATGAATTGATCGCTGTCGGCCTTGAAGAAGTACCGGTCAACTTAAAAGCCATCATTAAAAAAATTGACGCTCTTCCCGCCGCGGTCTCCGCTATGGATCCAGGCGCTCAACTGGTCATCCCGGAACTGCCTTCCTTTAAAAAAGGTTTTCAAGCTTATGAAGCCAATCGCAAAACCTGCATCAATGACCAAACCCGTGCCGCAAAACTATGTCGCGAAGAAACTTCTCCGAACTTGCAAACAACTTTGCAAGGTGTGAACTTGGTTCTAGCAGGCGTAAACAGTTTGGCCGTCAACGACGCCTGTAAGTCGTTTTCAAAAGCAATGACCTTGGCTCAGGCCGGAATCACGGCTTACACCGTCGCCTGCGGGGCCATGCAGAAGAAATGTGATTTATCGTGTTCAGCAGCTGCGAGTGGAATGAAAGAAATGATCCAGGCCCTGCACGTTTCAAAAGCCACCTGCACACCAGGGCAGACCGGCGCAGGGTGCACGGAAGGAATGAGCCAGTTAGAATCACTGTATAACAAAGCTTACACAGAGATGAAAAAAGAGATCAGTCTCCAAAGCAAAAAAACTCTGCACTCAAAAGAGCAGCTTTGTAAAAAGACTTACGGTCTTCTTTTGGCTTCTTCCGCAGCGTCCTTGGTATCCATTGTATCATCGTTAAAGCAGGGTAAATCCTGTGATGAAGAATCAAACGGAAGCGAAGGTGGTGGTGGCGGAACCGCGGCTGTCGCGCTCAGTGAAAAGCAGGAAACAACATCGTCCCAAACTGCGACGCCTTCACAATCTTCAGCAACACCGACCCGTGCAACGGAAGTTGCCCCAAGCCTCTCGTCCTCTCCAACTAGCTCCGCAGCGTCGGAATCAGCGAATAGAACGTCTGATACGGTGGCCATCGAGGCACCCAACTCTCGTCGCGAACTAGCTTCTTCTCCTACTGAGACTGTCCCAAGTCAGGATTCAGAATTAAGAAAGTATTTACCGGGAGGAAGCAAAGCGGCCGCTTCCGTATCCGCAGACCCGCACCCAGACATCACCAGTGCAGGCGGGAAATCAAACTTTGAGAAAATGCGAAATCGGTTTTGGGAGTTGGGACTGCAGGGCGATTAAAACTATTTGCGAAGTTCCAAAGAAGATTCAGCAAGATTGTTTTCCTGCTGGTATCTGACGTTTTCCCAGATCTTTTTACTGACCGGACCTGGCAACAATCTTTCAATCTCGGATTTCTTCTGAGGTTGCAAGGCGGACCACTGATAAAGCACTTCCGCTTTCACTTCTCCTAAAGATTTACGAGCTTCCAGACTGTTTGATTTATCTTCGATATATCCATTGCTCACGACATCTTTTAAAACCCCTAAAGCTTCCCCATTCGGAGCGTCTTGCAGCGACTCTAAAAGAAGGTCTAAAGCCACGTTTTGCAAGATCACCTCATCGACGGTCAACGCGGGGGCTTGCAAAAGCTCACTGAGTGATGAAATCACCCGGTGGTTCTTTAGCAATTCCTGTCGCTCTTTTTTTTCTGTTTCATCCAAGAAAACTTTCCGATGCATGCGATGAAATGCACTGAGCTCTTTTTTGTAGGCGTAGTCTTTCCACACGGGAGCACTTTCACCCTTGCGGGCCTCAGGAACCTCCGATGTGGGATTTTGCACTATCGCCGTCGGACCGTCTGACGCCGGAGACGCTGGCGCCTCGGGAGAATGTTGCTCGACGCTGGGCTTTTCGTTAGGGCTGTCGTTTTTAACAGAAAGAGAAGTCATGACTAGCATGACTCCTCCGACTGCAACCGCCCCCACCGCTATGGCTAGCTGTTTTTTATTCATCTTAGAATGCTCCGCGAGTGAGAGTTTTTCTGAACAAGGATCTATTCAACTCTTTCGCACCGTCATTTTGGAAGTAAGCCGAACCATTCAAGTATCCATTTAGCACAAGGATATTGTGATGGATCGCTGTTGACTGTACGAAGATGTTATAGACTTTACCTGTGTATTTCATTGGTGTGATTGATACGATCTCATCCAAGACACCACCTAATTGCACCAGGTCCTCGCCCACTTTGAAGTCTTTCGCTGACTGCATGAAGCCATTCGAAGCTACAAGTGGATGGTTTGGAGTTACTTTAATTGAGCGGCCCGATTTCATACGCATCAACAAGATGTCGTGTTCCGTATCAAGAAGCTCTGTCACCCACTGATCCACTTTCGTTTTTTGGATAGCTTTACTTCCCATGCTTTGAGCACTTTGCAATGAAGCTACGAAGGCATAATTCTTCGTCAAGGCTTCAATGAATGGAACGTACTTCATATCCGTGTTACCTGCTTCTTGGGCAAGAATCAGCTGTTCAGGTGTGGCACATGAAGACACACACACTGTCGCTACGTACACCGTAGATGGCATAGTACATGCCGCATTTTTCGAAGTTGGTGCAATCCATGGTTTTTCTGGGTTGTAAGCACGATCCATGAATGTTGGATACAAGTGCTGACCGCTAGAATTCAGAGCCACAGATGTCTTACCTGATTTCACTTTCACGTCATCGAACTGAGCCAGGAATTCTTTAATGATTGGCAATTGATCCTGACATTTCACCATCCACTCATAACGACCTTGCGCTTGAGAATTGCTTAAGCTGTCTTGCGAACAACGTCTTGCGACGTAGTCACGGCAGTAACTTTCAGCCACCCAAGGACCATATTGAGTCTCTGTACCTTCCAACTGAACTTTGTGGTCGATACAAGCGTAAGTGCTGACTTTCGTCACATCACGCTTATTCACGATCACACCGATCTGATTTGCTGGACATGTTTGTGAGCTGTTAGCTTCTTCAACCGAAGTTGAAGATTCCTGTCTGCGTACAGCTTCTGGGTTGCCGTCACAAACTCTTTCTTCCACTGGCATAGCTTGACCGGCACAACGTTCGTTACCTACTTGTGTTCCTTTGTCATCAACACACACGAAGATACGTGACTGTTTACCACCACAGTCCGCAGTACAAGCTGTGAAGTTTTCTGTCGGAACGTATTTATATGTAGGACATGCACCTGGAGTTTTAATAGAACCCTGGTGAGTATTTGAACTTACGATTTGACCGTCTTTACAAGTTTGATCTGACACTTCTGTGAAGATATCAAAGAAACCTGTTTCACCGAAAGCACAAGTCAATGGAACTTTCACCTCACCAGTCACAACATCTGTTTTTACCGTGCCATGGGAACCGAAGTCACCACAACCATTGTGACAAGAGTTTTGGTTGAAAGTATCTGATCCGGAAAGAACTCCGTTATTACAAACTCTTTCTTGAGACACGCTCGCGCAAGAACCTGCAGGAGTGCTAGTCGAGTACAATACTTTAGATCCACCATGAGGAAGAACACTTCCATCTGGCAATCTGCAAGATTGGCCTTCACAAGAACCTTCATTAGTGACTTCTTTTGAGCGAGAGATTTCTACCCAGCTCAATTTTTCACCACTCAACTGACACTGTTCTTTGATCACGTCACGGTAAGAAATTTCTTTCGTCCCGTTTAATCCGCAGGCCACCGTCTCTGAATAGATGTCACCTTGAGATTCGCGGATTTGATCTTTCACCTGACATGAACCAGGAACTTCTGGTTCTGGTGTGGGTTCTGGTTCAGGATCTACAGTTCCTTTAGTCACTGTGATGGAATGCTTCAAGTTGAAAAGAACTTGGTTTGTGTCGCCTTTTAATAAAACGGCGCTCACTTCAAAAGTACCTTCAGCCGCATAAGTATGCTGAACGTTTTGACCTGAAGCACTTCCACCATCACCGAAGGCCCAACGGATTGCACCGACTTGATCCGCCAAACATTGCGGCATATATAAAGACAAGCTGACTGGGGAACCGACTTTGGCTTCAGAAGGACCTGAAATCGCCGCCGCTGCCGTACAAACCACCTGATCTTCTTCTTCAGAAATCACGATGGTTTGCGAAAGCATTTTTTCACCACCCGGATTGCCGACAACCAACACTTTCACCGTGTAAGTACCAGGTTGAGCGTAAGTATGTTGGATGGCGTCCATAGAACTCACAGAAGGAGTTCCGTCACCAAATGTCCAATAGGCATCTAGTAAAGTCATATTCTCAGGAATACCAACATCAAATGTCACCGGTTGACCGGCTACACCTACGGTAGGAGCGATCATCACAGGTTCACTGGCGACAACCACTGTTTTAAAAGAGACTTCTTGAGACGTCGTACCGCTCACGTCTTGAACTGACGCCGTCATCACGTAAGTACCGGCCTTTTTATAGACCGATGTTACGCTGGTCGCCGTTCTTGATGAACCCCCTGCAGCTTTCCACACAACTTCTTGTGCACTATCGCAGGACAACTGCTCGTTGAGCTTGTATTGGATCGCTTCGTTGGTCTGGCCTACCGACTCACCTTCGATTTTAAGGTTGGCCGTGCTGACCTTTTGCGAACCCGGTTTGCAGGTCAGCGTGGAACTAGATAGATCCATCACTTCGCTGCTCTCTTGAGCCTTCTGACACCCCACCGACAGTAACAACAATCCTGTTGCAACTAAACGCATCCCTCTGTTCATGGAAAACTCCTGGGTTGGTAATTCTTATGTTTAATTCTCAACCCAATCTTCGTACGGTCTCAACTTTTTTAAGGGTGTTGGATCATCATGACTTAGTGGACTCTCTAAAGATTTGACGCTTTAAAAAGGATTTTTAGAAGTTCATTTTTTTGTCGAAAGTTTGTTCAGGCTTCCTATGTCGTCAAGAGACGTTTCGGGAAAAGCAGGGTGACCGTCGTCCCAGAATCCGCGCCTACAGCGGAATGCACGGATTGCACTTCGATGACTCCATCAAAAAGTCGCATATAATCGCTGACCAGGGTCGTGCCTAGCCCTGTACCGGTTTCGTTAGCTGTACCTCGGCGAGAAAAGAGCTTTTTTCCTTTAAAGATATTCTCAAGCTCCTCGGGAGGAATACCGGTCCCTTCGTCTTTCACTACAATGCCGATATGTTCATCGCGTTCGACGTAGGAAAGAGTGATTGACTTTCCGGATGCGGAAAATTTGATCGCATTAGATAAAAGATTTAGAAGAACCTGATTTACCAGCGCCGAATGATCTGCTTTGACGTATTTTCCTGAAGGAACGCGCGAATGAACCCGGATGTTTTTGTTTTCTAATTGCCAGGCGCAGTGCTGAACAGCCTCTGCACACGCCAGACTTAACTCGACCAGTTGTAACGGAGCCTTGGATTTCAAGGAGTAGACGACTTCTTCATTACGAACCGAATGCAGGATCTTATCCAGACGCTGAATAGTAAGATTGATCTTTTGCGCGTGTTCACGAACCTTAGGGTGCTCGGCCAGTTCTTCGAGCATTTCTGAATGGTACATCAAACCGGATACGGTGTTTGCTACGTCGTGAGAAAGGACACGAACCAAACGATGGTAACGGTCTTTGTCCCCCGCAGCCTGCTGTGCTTGGCGCTTTTCACGGTCCAATGTTTTGAGTTTGTACGCCAGTCCCAATGACAGGACCAACATTTCTCCAAGATTCGCAAAAAGCAACGAATATTGAGTGACGGAATTTGCTTTCACAAACCCATGCAAAGAGCCAATCCAGAAAAATGTTCCAATGAATACCACAAGCCAGCTAGCAAGAAAGTACAGCGCCAATTTGTTTTTAAACTTCACTAATGAATAGACGCCACAGAAAATAAAAAAGAGAATAGCTCCAGCGATGGAAAGATCAATCCAGTATCCAAAAATGAAGAGTTCACGATGGGTGGGAGCAAAAAAACTCGCAAGCATCGTCACTATCCCCAACCCGCAGAAGACGGCTGTTCCGTAGTAACCCACGGAAAAATTTTTAGTGATATTCAAAAACCGTCGAACGAAGACTGAAGCAGTAAAAAGGGTCACTGACGAAAAGAACATTAAATAGTTTGAGAAAACGAAGTCGGGAGTGGGTATTAAATACGTATCAAAAACACCATGAAGAACCATGGCGGTTACACCAAAGCTTAACGCGAAAAAAGCGTAACTAATATGATCTTTTTGCGAGGTCGCCAGACCCACAAAGAAGTTATAAACAACCAAAGACAGAATCCCACCTATATAAAAGAAGAAGACGGCTTTGGCGGTTTCTTCCTCTTTAAGAAATGTCGCTTCATCAATCACCTGCACTTTTGTATTTAAGGCGTGATGGGAACTTCTTTTTAGATACAGGACTTCTTCACTATGAGGAGGAAGTTCGAGGGGAAACGCGCCGAGCCTTGAGGGATAAAGACGTCTATTAAGAGGAACACCGGGACCAGAAATTTGCGCAACACCATCTGCTCCATATAATGAAAGACGGCCTGCCAATGGCGAATCTAAAAACAAAATTTTCTTTTCGGTTGTCGGTGACTCGTTTTGCAATTCGATTCGGATCCAAAGATCTTCTGCGCTATAGCCCATGGCAATTTCGGGCTCTTGAAAAGATGTAAATGAGACATCTGCGGGATTTTCTATCTGAGGAGAGCTTACTCCCGCCGATAAATTCATTGAAATGCTTGCAAATGCATTCGCAGAAACTAGGAATGAGAACGCAATGATGTAATACCGAAGTTGAACCAGCGACATGTGGAATTCATTATTGTTCGCGAAGGCAACGAGGTCAACACATCTCCATCCGCGAACGAAGCCGGTGCCATCAATGCCTTTAGATGAAATAGAATTGTCCGCAGTGACGAAAGCTATTTTTTGGAAAGTGCCGAAGGATTGACGGCTGTCATGCTTGGCTTTTTCCAAAGCCCTTCTTGCACTTCTTTTGTCGGCGCATACATTCTGAGTACGGCAACGAAGGGTCCGGAAGGTGCGGGCAACCAATTGGCTTCTTTTGATGTTCCGGGAGAATGCCGTTGAATATAAACCGTCAAGCCACCGTCACTATCGCGCTTAAGCTCGGAAAGCGCACTTGAGCTGATCGCATAGCGGTTCAGCGAATTCTTAGACAGATACAAATTTTCGTCATACATGGTTAAGGACCAAAAAGCCTTTACCGGCGGCAGGTTGTTTTTTGTAAATCGCAAAGTGTAGTTATACTTCGAAGCATCTAACTTTTCACCGTCGTTGATTTCATCCACGCGCCAAGCAACAGTCACCGCTTCTTCTCGAGAGCTTCCATAGAGTCCGATGTAAGCTCCCACTGCGCGGTTGAGGTAATTCTCTTTAAAAAATTTTCGTGAGCCGTAAAGATTTCGGGTATCACCCGTATTGTGCGCGACCTCTTGGATCTCGGCCAAACCTTCGGCGAACCCTTTTCGAAGAGCCGCGCGCTGTTCAGGATTCAGTCTCGCTAGTTCAAAAGAGCTTCCCGGTATAAGCCCCAAACTTTCGAAATCCGCGCGAAGCGCTTTTTCATTTTTCAACACCGGCGCCAAGCTGAGAACAAAATTAAAGGCTGAAAAATAGGCATCTGGATCGTTTTTATCCAGAACAGGTGGAAAAGTCACAGCTGGCTTTACAGGAGGCGATGCCGTCTTCTGAAAAGCACTCAGAGGTAACGCCTGATATTGAGATTGCAGGGACTGAACCTTATCAAGATCCTCAGAATTTAAAATTTGCATGCGAAATAATGCCAGCGCAAATTCGGTCTCGACCTTAATGACACGCTGAAATCCCGCAGTGCTTCCGCTCCAATGCGGCCCGACGATTAAGAAAGGCCCGTCTTCCCTACCGTCTTTTCGAGTGCCGATGTAGTCTTCATTGTAGGTGTAAAGATCCACGATTTGAACAGAGTGATAACGATCCTTCGTGATCTTAGGAAGAGAAATCACGAAAGGCTCTGCACGTAAATCCATCAACAAGTAACCGTAGCCCACATCGAGGTTTTGCGAAGGAACGCGGATGTTTGCATTCGGCAAAGAGACTGTGGTGCGCAAAGTATTCACCGTGGCTTTAAAAGACTTTGAATCGCGGTTATAAAATTGATCGTAAATAACACGGACATTTTCGACCATGGGGTAGGCATAAATAGTCGCTTTTTTGGCAAGCATTTCTAAGTGACGTGTGCGGGCATCTTCGGATTGAGCATACACGGTGCTCGGAAACAAAAACGTCAACACCACCAGCCACATCATACACCCCCACACGATTACCATCCTAACGACAAAAAAAAAGAGGAGTCCAAAGACTCCTCTTTACATTGAAATTATACAGCTACGTGCAATCAAACACTATTTGCCGTTTACCGGTGGGATCACAAACGAGCCCGCTCTGGCATTTAAGAACTCAGGAACAGAGTTTCTAAAGTCCGCCAAACCGCTGGTACGGACCGCCCCATTTGTCGCTTGATAGCTTGGATGCGCGTAGTTCGCAAAACGACCTTCGTCAATTAGGAAGTAACCACGGAAGTTCGAACCGTTTTTAACTTTGTCATCGATCTCATAACGATCGCCCGATTTTCCAGATGCGGCTGACTTCGAGTAATCAAGCGGCGCTACCGTAGGATAACGATCTACTTCGTAGACACCTTGCTCGATCAGATTCACATTCAGAATAGCGCGAATGCCCTGGGCGCGGATCGTGGCGGCATCCGAAGTTAAACCGTTGGATTCACCAGCGCCATTCGTCAACAACATGTATTGCCATTTGTACGACGAAGTTTGATTCGCGTAGCGACGGTAAGGATAACCTTCACGAGTGGCTTCACGCGCATAGACACGGTAAACATCAGTTCCTACCGGCAAAAGATGGCGCATATAGGCCACCGCGCGATTTTCAACACGCGTGCAACCATGCGAGCCCGGATTGGCAAAGAAGTTAATCATTTTGCCGCGAGTGATTTCGATCGGCTTGGAACCGTCTTTACCCCAGCCCATCGTTCCGTGAATCCATTGATAGTTCACGCCGCCGTTTTCACCTTCCGGAGTCAGCTTCGCTGCATACCAACCAAAAGCACCATAATTGGACTTCTTACCTTGGTCGTTTTTAACAATCCATCTTTGTGAACCCATGTACAGACTCATGCTGTCCGTAATTGGTTTTGGAATCGTGCTGATATCTTGACCTTTGGTGTACCAGCGCGGGTAAAAACCAAGACCGTCTTGATAGAACTTCACCCATTCAGAAATCTTTCCATGACCCACCCAGGTTTTGTAGGCATTTGGATCTTCTTCTGAACCTTCCTCAGGACGTCCCACAACCATGTCTGTTTCCATCACCAAAGTATGAGGACAATCCGGAGTCACCGTGCAACGCTCATACACACGAGTTTTTTCCGTCGCTACGTTTTGAATCACGAAATATTTCGACAAAGGCAGAACGAACTCTTTTTCAGATAAATAATCTTTAGAGACATAGAGCTCACCTTGATTAGAAATGCTGGAAGACTTCACGATCTTCACTTGCACCAATGGGGTCGCTGCATTCAACACATCATACACCTCAACGATATCGTTACGATAAAGTTTCCCGACGATATTGCCTGGAGCGGTCGAGTTGCTAGAACGAACGTTCAAGGAATCGGCTGAAATATAATAGCGCTTTCCCACCACCAGTTGGTCTTTGGATACTGCCTGCTGAGTCCCTGCTGATTGCGCGTAGGTTACCGCGCCTGAAGCTGTCACCACTAATGCCGCGAGTGCGGCATTGATCAATGAATTTTTCATGTCATCTCCGTTTAATTGCACATGGAGGCAAAGCAAGAAGCATGGCACGGCTAAAAGCAAATCAGTTGGAGTACAAGGTGTCCTTCCCGTTTTTTACATGAAGTAATTCCAGGGACTGCCCTAAATTGTAATTAACCGTAATTTGTACTTTCCCCCTTCGGGGATTATTCAATGATTTCCGCTCTTAGACCGAAGGAAGCACTGATGTCGATCCTGGAACAACTTCTCGCTCCCATGACACTGTCAGATTTTTCGACAACTCATTTGTCGCGGGAACCCTATGCGGCGCCGGAAAAAGCGTCTTTTCTTCGCAATTGCCTTTCGTGGAACACACTGAATGAAATCCTCTATACCGGCCATAAAAATTGCTGGCTCCCTTTACAGGGAAAGCTTCCTATAGAAGAAGAGCTTTGCACGGGACAACTGACTTTCAGTCAGGCACGCAAAGGGTTTGAATCAGGCCGCACGGTTTTAGTTCGTCATGCCGAGCAAGCCCATCCCCTGTTCGCCGCTGTCGCGCGAGATTTTTATCGATTATTCAACGAACCAGTCGATGTTCAACTTTACTGTACACCTTCAGGACAAGAAGGTTTTGACTGGCATTATGATTATGAAGACGTGTTCGTCATTCAAAGCGATGGAGAAAAAGAATTTCGTCTTCGCAAGAACACGGTGAATCCGGGAGCCTTGATTCAAAAGCCTTCGCAACTTGAGGACTTGCAAAAAGAAACAACTCGCGCGGAGTTGCGCTGTTATTTAAAACCAGGAGACTGGTTATACATTCCGGCAGGCTATTGGCACAAAGCTTTAGCCCTCACGGATTCTTATCATATTTCTGTGGGCGTTCTACGTGGTAAAGAAAAAAAGCCTAGCGTCGGAAGCCTCCACCTCTAAAACCGCCACCGCCAAACCCGCCCCCACCGCGAAGCAAAGGTTGATGATCCCCTGCGGGACGCTCGGGCAAATCGCGACGCTCATTAAAGTTTCCGCTGGCATGCATGTTCTCTAGTTCATTTTTAACGCTTTGATTATCGCGAGCCACATCCGACCACGTACCGGGACCTGAGTAGCGCTGCCAACTGTCTTTGCCCGTACGACGATAGACTTGTCCGTCTTTGCGAGTGTAGACGATATTGTCGTTATTACCCCGAGCGAACTTTGCACCTCCGATGGTGTTGACAGTCATACCTCGCCCCGTGGGCCCAGTGATCACTGAGTGCTTTCCCCATTTTGTATAGACATTCGTGACATCGACATTCACATAAACGCCACCCCAGCAACATGTGCCCCATCCCCAAGGATACATCATCGTGCTCATCGCAAAGCCCATAAAAAATCCATCGGTGTAGCCCCAGCCGTAACCCGCGCCGAATCCGTAAGTCGCCGAGGCTGGATACCACACCGTCGAACTTTGATAAGACGGATAGTTATAGCCAGTGCCATAGACGATAGTTCCATCTGGCGAAACGTAAGTACCATTGTATCCAGGAGTGTAACCTACAGTGACGACATCCTTCGTAACACTATAAATATGCACATAGGTCACATAATAAAGTGGCGAGGAGGCCGGTATGTTATAAATTTCTTTTGGCACCGCCACTGCTACAACCCAAGGCCCTGCCGGTGAGTCTGAAGAAAACCAAACGGCATTCTGCACAACATAGTACATTTTATCTTCAACCTTGATGAGCGGCGAATTGCAATTTTTTGCATACTCTAACGAGGTGCCCGTGATTTTTTCCCACTGAATTCGACCTTGATCGCATTCGATTTTTTGTGGCTTCAGATCTCGTTTCACCGTCGCCGTTTGGGGAATTTGTGTCGCGATCAACGCCTCTGTCGACTGTGAAGTTCCTGGAACGGAGACCAAGATTTCAGCGACGGGACTGTTCGCAGGGATCTTTTTAAAATCTGCTGGAAGTTCTTTAGCGGAAACATAAGCCCAATCCCCAGAAAGATCTTTATTCTTAAACCACCTTCCGGACACCAAGACGTAATACTCGTTACTTTTTGAATCCAAGAAAATGGAATTCGAAGAATTGGACATATAAAGAAGACTTGTGCCAGAGATGGACTGATATTGAGGGTCCCCATCGGATTGCAAAAGTTCAGTGGGCTTTGTGGCGATGAAAATTTTAGGTGTTGCATTGCCATAAATGCTTTTGCCATCGGTGGTCTTTCCCGCAATGGGATCGACTTTTTTTTCCTTAATCAAATCATCTTTGGTCATTTCGTATTTGGAGGAAGGACCTTTGCTGATTCGGTATTCACCATGAAGTTCAGAAGCCTCAAACCATTTTCCCAAAGCCCAAAGATAATAAGGCTTTTTGTCTTCATGCATGATAAGAGCCGAGGAATTGAGTATCCTTTGCACTCCTTTGACTCCTTTGATGTCGGTCCATACGGGCTCTCCATCCACCATAATAAGCAGACTAGGAACCGTTGAAAAAATGAACTGTGGGGGCGTGTTCTTAAGATCCGCCACTTTTTTTACTTGCTCCCCGTTGACCTCCAAATTTTTTAAGAGCGAAGCATAGGAAATTTCCATGCTTTTTCCGGTGAACTGTTTTTCCATTTCTTCTTTCAAAGATTTTTCCTGTTCCGTAAGAGAAGGCAGCGTCACCTGTTGTATTTTTAAATCTCGAATATCCACACGGGCTTGATCTTTCGAAATCATGGCGGATCCGGTAACCACCATACTGCCATAACTTTCGTTTTTTCCGTCTTGGACTCTTAAGGCGGCTCGCGCTTTTAAAACATTATCTTTCAAAGATTCGGCTTGAGGTTGAAACACCGTGACCTTACGTTCATTCGCAATCTTATATTCTTGAGGCCAGCGAGGCTGTTCCGCCGGAGGTGTTGCGGGAAAAGCCTTTAACGAAAATAAAAGCATCGAAACCATGACAAATTTCTTCATATCTCCTCCGAAGATTAAAAAGCCTGACCGACACTAAAGTACCAGGAAATTTCGCCATCACCGCTGGCAACATCGACACGAAAATCGACGGGATTATTGCTGGCGATCTTAAAGCGCAACCCCGTTCCTCCACTGGTCAAGGTGTCATCGAAATTCACTTCATCCAGATCGTGCACCACCTGTCCCATCCCGGCGAAAAGAACAAGCCCCCAGCGGTCAGTGAAGCGATAGCGATATTCCGCTTGCGCCGCCCATAAAACGCGGTCCCGGTATTTACCGGCTTCAAACCCCCGCAAATCACTTTGAGATCCGAACATGGGTAAAGAGTAAAACGGCACATCACCGTAGACAGTTTCTGCAAGCCCCCTCATTGCGAGAACGTGCGCCGGAGCTAAACCAAAATAGCGATTGTAGGAAAGACTGTAGGTCTGATAGTCATGATTTTCTCCGAAGTCTTTGTCATGGAATAAAGCGTTTCCACTTAAGAGTCCGCCCTTGGTGGGATAAAAGGTGTCATTTCTGGAATCATACTCGATCTTAAGACCGGGCACCCACGTGGATGTTGTTAACTTTTCATCGATGAAAGCCGGCATATTGAAATCAGGAAAAGTATTCTCCAATTCAAAAGCCACTAATGTCAGACCGACATAAAGACGATCGAAAATTTTTGGTGTTACTTGCAAACCTGCAAACTTGACATCTTGCTGAAGTAGCACTGAATTTTCTTTGTTTTGCGGAAAGCGACCCACGCCGTAAAAGTTGGTCAACATACGAGCCGTTCCGAGCGCAACCCCCACTCGCCAACGATCTTCACGCAAACGACCTAAGTAACCAATGGCTCCTCCGTAAGATTTCTTCTCGGTTCCAAAGGCGGCCGCACCTATGACACTTGGCGACTCCCCTTCTTTGTGGGAAAAAATATACTGCGCCACCAAGGCCAGTCCCCATTCTTGTGACGGATTGTAAAATGGAATGGGAGCAAGCACCCATTCAGAGTCTTTGTTTTTAATTTGGGGATTGACCGGCAATTGTTCAGTGGGTTTAGCCGCATTCAAGTTTCGACGATCCAACGAATCTAAAGCATCAATATCATCGAAATCTGAATACACCCTCGCTTGTGATTGATTGTAGCTAGAATTCGCGTCGTCCGCATAAGCATCTTCTTGCGCCCAGCAAAAAGCAGGCAGCAAAACTAGGGTCACCACAAAAAGGGCTGCAAATATTCCCCGCATATTATTAGTGGATGCTCGTTCCAGAACTCAGTCAAAGCGACTTTTGTTTTTAGCGATCTTTCTGCCAAAATTCAAAAGACGCAGAAAAAATCACTCCGAATTCACTGGACGTTAGAGCCCCTTCTTCATGGCCATTGAAAGTCTGAAAATAAAGACCCATGGTCGATTGATAATGAGCTTGTTTAAAATTCACGCCGATACTTCCAAGATCACGAAAATAGGATGCACCAGACATGTGCTGAAAACCAAAAAGCACATCCATTTCAGATCCGCGATACGTGTGTGCTCCCAAAGAAAGACTCCAGAATTTATCTTGGGGTGATTCAAAGGCATAACTCAGATCCGCTAAGATTTTCCAACGCTCCATGTTCCACCCCTGCCCCATCGTCACTCCTAAAAGAGGATCTCGGTCCGGAGAGTAGCGGCGCAGATCGTTGGTGACAGAACTTGTGATTGTGTTCCCTTCGGAATCGAGATTCAGGGCTCGCCAACTGATAGATAGACCTGTCGTGTATTTATCTGAAACTTGCCACATCAGTCCGGGCTGTACGTAAAAGAACATTTGCTGTTGAAAATCTTTTTCAGAGGCGACAGGCGTTTTTTGAAAAGTCATAACGTCTTTTTCTTGGAAATCGACTCCCACCGTAAACCCCCAGGCCGTTTTGTTTGAAATAGGGCCAGCGTAAGAAAGACCCACCAAAGATCTTTCATAAGTGATTTCTGAATCGGAGCTAGAAGTTTGTGTGTACTGGGTGTAATTCGAAAACTCGGAATAAAAAAGACTGAGACGAAGATTTTCATCATAGGGAGACGAATAGCCTGTAAACAGCGGGCGAGAATTCAATTGCCCTTCGCTTTTTAATCCTTCCCGTTGACCTAATTCAGAGTAACCAATGGCGGTTCCGGCGACAGACAAAAAAGATTTTTTATCTGCAGCAAACGCTAAACCCGCTGGATTGAATAAAACATTCCCTGCGGAACCCTCAAGGGCCGCGCCCGCATTTCCTAGAAAAGCCTCAAAGTGACCGGCGGGGCTCGAGATCAACGATCCTTGCGCCGGTTGAAAATAAATATTACTGAATATGGCGATTGTTATTGTTACGAAGCGCATCCGACATTTCTGGGGGCATCAGGTTCGTGATCATATCCAAGGTTGTTCCCATGAATCCTTTCTCACTGACTTCCATCTTCATATCCAAAAATTCGTCTGTCATCGCTTCAGCTTCTTCATCAGTAAAAAGACCTTGTGCGGTGGTGAACATGTGGCCTTCTTCTTCTTGAATGTGATGTTCTAAGGACTGGCGGAGTTTCCTTGCGGTGGCCTTCCACGGTAAGTTTGCTTTGTCTTGCACTTGCAGGACACGCAACAGACCTTCGGCTTCCATGTGTTCGCGATACGCGTGCATGGCTTCATCTTTAGACGCCTCTAGCATACGTAGAGAGTTGTAAAGCACCGCCTCTTCTGCGCGCGCATGTGGAATCAGAGCTTCGACGATCTGCTCAATTAAGTCGGACCGTTCTTTCGAGGCTTCTCGAGTCTCATCAAGCTCAAGCAAGCGGGCTAAGAGTTCTTTTACATCGTCATGATCTTTACGGAGAGCTTCATAAATAAGCATAGTATCCTCGCTTTAAAAATTTATGATTCAACCGCGCGGAGCCGGTGGCAAGTCCGGCGTCGGCCGGCTTGTTCTAAGACAGGGACAGCGCCGTGCGTTTTTTCAAATCAAAGACTTCAGGTTCAGAAAGAACATGTAGCTTCACATCATGAATCGACATCGTCTGGTCCGCAGAGGCCTCAGAAATATTTGTGTACGTTACGCCCCGGCCATCTAAGACGTAAACTGCATTTTCACCCATGATACGAAACTTTTCATTTTCAACGATGATCGCCGTCCCTTCATCAATCCCAATTCCCAAGACGCCGGGATTTAGGGCGACCGCCCCCAAAAGTCTGCCAATACGACCCCGCTGAGCAAAGTGCTGATCGATGATTAAACTTTCCACAAATCGCATTCCCGGAGCCATCATCCAATTTCCCACCTTGTGGGATTCGGCATTTTCTCCTCCAACAAGCATGATTTCACCCATCACACTTGCTCCGGCAGATGTTCCTGCAAGCGTTCCACCTTTTTTAAAAACGTCGATGATGTAATCCATCACCAATGTGCCACCAAGCTTACTGGTCAGCTTTAACTGATCCCCACCGGTGAAAAAAACCACTTTCGCTTTATCAAACATTTTTTGCAGGTCCATATTACGAACTTCTTCGGGCTGATTGCAGTGAAAGTGTTCGATTTTTTTGACGCCCAGTTTTTTAAAGATTTCACGGTACTCGGGATAAACTTCTTCGGGCACTTCACTAGCGGCGGTGATAACAATGAGCTTTCCGCCATTCACTCGGGCGGCGATTTCTTTTAAGATTCTTTTTTCTCCTGTTTTATCCTCACGTCCTCCAATGATAATGAGTGTTCCGTGGGGATGGAGTACTTTGACATGTCTGGCTTCAGATCGACGGATCTTTTTCTTTGCGGATTCCATAAACATCAAATTCCCTTCTTGATTCAGGAGGTCTGTTAATGAAATTTAATTTTCCATCTTTCATCAGGATCTGTCCTCGGGAAATTACATGTTTCATCTCAAAGGTCTGTTTATCAAACACAGCGATGTCGGCGTCACAGCCGACGGCAAGGCGCCCTTTCCGGCTGAGTTTCAAGGCTTGAGCCGTGTTGCTAGTAAAATGTTTTAACAAGTCCTCGAGTTTAAAACCATGTTTAAGCACACAGGTTCTTAATTCATACCAAAGATCTGCAGGTGGGCCTTTGCTGGCGTCAGATGACACGGTCAATTGATCCAAGGGACCTTTCATTTCCAAATAGACTTGATACCAATAACTGAAATCACGATCCCACAAATCAAGATCCACGTAACATCCTCGTCGCGCCATCTCGACAGCCTCTTTGATAAGAGCTTCGCTGCGACCGATATGAGTGATGTGAAAGTTTCCGGGTAAGACGACATGTTTTTCCATCAAATCACGCAAGGTCTGCATTCGGCGATTGCCATCGCCCACATGGATGTGAGAGATGCCTGGCTTATTTGCCAGCATGCCGCCGACATAGGAATCAATGCAGGCTTTCGCCAAATCCTTAAGATCCGGCTCTGGAGCACGGCGATCGGCGATGGCAAGTTCTCCGACACCAATCACTTCGGGAATAAAAATAAGATCGTTACGAACAGAATCCGTCAAAGTTTTCGGAGGACAATCATAACCACCGGTATAGCAGTAGGCCGTCAGCCCTAACTCATTAAAGGCTTTGCAGCGAGCGATAAGCTCGGGCATAGACTTTGTTGTCGTATCGACTCCAATGGTTCCAATGAGTGTCGTCACACCGCCAGCGACAGCTTCGGATAATAAAATACTCATGGACTGTGAATGAAAGCCTCCGATTTCGCCACTGCCACCCGCTAAGTGCAGGTGAGGATCAATCAGTCCCGGAATCAGATAGCAGCCGGTGCAATCCAGACTTTCGATTTCAAGATCTTTAAGCGTTGCCGCTTCAAGTTTTCCGATTTTACTAATACTAGTCCCTGAGACAAAAATATCTTGTCCCAGAAACTGTGTACCATCGAAATACTGACCCTTCTGCAGATAGATAAACATTTATTGCCACGCTACATGGGAGTCTTCCTGATAAGGTCTTTCCTCGGGCTGCGGAAGATTCAAAATCGACACAGGGTCGTATTCACGCATGGCTTTCATGACCGCGCTAATATCCTCGTAAAGAATCACAAGGATTTCGTCTTCCTGAATCTCTGAAAGCCCTTGGCTCACAGCCGCGTCCTCTTTCAGACAAATTTCATGTTCCAAACCAGGAAAGTCTTTGTTAAACATCTCGGCGATAAGTTTTGGTAGCTCTCCATGCAGGCGACCCCGAAGGTCTGCATCATCCCGCAAAATGACTTTATCAAAGTATTCGGCGGCTTTCTTTGCCCCTGAAAGAATGATTTCTGTGGAGCGATCGCCGGGAAGTCCCAAAACCACCGTCTTCTTGAAATTTGTCCAGCGACGCAGCATCTCACCGACGTTCGTGATTGCATCTGCATTGTGACCGTAGTCCAGTATCGCGTAACCAGCCCCGACACGATACAGGTTTAAGCGACCTTTGTTTTCCGATGCGGGGTGGAAGTTCTGAATAGAGTCTAAAACTCGTTCTGCGGGAATTCCCATTGCGATACTGGCGGCCAACGCTGCCAGTATATTTGAAATTTGGAACTCGGCCATGCCGCCTAAAGTAATCGGCATGTCGCTGGCGTAGGCCAAACTTTGCACACTTCCTTTGTACGACATCACTAAGTGACCATCTTCAAGCCAGCACGCATCTCGCCCCATCGACAGTTGTTCGGCAAATGCAGGACTGTCTGGCTTAGTTGAGAAGACAATGATATTGCAACCATGCTTTTTAACGCGATTGTTATGAATTAATGACATGCAGTGCTCATCATCAGCATTGAGCACCAAAGTTCCCCCACGCCGAACACGTTCAGCGACAAGCGATTTGATCCACAAAATATCGTCCACCGTTTCGATGCCATCTTGTCCGATGTGATCGGAACGAATATTCGTAATTATGCCCACGTCCGACCAATCATAGGCCAAGCCACCACGAAGCAAACCTCCGCGAGCTAATTCTAAAACCGCGCAATCGACGGCTTGATCACTTAATACCATGTCTGCTGAGAGTGGACCTGAACAGTCACCCGAACATATTTTCTTTTCACCAATCCAGATACCATCAGTATTTGTCATACCGACGCATTTTTTTCCATTGTCGGACATAATTTTATGAAGAAGCCGTGCTACGGTTGTTTTGCCGTTCGTTCCCGTCACACTTAAAATAGGAATACGAGCTTCTTCTTCATCTTTATACATCATATCGACAATCATCGAACCTACATGCGGCTCATCTTCTTTCTTATCCAGAAGATGCATCCGCAAACCCGGCCCCGCATTCACTTCAATTATGACAAGTCCACCTTCTGCAATGGACTTCGTAATATCCTTAGAAATTATGTCGATCCCACAGATGTCCAGACCGACCAAACGCGCGATGCGCTCACAAAGGATTCGCACTTCTGGTGACGCGGATTGAGTCACATCAATCGCCGTTCCGCCACTAGAGAGATTGGCATTCCCACGCAGGGTGATTTTTTGATCGGCGCTTGGGATGCTTTCGACATTCAGACCTTGTTTTACCAGATGCTGCGTGAGGATCGGGTCGATAACAACTTTAGAAAGATAGCTTTCATGCCCATCACCACGTAAAGGATCTGAGTTGAGCTTTTCTATGAGATTGGCAATAGTGCTTTTCCCATCGCCGACCACAAAAGGTGGCACGCGCTCTGCCGCCGCCGCGAACTTGCCATCAATAACCAACACACGATAGTCCCGGCCTTGCTGCATTTCTTCAATAATGAAACGCGACGAGAGGGCCTTCGCATTATGGTAAGCCTGCTTTAACTCTTCCACGTTTTGGAGGTTTAAGTGAACTCCCTCGCCGTGATGACCATCAAAAGGTTTCAAAACATACGGAGCAGAAAGCCCTTCAATCGCAGAAGCAATTTCTTCTTCATCATAAATAGTAACTCCATGGGGAACAGGGATTAGTGCTTGTCGCAAGAGAGATTTTGTCATCTCTTTGTCTTGCACTAGATCCGCCGCGATCAAGCTTGTGCGATCGGTGATCGCCGATTGCACGCGTCTCTGCTTCACACCATAACCCAATTGAATCAGACTTTCTGATCCAATACGTTTTGTGGGAATTTTCTTTTTCTTTGCGGCCTTAACTAAGCACTCAGCACTTGGACCCAATGCACTTCGTTTATACGCCTTTTTAATATTGTTTAAGAAATAAGGAACGTCGACACTGGTGTTGTGCAACACATCTTCAACGAGATTGAAAGCCGAACGAAGGCATTCCACCATGCCTCCCTCATTATCAAAGCGAATGATCACATCGTACAGGCCCGGCTTCCCTGCATAACGAGACTTACCATATGTCATATCCATGCCACTCATCGTAGAAAGTTCCAATGCCACGTGCTCAATGATGTGAGCCATATAGGTGCCTCTTTCTAAGCGTTGGAAAAATCCCCCAGGAACGCCTGGTGAACACGTATGATCGTAAAGACTGGGAAGAGCTGTTTTAAGCCCATCGACAAAACCAGGAATTTCATTGCTGGGCTTATCTGTCCACTCTTCAAGACTCACTCTCATGACCATAACGGGAAGATGGTGATAGACATTGGGACCATAGATCGGTTTAAAACTGACGATTTTCATGAAGCAGCTCCATTTGCAACCACTACAATTAACACGTCGTTTTGTAGGCAAGCCAACAGGCGATCTTAAAATTTCTGACTTTTAATTACGCCCTGAGTTTTTTCATTGTCGTTTGTCCACAGAGTTTATTTTAGCTTGATTCGGGACAAAAATTTCTTGGGAAAAAGCCGTATTGCTGTTTGGCAACACGGCTTTCATTTTTAGATCTGACGTTGATGAGAGCTCGAATGGCTGTGCTTTTGACTCAGAGGATGCATCAGAATTTCTATGTCCTCTTCCAAAGCTTCCTCCACTTTGGTTTTGTATTTATTTTTCATTTCTTTCATATCTTCAGCAATTTGTTGCTCTTGTTCTTTCGTAAACCATTTTTTAGCTTGCGGAAAGATTTCGCCTTCTTCTTCTTCGACGTGGTGTTCGACGATCTCACAAAGAACTTTGATTTTTGCTTTCCATTCTTCTTCTTCCGCATCCATACGAGAAAGCTCATTTAAAAGAAGCGCCATCACGTGATGTTCTTCTCCGCCTTCCCACGCCAGCTCTTCTCCTTCTTTTTCTTTAGCGGCCGTTTTTAAGGGCTCATAGAAAACTTGCTCTTCAGCTTTGGCATGGGCCGTGAGTTCTGTTTTTAAAGTATCGAAAAGATGTTCAGCTTCAGCGTATTCTTCGCCGTCCAGACAGTCTTCGATTTTTTCAAAAAGTTTTTCGACTTCGCGGTGGTCTTTTTTCAGCACGTCATAAATGCTTGCCATAATTACCCCCCTTTTTATCCTTATAGGCTCCACAATACCTTTTCAAAATATGAGTGAGCACATCCTGTGTCGAATGACGTGGTCGTTTCCGTTTCTTCGTCGAGGGGAAAAAATGACAAGTTTTGATAAGATGAAGGAGTGAAATAACCAGGAGGTCTTATGCATACCCATGGAAGATCCGTTAAAGGTCATATCAAAGACACCGAGCGCGATAAAAAGCAGGATAGCTATCAAACCACCGGCGGAAGACAGAATATGCGCCAAACCCCTGAAAAGAACACTCACAATTATACGCGAGATGATCTGGGATACAGTGACCGTGACACCCGCGGCTACGACAAACATCACAAAGGAAATTATTAAAAAAAGCCCGCGTTTATCGCGGGCTTTTCAATTTAATTTTTGATAACGACTTTGACGCAACTGTCTTGTTTATCTTTAAACATCTTGTATGCGTCCGGTGCTTGATCGATGGAAATGCGATGAGTGATAAGGAACGATGGATCCACTCTTCCTTGCAAAATCAGATCTAAAAGTTCTGGCATATACTTTTTGACATGAGTTTGTCCCATCTTCATCGTCAAAGCTTTCCCGAACGCTGCTCCCATGGGAACTTTATCAAGCAAGCCTCCATAAACACCTGGAATCGAAACGGTCCCCCCCTTTCGGCAGGCCTGAATCGCTTGGCGAAGTGCTACAGGTCGATCCGTCGTCATCTTCGCTACCATTTTCACATGCTCGTATTTGCTGTAAAGATCCGTCCCATGCGCTTCCATTCCCACCGCATCAATGCAAGAGTCAGGGCCGCGTCCACCCGTCATGATATTCAAAGAATCCAGCACGTCGACCTCTTCATAGTTTAAGGTCTCGGCATTGCAAACCTCACGGGCCATACGCAAACGCTCTGGAACATGGTCAATAGCGATCACGCGCTCAGCTCCCAGCAAATACGCACTTTGGATTGCAAAAAGTCCAACGGGTCCACAACCCCAGACCGCGACTGTATCACCTCTTTGAATATTGCAGTTCACCGCGGCCATGTATCCCGTGGGAAAGATATCACTAAGAAAAAGCAATTTATCATCGTCCATATCTTTGGGAACAACCAATGGCCCCACATCCCCATATGGGACGCGCGCATACTCGGCCTGGCCGCCGGCATAACCGCCATACATGTGCGAATAACCGAACAGACCAGCACCACCGTGACCGTAAACTTTTTCCGCAACTTCGGGTTTGGGATTGCTGTTATCACAAAGAGAGTAATCCTTGCGCTCACAGAAAAAACAATGACCGCATGAGATATTAAACGGCACAACGACTTTATCACCGATCTTTAAGTTTTTCACGCTGGGACCCAGCTCAACAACTTCACCCATAAACTCATGCCCTAAGATATCCCCTTTTTGCATCGTCGGAATAACACCGTCGTACAAATGCAGATCAGAACCACAAATCGCCGTCGAGGTGATCTTCACCACAATATCGCGAGGATTGAGAATGCGTGGATCTGGAACCTTTTCAACTTCAACATGGTTACTTCCTTGCCAACAAACTGCTCTCATCGGTGCCTCCTTTAATGAAGTGCCGTTTTAGTTTCGTGTTCTCGATTATTTCCTGCGGGCTGCCCTTCGACGGTCGGTATTTCTCGGGCTTCAAAAAGGGCACGCAATTTAAACAAATTTAAACGCAGATTTCGGCCGGGACTTTCCCCAAGAAGTTTTTCAAAAAGCTCGGTGATTTTTCCGCCGGGAAGATCATAGGCTAGTTTTACTTTTACTTGTGTTCCTCGACCGTAGGGTAGTTCCAAAAACTCCACTCGACCGGAATGTTGAAGATCTTCGGTGGCGCCGACTGATTTCCATGCAATTAAAGAAAAAGGCACTTCCTGAACAATTTCACAGTCCCACTCGATGGTCTTTTTACCCTTAAGGGCTTTCCAAACCCAATGCGATTTCGTCTCTGAAGTCACAACGACGGATTCTAACTGCTCTGTAAAAAGAGTGAAGTGTGTTACATCCCGCCAGAAGTTATAGAGCTCCTTAGCAGAAGCTTGGATGGTGATTGCCTCCTCTGTGTAAACATCATCGGGCAAGGTGTTTACACGCTGGCTTTCCTTCGAGCTGACTATTTCTTTTTCCATGACTTCTCCTTTCTTGAAGAGAATTAAAGATCTAAATCTGGTTCAGGGGGTGGCAGCGGCGGCGGCTGAGGCGTCGACAGGAGTTCTCCGCGAGTGTACCCCGCTCCACGAGTGGCGCGTGCCATTGCATTGATTGAAAATTTCGGTGTGCGATCGGCTTTGAAAAGCCCATTGGCTTCTTGGAAAGTGTCGGTAAATTGCGTGTAACAAAATCCGCAAAAAAGATCGACACGGTGGATGGCATCCATCAACTTCTCATACTTTCTTCTAAACTCTCCCGATGATTGCACTGACGAATACCCCCAAGTGGAAGTTCTTTCGGATGGATCGACAAAGGCGATACCACCAAACTCCGTGATCATCACTGGTTGACCTCCGTGCGGATAACCTTCAACAGTCAGGACACGTCCCCCAGGACGATACTTCGTTAGCACATCGCCAATGTTTTGATGAGAAGTGTACTTTTTCAAAATACGTTCAGGCTGATCATCGTAGTCATGAATTCCTAAAAGGTCTGTCGCCGTACTTTCCCAACCGTCATTTCCGATGCAGGGCCGTGTCGGATCTAAGGTTTTAGTGATGTGATACAGGGCTTGCACACAATGCTGATGACTTTCTTTTTCTGCCAAGTCCGGCACTCCCCAGGATTCGTTGAAAGGCACCCAAAGAATTACACTGGGATGATTCATATCTCGATCTATGACTTCGACCCATTCTTTCAGAATTCTTTCCACCGATTCATGCGTGAAGCGGTAGGCACTGGGCATTTCACCCCACACCACAAGTCCCAAAACATCCGCCCAATAGAAGAATTCAGGATCCTCGATCTTTTGATGCTTTCGGACTCCATTAAATCCCGCTGCTTTAATCAATTCGATGTCCGTTTTTAAAGACTCGGATGACGGAGGTGTCATAAATGTGTCGGGCCAGTATCCTTGATCCAGAACCATGCGCAAATAGTAAGGTCGGCCATTCAACATGAAGCGATCGCCGTGAAAGGCCACACTTCGCAAAGCCGTATAGCTTTTCACTTTATCCAAAAGAAAATTACGATCCCACAGCTCAACATGAACTGTAATCAACGTAGGCTTTTCAGGACTCCATAAAAGTTCGTTGCGAAAGTCATCAATACCTGGATCCGAAAAAGCGATGCGACGGTGCACTTCTTTGTGAACGACATCGTAAGAGTCTTGAGCCAACAGTTTTCCATCACATTCCATACGTACGCGCACTTGAAGACCGTCAGCACAAGGACCGGCGACAAAAACTTCGCATCCTACTTCCCATCTTTCAATGAGCGGAGTCAGACGCAATTTTTCTATGTATGTTTCAAAAACTTCCTCAATCCAAACGGTCTGCCAAATTCCACTGGTGCGTGGATACCAGATACTGTGTGGGTCTTTTTGCCAGTCTTGTTTTCCACGCGGCTTTGCTAAGTCGAAAGGATCGTCGTCCGCACAGACTGAAATCACTTGATCACCGGTATCGCTTAAGGCCTCGGTGATGTCCAGTGTAAAAGGTGTATGACCCCCTTCATGACTGCCTATATACGAACCGTTCACCCAAACTTTCGCTTCGTAGTCAACGGCACCAAAATGCAAGAGTATTCGCTTGCGTGCAATTCGTTGCACCTCAAAGCGACGTTGGTACCAACAGCGAGGATGAAATCCCGTATCGCCGATTCCACTGGCTTTACACTCTGGCACAAAAGGCACCTGGATTTTAAGTGGCCATTCTTTAATTTGTGACGGGTGTGAAAATACCTGTGCATCATCAAACAAAAAAGACCAACTGCCGTTGAGTGACATCCAATTACTTCGTTGAAAGTTTTTTCGAGGATACGGATCTAAGGTGATTTCATTTCGCTGTGGCATGGAACCCTCCGCGTTAGCTAGAGCGCAACTGCTTCTAAATATGAAAGCCTGTTGTCGTTTTCGCACTATGTATTTAGGCACCGGCCTCGGAGACCTTTTGAAACCGCATTCAAATTGGATTCAAAATAAAACTCACCAAAAAACATTTTCCCTCAACAACTTTCGAAAGGTGCAACATGAGTCTTACTTGTGAAGCTTCAGACTTGCTTGTGTTCTCTCATCTCCGCTGGAACTTTGTATTCCAAAGACCTCAACATCTTATGTCGCGTTTCGCGACCTTTCGTCGAGTGTACTTCATCGAAGAGCCGATTTTTCATTCGGCCGATGAAGCGGAGTTGGAACTTCATCAGTCCAAAGAAGGTGTGACCGTGGTCGTCCCTCACCTCCCAGAAAAAATCGGAGCGAAGGATCATGATTTAGTTCTGCAAAAGCTGCTGGATAATTTAATGAATGAAGAAATGATTGAAGACTACGCGGCCTGGTACTACACGCCGATGGCGCTGAACTTCAGTCGTCATCTTTCGCCTTCCGTCACTATTTATGACTGCATGGATGAGCTTTCTAAATTCCACGGTGCCCCCCGCGAACTATTAGACCGCGAGCAAGAACTATTAACGAAGGCCGACTTGGTATTCACCGGTGGCTACTCGCTGTATGAAGCAAAAAAAGACCGACATGAACATGTTCATCCGTTTCCAAGTGGAATCGACATTCATCACTTCAATACGGCTCGAGGCAATAAGAATGATCCCGAAGATCAAAAACACATTCCTCATCCACGCATGGGCTTTATTGGCGTGATTGACGAAAGAATGGATATTGATCTTGTTCGCCAGACGGCAGAACTTCGTCCCGACTGGAACTTTATTATGATTGGCCCCGTCGTAAAGATCGATCCTGCAAGCTTACCGCAGCTTCCCAATATTTATTATCTAGGTAAGAAGGACTATGCCGATCTTCCAAAATACATGGCGGGTTGGGATTGTGCCTTGATGCCTTTCGCGCGCAACGAGGCCACTCGTTTTATCAGTCCCACTAAAACTCCGGAATATTTGGCCGCCGGCTGTCCCGTGGTTTCCACACCTATTCGCGACGTGGTGGAGCCCTACGGCAATCGCAAACTTGTCGCCATTGGCGAAACCGCGCAAGAATTTGTGGCTCATATCGAAGAGGCTCTGGATCGCAACAAGTACGATGCCGACTGGCTGGATGTTGTTGATGAATTTTTAAAAGACATCACTTGGGACGAGACCTGGAAAAAGATGGCGCATTTAGAAACACATCATACCCGTCTCAAAGCCATGCTACCGGGATTGAAGAACACGGATTCCATGAACATCAACTTTTTACGAGGAATGTGATTTGTGACCAAACCAGAAATTTGGATAGGCATGGAATGCACGTTGAATCGGGTTGGTAACAGATACTTTAACCAGCTTGATTATAACGGCCACCTTCTTAGAGATAGCGACTTAGATATGTTTGCCCAATTAGGTGCTAAACGCATTCGCTATCCTTGTGTTTGGGAGCAGGTCTCAAGCAAAGAAGGCGTCTATAGCTGGCAGGGCATGGACCAGCGCTTGGACGCTCTTCGAAAACGGGGACTTGTGCCCATCGCAGGACTGCTTCATCATGGAAGTGGTCCCCTATTCACGAATCTTTTAGATCCCCAGTTCCCTGAAAAATTGGCGCGTTATGCGCGCGACTTCGCAAGCCGCTATCCTTGGATTAATGACTACACTCCTATCAACGAAATTCTAACCACAGCCCGCTTTAGCTGTCTTTATGGCCATTGGTTTCCTCATCGTCACGACGATCGTAGCTTCACGAAAGCGCTGTACTTACAGTGCAAGGCCACGTCCATGGCCATGCAGGAGATTCGCAAAATCAACCCCGAGGCCCGACTGATTCAAACCGAAGACATGGGACGTGTTGAAAGCACCGAGCTGCTGACTTACCAACGCGATTTTGAAAACAATCGTCGCTGGTTAAGCTTTGATCTTTTAATGGGAAAGGTTGATTCGGCCCATCCTCTTTACACCTATGTAAAACACGGTGTGACCGACGCCGAATTAAAATGGCTGCAAGACAATCCATGCATCCCTGATATTCTAGGTATCAATCACTATCAGCTTAGCAATCGCTATTTAGATGAACGCTTAGAGCACTATCCTTCTTTCCTGCACGGAGGGAATCATCTGCACGCTTATGCGGATGTCGGTGCTATCGATACCGGGCAACTTGTCTCTGCGTCACCCTACACTATTTTCAAAGAAGTCTGGGATCGTTACCATCTGCCGCTCGCCGTCACCGAAGTTCATACGCGCGGGTACCGTGAAGATCAAATGCTGTGGATGTCAGAAATTTGGCAAGCCACCACGAAACTTTTGACAGAGGGTGCTGATATTCGTGCGGTCACGGCCTGGAGTCTTCTCGGAACCTTCAACTGGAATACGCTGTGCACACGTGATGAAAGATTTTACGAACCCGGAGTGTATGACCTGCGCACGCCGGACGGTAAACCTCGCGCCACCGTTTTGACGAAGATGGTGAAGTCGCTTTCGGAAACAGGGACATTTGAGCATCCGCTTTTAAACGAAACTGTGCGTTGGCGAAATCCCTCGCGGGCGCTCTATGCTCCGGCTTCTCTGTATTCAGAACTTTCCGTACCGTCAAAAAATCGCAAAGCCGTTTTAATTACTGGAGGAAGAGGAACTTTGGGTCGCGCATTTGCTCGTGTGTGTGCTATTCGTAACATCCCCTACTTTCTTTTAGATCGCAGTCGCTTGGATATAACCAACCGCGAAAAGGTGCGCGAGATTCTGAATGATATCAAACCTTGGGCGGTGATCAATGCCGCAGGCTATGTCAAAGTCGATCGCGCGGAATTTGAGGCCTTGAAATGTTTTAAAGAAAATGTCGAAGGTCCTCGCATCTTAGCCGAAGAATGCGCAAAGGATCACATCGCATTTCTGACTTTTTCGTCCGACATGGTTTTTGATGGGCTTCAAGAGAATCCTTATTTAGAAAGCAGTCAGGTAGCTCCGTTGAATGTTTATGGGCGATCTAAAGCTCAAGCTGAAGAAAAAGTTCTGACCGCCTACGATCAGGCCCTGGTGGTACGTACAAGTTCCTTCTTTGGCCCCTGGGACGAATACAACTTTATCACTCGATGTTTAAAAACTGTTAATCGTAATTTGAATTTTTATGCACCGGAAGACACGAAGGTTTCGCCGACATATGTGCCGGATCTTGTGAACGCCAGTTTGGATCTTCTGGTCGATCAGGAAAAAGGATTGATTCATTTAACAAACGACGCCGATGTCAGTTGGTCCGACTTTGCCGCGATGGCGGCCAGTCATCTTCCGGAAAACAAATCCGACTACATCATCAAAAAGTCGTACCAAGAAATGGGAGCCGTGGCACGTCGGCCAGCCCACAGTTCATTAAGCAGTGAACGCTATCGACTGCTGCCACGTTTAGAAGATGCTTTGGACAGATACTTTCAACAACTGGAAATAGCGATTCAATAAGGAGACAACATGAAAACGGAAATTGGAATTGCAGGTGCTGGATTCGCAGGAGCCGTTTTAGCCCGAGAACTTGCCGAAACGGGTCGCTTTAAAATCACGGTGTTTGATGAGCGCGAACACATTGCGGGAAACTGTCACACCGTCCGTGATCCCGAAACCGGCGTTATGGTGCATGAGTATGGTCCGCATATTTTTAATACCAGTCGCCAAGATGTCTGGGACTATGTCAACCGCTGGTCCCCCTTCATTCCTTTTACAAATCGTGTGAAGGCCGTCACGGAAAAAGGTGTTTTCTCTTTGCCAGTCAATCTTTTGACCATCAATCAGTTCTTTCAAAAAAAAATGACTCCTCTAGAAGCCGAAGAATTTATTAAAGAGCAAAGTAAGAAGGATATTTCAGAACCTCAAACTTTTGAAGAGCAGGCTTTGAAATTCTTAGGACCCGATCTTTATCGAAATTTCTTTTATGGTTACACGAAAAAACAATGGGGTGTTGAACCTACAGAACTGCCCGCCTCGATCTTAAAGCGTCTGCCCGTGCGGTTTAACTATGACGACAACTACTACAATCAGAAATACCAGGGCATCCCACAAGAAGGATACACGGCTATTGTCAAAAAAATCCTGGATCACCCTGCGATTGAGGTCCGTCTAAAAACGCGTCTGTCTCCGGAAGACAAATCCAAGTTCCATCATATCTTTTGGAGTGGTCCTATGGACGGGTATTTTAAATTTAAATTAGGACGTCTGCGCTACCGCACTTTGAAGTTTGAGCGCTTTACTGCCGAGGGCGATTTTCAAGGAAATCCGGTCATCAATTATTGCGAAGAACAAGTCCCGTACACACGCATCACCGAACACAAGCACTTCGCCCCCTGGGAAGAACACCAAAAGACGGTCTGCTTTAAAGAGTACAGCGCCCTGTGTACGGAAAAAGATACGCCTTACTATCCCTTGCGTCTTTCTGAAGACATGTCGTTGTTAAAACAATACATGGAGCTTGCAGAGTCAGAAAAAAATGTGACCTTCATCGGTCGCCTCGGAACCTATCGCTATCTCGACATGCATGTCGTGATCGGCGAATCCCTAGATCTTGCCAAAGTATGTTTAGACAAAAACACAGCAGAATGGCCCCGCTTTAGCCATTCTCCGATTTAAAGGAGGAAAGTTATGCGTGTATTAGTTACTGGCGGCGCCGGTTACATCGGAAGTCACGTGGTTCGCCAACTTATTGAGGAAGGTCACCAAGTGCTGGTCCTTGATGACCTGTCAGAGGGGCATTTAAAGGCGGTTCATCCGGAAGCTCTTTTTATTCCCGGAAGCACGGCCCACTCGGAACTATTGGTTAAAACTTTTCAAGAATACAGAATCGAGGCTGTTTTGCACTTTGCCGCAAATATCGAAGTGGCAGAAAGCGTCGAGAACCCATACAAATATTATCACAACAATGTTTCAAATACGGTGACACTTTTGCACGCTATGCATGAAGCGAAAGTAGAAAAGCTGGTCTTTTCATCCACTGCCGCAGTGTACGGTGAACCGCAAGAAATTCCGGTCGAAGAGCATCACTTACGTCAACCGGTAAATCCCTATGGCAAAAGTAAAATGATGGTTGAAATGGTCATCGAGGATTTTGCCAAAGCCTATGGCTTGCAGTACGCAATCCTAAGATACTTCAACGTCTGCGGAGCAGCCCCCGATGCAACGATAGGGGAAGATCATCCGCACGAAACTCACTTGATTCCGCGCATTTTAAAATCGGCACTGCAAGCCCAGCCCGAGGTCAAAATATTCGGAACCGACTATCCCACGCCCGATGGAACCTGCGTACGCGATTATGTGCACGTCATGGATTTAGCGACCGCGCATACTTTAGCTTTAACTTCTTTAAGACCCGGTAATAACGAAGTCTATAATATCGGAAGTGAAAAAGGTTTTTCCGTGCGTGAAATTCTGCAAGCCTGCGAAAGAGCAACGCAGGTTGAATTTATCGTCAAAGAAGAAAAGCGTCGGCCCGGAGACCCCGCTGTGCTGGTCGCCAGCAGCCAAAAAATCCAACGTAAATTAGGATGGCAACGAATGTATCCGCACATTGACACCATCATCGCCCACGCCTGGAACTGGCATCGCACTCATCCCAACGGCTACAGCGAAAAGCACGCGGAATTCAAAACACAGTATCAACAACTTTAGGAGGAACTATGAGAGACAATCAAAAAATCCGTTATGCCGTTGTCGGTTTAGGACATATCGCGCAGACGGCCGTTCTGCCGGGTTTCAAAAATGCCAAAAACTCGGTACTGACCGCTTTGGTCTCTGGCGACGAAACCAAACTGAAAAAGTTAGGAAAAAAATATAAGGTCGAAAATCTTTATCACTACGATGATTATGAAGAATGTCTGAGCAGTGGTTTGATTGATGCCGTCTATATTGCCACCCCGAATGTGCATCACCGTGAGTTTGCGGAAAAAGCGGCCTATCACGGCATTCACGTCCTTACTGAAAAACCCATCGCTACTACGGTCTCTGACGCGATCTCGATGATGAGAGCCGCCGACCGGAATGACGTGAAAATGATGGTGGCTTACCGTCTTCACTTTGATCCAGCCAACCTTAAGGCCATTGAGATTGCACAAAGCGGCAAGCTGGGCGAGTTGCGCATTTTCAACTCTCTATTTTCCTATCAACTGACAGATCCTACCAACATCCGCCTTCAGGCAGAGCAAGGTGGCGGACCACTTTTAGATATCGGTGTTTATTGTTTAAATGCCGCTCGTTACCTTTTCCGTGATGAGCCTGTGGAATGCTTTGCTTGGACGATGAATAGTTCTGATGAACGTTTTAGCGAAGTTGAAGAGATGATGTCGGTAACATTGCGTTTTCCTGAAACTCGTGTGGCTACTTTCACGATCAGTTTCGGTGCTTCCGACACCGCTTCATATGACGTTGTCGGCACCAAGGGCTGCCTGCGTTTAGAGAACGCTTATGAGTACGCCGAGGACATGGAGCTGACGACGACAATCAATGGAAAAGACAAAACCTACACTTTCAAAAAACACGATCAGTTTGGTCCAGAGCTGGAATACTTCTCTGAATGTATCTTGAAAGATCAACAACCAGAACCTTCCGCAGAAGAGGGTCTTCTTGATATTAAGATTATTGAGGCTCTATTTGAGTCAGCGCGATACGGTAGACCAGTCAAACTCGACTACTTCAAAAAAACGACTCGCCCATCGGAAGCGCAAAAAATTAAAAAGCCGGCTCGGTCGGAACCCGATGTCGTTCACGCCCGCAGCCCTCACAATTAATAACTTGGCTGACATTTCAGCCATAACAAGGAGGAAGACATGGCTACTAGATCAACCAGCTCAAGGAGCTCATCAGGCCGTAGCTCTACTGGCAGAACTCGTTCTTCGTCATCTGGTTCGGGCTCACGCTCGAGCACATCATCATCTCGCTCAGGCGGATCAAGCTCTCGCTCTGGCGGTGAATCCACTCGTCGCGCGTCAGGAAGCTCGTCGGGTCGCGGTTACGAAGATATCTACGAATCTCGTGGTGGCGGACGTGGCTCCTATGAAGACTATGGTGGCCAAGGTTCTCGCCGCTATCAAGATTACGGAGGCAGAGACGACATGTACGAATCTCGCGGTGGTGGTCGCGGATCAGACGACTACGGCAGAGAAGACTACGGTCGTTATGAAGGATCACGCAACTATAGCGGCGGTTATGGTTCGGAAAGAGAACCATCTCGTGGTTATGGCAGCAGCGAACGTTGGAGTGAAGAACGCGGTTCTTCAAGAGGCGGTTCAGGTCGTTACAGCGATCAAGAGCGTGGCATGAGTCAACGTCGCTACTCTGAAGACTTCGACGATGACCGCTCTTCACGTTATGGTCGTGGAGGTTCAAGCTCAAGTCGCGGTCAAGGCACGAACTACAGCAGTCGTGATTTTGACGACGACCGCATGAGCCGAAACTTCAGCGACGACGACGAAGATACAAGATACGGACGCAGCGGTAGCAGCCGTTGGGAAGATGAGGATGATGACATGGATGACTATGATGAAGTCAACCGCAGTCACCGCTCATCAAACACTTACTAAATCTTTCGCGCGGGAAGACCTATAAACGAAACAGGTCTTCCTGCCACATCTCCCGAAATTTGAAAACGACATCTATTCAACATTCTTTTTCTTTGCAGTTACATTTTGGAACTAGCCACAAGAACCGCTCCCCGAGCGGCTTTCAAGACATTCTCTTATTTCACACATCCATCGTCTGGTTTATTACAGAATGAGGTCCTGTTCTTCAAAACCCTTGTCCTGATTTTGAAGTATTCGTAATGTTTTATACACAGTCCGGGTAAGTCCTCCGTTAGTGTTTGTTAACGCACAAATTCATGGAGGAATAATGCCAATTAGCAAAAAGAAAACATTATTCTCACGTTTCAGCACTGCGCTTTTAACTACATCTCTTCTCACGATGGTTGCCTGTAGCAACGGTGGCGGAGGAGAAGTCGCTCTCCCGGATGACCCGACATCAGAAGGAGCAGCCGAAGCACCTTCGGGAACGGTGGAAAAACCCATCACCGAAACACCAGGAAGTGTGACCGACTCACAAAGAGAAGCCATTCTCAAAAACTATGACCACGTCGATCCCTCCCACATAGTCCCTTATAAATCTTTGGAAGACGCGCTTATTTACTTCCACCAAAACAAATCGCGATTCTCGAATCAAAATTATCTTTCCATTATCAACTTCGGACAAAGCTCTAAAGAAAAACGTTTCTATATCATTGATATGAAAACCGGAAGCGTATGGGCGATGCACGTAGCCCATGGAAAGGGTTCGGATTCCAACCACGACGGTATGGCTGAGAAGTTCAGCAACGTCTCTGGTTCCAATGCCAGCTCTTTGGGTGTTTATAAAGCGGCAGAGTCTTATAACGGCAGCAATGGTCTTTCGTTGCGCCTTGATGGACTTTCTTCGACGAACTCCAATGCCCGTTCACGCGCTATCGTCATTCATGGTGCGAACTACGTCCAAGAAT
This sequence comes from Bdellovibrio bacteriovorus, assembly GCF_001592745.1. Lineage (NCBI taxonomy): Bacteria > Pseudomonadati > Bdellovibrionota > Bdellovibrionia > Bdellovibrionales > Pseudobdellovibrionaceae > Bdellovibrio > Bdellovibrio bacteriovorus. Next base: position 429,573 of record NZ_LUKD01000001.1, read on the forward strand.
CCAATGTGATTCAAGGTCGTAGCTGGGGATGCCCGGCAGTCGCGATGGAAAATCGTGATGCCGTTATTAAGTATCTAAAAGGTGGCAGTATGGTTTACGCCGTGGTCGACACAGGCGGCACCGAAGCTCCTTCTGTCCCGTCGGTTCCTTCTGACGGCACTTATACCATGCATGCCCTTTCTTGGGAGACTTCAAGCAATCCCGAAAGAAAGCAATGGTCACAATACCTCATGAAACTTCTTTTAAACGACTGGAGTTCATTGCTTAACGGCGCAAGTGACATGAAAGACTTCTGTCCACGTTACGCCTCTTTAAGCAATCATGATCGTGCCAACGTGTGGGCGCAGCTTTTCTCAGCAATGACAAAATTCGAAAGCAATTACAATCCTCTGTCTAGAATGCACGAAACAACGATGGGTACTGATCCTATCACGAAAAAACCCGTGTATTCCGAGGGTCTATTGCAGCTTTCTTATCAAGACATCACGGGTTGGAATTTCTGTAAGTTTGATTGGAACAAGGATAAAAACTTAAGTGCGACGAGCCCTAAGAAGACGATTCTTGATCCGTACATCAACCTTCACTGCGGTGTCGGCATCATGGCAAAACAAGTGGCACGCAAAGGTGTCATTAAATTAGGAACTGGTGCTTATTGGGCCGTGATTAAAACCAATAGCAAGTATCAAAAAATCAGCCAGATCACTTCGATGGTCAGAGCTCTTCCGCTTTGTAAATAATCCGTCTTTGCGAAAATCTTGAAACCACCGCTGGGGCCCCATTCTGGGGCCTTGGCTTTTTTAGTAGCTGCGCTTTGAACGAATCCACAGACGAATCGGAGAGAGTTCTTTTTCCGTGATCCCGACGAAATGAGCGTGAATCTTGAACAAGGGCTCAGTACCAGTCAATTCCTCACAAGAATCAATACGCAGAGGAATTTTGGGAATACCAATTTCTTCAAATAAAGGTGAGTTCATACGCAGAATTTTACCTACGGGCACCGCTGTTGAAGAAGAAATAGTCACTCCTAATTCAGACAAAGCGGTGATCTCTGTTTTCGTCTCCCATTCCGCCTTAAAGCGCACACTGGCAGAGGAAAATTGAACCGTGTCTTCAGGTTTCTTAACCAACAGATTGCGAATCTTCGCTAAAAGCAACTCGGGGTCGATCGGCTTCACAATATAGTCATTCACACCGGATTCTATCCCCTTTTCAATATCCGATTTTTCTCGTTTGCCCGTCAAAAGTATCACGGGTATTTTCGCCAAAAGAGGTTGCTTACGGATCGTGCGAGTGAGCGCATAGCCGTCACCGCTTCCAGGCATCACGGCATCGGTAATTACGAGGTCAAAGGCGCTTTGCGCCAACGAATGCAAAGCTTCTACGGCATTTGTGCAAGCAGTAACAAGGTGTCCATCTTTGCCGAGAAGCGCTTCCAGTGTTAACAAAACACTTCTTTGGTCATCTACAATTAATATTTTTGCCATCGCTTCTCCTTCCTGCCCTGATTAGGCGGCTTTCTTTTCTGCTAAATATGTTTTGAGTTCATTTAAAGACGTTGTGAACTGTTCTTCAATCTGTGTGATGAAGTCTGCGGCCGACGGCACTTCGGTCAATTGTTCCACCGTCGCGCAAAGCTCTGCCAATCTTTGTGCTCCTAAAGTGGCCGCCGCTGACTTTAAGGCATGAGCCGCTTCGCTTAAACCGGTCACGTCAAATTCTTGGAAAGATTTTTTCATCGAAGAAATCAATCCGGGAGCTGAAAACTCCAGATCCTCAATCAAGACCGCCACGAGGTTTTGATCTTTTACGACGTAACTTTCTAATTGAGCGAGAGCTTTTAAATCCAAAGTGATTTCTTGAGCCGGAAGCCATCGTTGCAAAACCTCTAGCAGGTGCTGAAGTTCAATCGGTTTGGCTAAAAAGCCGTTCATGCCGGATTCGGTGTAAATACTTTTATCCGCACCACCTGCATCAGCTGTTAGTGCAATGACCGGCGTCTGAGCTTTTTCACCTTTCAGCTGACGAATGCGTTTCGTTGCCTCAAAACCGTTTAATACCGGCATCTGGCAATCCATAAAGATCAAATCATATTTCTGATGCTGGCATTTTTCAAAAGCCACCAGACCATTGCTTGCTAGATCCACATCCAGCCCCAGTTTGCGCAGATAGTTCTGTGCTACACGTTGGTTCACTACTTGATCTTCTACAACTAAGACAGTGCCTTTAAAGATTTTTGCAAACTTCGTATCACTGAATCTAGGAATGTCCTGTTCATTTGCTATCGGCAAAGTCACCGTGAACCAGAAATTCGATCCCAGACCCACGACACTCTCGACGCCTATTTCACCCTGCATGAGATCCACAAGTTGCTTACAGATGGAAAGACCTAAGCCGGTGCCGCCCGCTTTGGCGCCATTCTTAGTTTGAAAATATTTTTGAAACAAGGAGCGCCGTTCTTCTTCCTTTAAGCCAGGGCCGGTGTCTTTGACCTCAAACTTCAAAGCATAAGAATTTCCCTGCGGAACTGCGCTGATATCCAAACTGACAAAGCCTTTGTCAGTGAACTTCACTGCATTTCCAATAAGATTCATTAAAATCTGACGAAGTCGTCCTGCATCCCCGACGAAGTATTTGGGCATTTTGTCAGAGATATGCATCTTTAAGCCCACGTTCTTTTCAGCGACCGTGGCCTTAAACATCTCAGTGATATCTCGTGCCAAGAATTTTAAATCGAAAGCCTGAGGATCTAAACTGACTTTGCCCGCCTCAATTTTTGAATAATCCAAGATATCGTTGATCAACATCAGTAAAGATTCCGCCGATCTTTTAACCGTCCCGACGTATTCTTTTTGCTCTTCATTCAGAGGCGTATCCGCTAAGAGTGTCGTCATCCCAATGACACCATTCATGGGTGTACGGATCTCATGGCTCATGGCTGCTAAAAAGTCTGATTTCTTTAAAGACGCTTCTAAAGCGGCTTCTCGGGCTCGAGCCCATTCTTGTTCAATCATTTTCCGACGACTGACGTCACGGAAAACAACAAGCGCTCCGGCGATGCCTCCGTCGATATCATTCAAGGACCGACTGCTGAGCGATATGTAAGTGCCCTGTGGGTGAGTTTCATTCTGCACAAATATTTCTAAATCATCGACTTGTTCCCCACGTAATGCGCGATAAAACGGAAGATTCTTTTGAGTGTAGATTTCACCACTAACCACATTGAAAAAACCGATTTCTTCCACACTGACTTCTGTCGCTACGTCTTTAACATGCGTGCCGATGATTCTTTGTGCTGCCGCATTGTAATGAGTGAAGGAGCCTTTACTGTCGGTGACAACCAAAGCTTCGCTCATACTATTTAAAATCGTGTCTAAAAGAATAGAGCGGGTTTGTAAGGAAGCCGCCAAAGTTTTTTGCTTACGCGCTTCCTGTTTTTGCCAGACACGACTGAAAACCAAGAGAGCCATTAAAAGACCAACGACCACTCCTAAGAATTCAATACGCTGCCAAAAAGGGGCCGAAGCCGAATTCAGAGGAAAGATTTTCGTCACTTCCGTTAAAACCGAAGCGCTGGCTGGCAAACGTATCGTCCGCCCTTGCTGTCGCTCCGTTAAAACTTTATTTACAGATTCAAAATGAGTGTGCAAAACTCGGTTCAACTGCACGGCTTTCTTTTGAAGGGCGGCATCACCCGTTACAAGTTTTGTTAACAAACCCATCTGATAATTCAGCAATAAGACTTGCTGATTGTAATCAGCTAAGTCTTGAGCTTTGCGGTGATGGATAAAAAGTTTCTCGGACGCTTCAGCACGTTCAATAATTTCGCCGATCTTATGCAAAGTAACGACCACCTCTTGCGGAGTTTCCTTCGTCGCCACTTTCGTCAGGAAATGGGGATGTTGATAAAGGTAAACTCCGAGCGCACAGAAAAGAACTAAGGCTAGCTCTACTCCCCATTTCGCCACAAAAGTTTTAAAAAACGATGCTGAATTCATAAGCATCTTTTCGGCTATTTACGTCTTGAAATGAAATGTTCTGCGGCCATTCTAGACCAAAGACAGAAGACTCACTTATTGAAGGCTTTTATATTTCTTCTGCGCATCCGGCGAATAATACCGGTTATAAACCTTAATGAACTCTGCATCGAGTTTAAACTCCTTGCGCAAAGACTCAGTTTTAGCGACGACCTCTTTACCGAACTCAGATTTTTCGCAGCCCACACGTGGATCCAACACTTCCAGACCCTCTTTCACAAAATAGAAGGTGAATTTATCGTTGTCGGCTTCGAAGGGATAACCTAGATAAACGTCAATACGGCCCAATCCTAATAAAGCTTTGAGCTCATGATCGACATTCAAACTTTTCTTCTCCACCAATTTGACTTCATTTTTTTTTGCTAGGCTGGAGTTGATTTTCTTGCCATAAAATCTTTCAGCAACCAAACCGAGAGTCAGACTTTCATCCTTGAGAATCCGATCGAAATCGATCAAGCCCGGCTTCACCACATACTTTGAAATCTTAGGGTCATCTTTTCGCGTAATCACGCCCGCTGGATATCCTTGCAGAAGCGGGGTTCCGAACTCAATGAATTTCGCGCGCTCCGGATTTTTTAAAACCATCAACGAGCACACTTTCATCTTTTTTTTCAACTGCTGCAAAATGCGTAAGAAAGGCACTTCGACGACTTGATGTTTGTATTCAGGCATTCGAGCCGTGAGCAGTTGATGGATCTCGACCATGTATCCTGGAGGACTGGCGCGAAAATCAACAGCCGGCGGCAGATCAAAAAAGAGCCAATATATCGTCTGCGGAGCTTTTGCTGGCGCCTGGGCCCAGGCTGAATAGAAACTTAAGATAATCAACAAGAAGGTGCAGACTCTCATTCGCGAACTCCCACCGTGACCAGTTGAGGATTTAAAAGGCGAAGAACTTCCTTCGGCGACATGGAAACTAAAAAACCTCGTTTGCCGCCATTGATATAGATCACGTCTAAATCAGCGATGCTTTTTTCCATAAACACGGGCATTTTTCGTTTAGTACCAAAGGGGGATGTCCCTCCGACCTGATAACCCGAATGTCGATCGGCCACTTCCGGTTTGCACGGAGAAATCGTTTTCACACCCAATTCACGCGCCAACTGTTTGGTCGAAACTTGCAAATCACCGTGCATAAGTACAACGAGCGGAGACTTGTCGTCAGCTTCCATGATCAGAGTTTTAATGACGATGTGTTCGTCAACTCCCAATTGCTGCGAGGAATGCTTCGTCCCGCCTTTTTCCTGATACGGAAAAAGATGACCCATGTAGCTCACGTTATGAGCCAGGAGTTCACGTATCGCCAGAGTCATAGGGAACTTTTCTTTATCAGTCATCATCTATGACACTAGCACCTGCCTTGCAACAGAAGCAATGAAAGCTTTTTACTTACTATTCGCACAAAGCGCGGGGACTAAAGCATTCGTCGGCTCGACACGAGCACGTGTTCCAAACATTTGAGCCGCGTGATGAAGGGCATTCTTGAAGGAACCGCTGCCTACCGGATAAACTTCATAGCCATCACGGTATGTCGGTGTATAACCTACACCGAAGATCTTCGCTTTTTGGTTTCCCTCTTTAGAAAGACCGACATAGGCCACAGTGCCGGTTTTTCTTTGCACGTCTTTTTGGAAAGCCACGAAATTTCCTAACGAGTATACAATCAAAGCCTCACGCCCGTCGGTCGTTACGTATTTTTCCCAAGGCTGTAAAACATGGGGATGAGAGCCTATGACGGCGGTAGCCCCCGCCTCTAAGAATTTGCGAGCGAAACTTTTCTGCTTGCTATCGGGAGTATGACTGTATTCCACGCCCCAGTGCGGAAGCACGATCACCGCATCAACATCGGAACGCGACGAAAGATTCTTGATAATGCTAAGAATTCTTTCGGTGTTATAGCAGGAAAGAACTTGGTCTTTGTGATCCGTGCGCCCATTCGTCATTTCCGTGCAACCTAAAAAAGCCACGCGCATGTTGCGAATGGTAGCGATACGATGAAAGTCGGCATTGCGTTCTTCGGCGATGCGAGTTCCCACAACTGGAAGTCCAATATTTCGAGCCGCTTGAATGGTACGATCCACACCGATCGCGTGGCGATCCAAGGAGTGGTTATTGGCGACCGTCAAAAGATCATATCCTGACTTTTGCAAGTCCGACAAAATGCGCGGATGGAAGTTAAAGACCATGTTCGTGCCAGAGTAAATATTCAAGTCGTAAGTAAACCCCACGTCGCCGTGGTCTCTTCCCATTTTATCGATACCCAAAGCTGCGGGGCCTTCTAAGTTCCCCACAGAAAAATCAGCCTTTTGCATCAGTCCGTTCGTGCGGTTCCAGATCTGAGAGAAGTCTTTACTTCCCGCCATCACTGATTTGTAAAGCATGTCGTGAATAAGAATATCACCGACAAAAGAAAGAGTGGCGATCTGATTGCGAGCATCGCAAGAGGTTGAATAAGTCAAATCCGGTCCCGCATGGGCTGTAAACGCGAATAATAAGGAAGTGATAATATATTTTTTCATAGTTCTATTCTTATTCCGCTTTCATGGCCGAGGAATCATCACCGTGCGCCGACGTGAAAATACATGAGGGAGGCTTTTCATGCCCTTTTCACCTCCTTTTTGACAAGGAATTTTACTGACAATCCCTGCGGCCAAATCTAAATTGCAGAGATGTTTATAAATATTTCTCCCTTGAGACAGTACCGCGATTTCCGACTTCTTTTCTTCGGCCAAATGATTTCATTTTTAGGAAGCATGGTGAGCTATGTCGCCATCCCCTATCAGGTTTACGAATTGACGAAAGACAACTGGCTGGTCGGCCTTTTGGGCCTGGTGCAGTTGGGCCCCGTTTTAATCTTTGGGATCCTGGGCGGCACCTACGCTGATCGTTTGGATCGCAGGAAGCTGCTTCTAGTTTCTGAATTTTTCATGAGCTTGATGATTTTAGGTTTGACGTTAAACGCTTGGAGCGACAAACCCTCGGTGCCATTGATCTTTATCCTGGTCGCGCTTTTCCAAAGCATCCTGGGCTTTCACCGTCCCGCCATGGATGCTCTGACTCAGAAAATCGTTGATAAAAAAGACTATGCCGCCGTCGGGGCGTTAGGCAGTTTCCGCTATTCTGCAGGCGCCATCGTGGGCCCCGCTTTAGGTGGAATTTTGATTGCGAGCTTTGGAATCAAGGGAGCCTACCTATTTGATTTTATCAGCTTTGTGGCGGCCTTTATTGCCCTTTACCTGATGTCCAAGATTCCGAATCCAGAGAAAAGGGATAATTCTCCATGGACTGACGCCAAAGAGGGTCTTAAGTATGCGGTCTCCAAGCCGGAGCTCATCGGAACTTATCTGATTGATATCGTCGCCATGGCCTTTGCCTTTCCAGTGGCGCTATTCCCTTCTATGTCGGAACAATGGGGAGGAGCTTCCGCTGCGGGGTTCTTGTTCTCTGCCATGGCGGTTGGTTCTTTGGTCATGACCGTTTTTAGCGGCTGGACATCCAAGGTCTCTCGACACGGTCGAGCCGTCGTGATCGCCGCCACACTGTGGGCCGTATTTATTATCGGAGTGGGCTATGCCCAACATCTTTGGGTGGCGCTTTTATTCCTTGGCTTAGCCGGCGCCGCCGACATGATGAGCGGACTTTTCCGCGGTATTATCTGGAATGAAACCGTTCCGAATGAGTTGCGGGGACGTCTTTCCGGGATAGAAATGATCTCGTATATGTCAGGCCCCCTGATTGGCAATGCGCGTGCGGGCTGGATGGCTGCGAAAGTCTCTGTGCCTTTTAGTATCAGCGTGGGCGGAGCGATCTGCGCTGTGGCGGTTATCGTGACGGCGTTTTGTCTTCCAAAGTTTTGGCGCTACCACGGACACGCCTCGCATACTTCATAAATAAATTTTCTTCGCCGAGGGTTTTTAATAAGAAGGCCTCGGCCTTTTCTTCACTGATCTCTTGAGACTGCAACCACAGGTCTTCAAACAAAGTCTGTGTCGCTGCCATGTTGAGCGAAGGAAAACTCGAGTCGTCGACTTCGCCAAATCCGACAATGAAAAGATAATTCCACAACGGCTTCATCGCGCGATTGTAATGGCTTTCCATCATCTTCCCCTGCCAGCCCAAATTTTCCTTGATGATTTTTGTCGACTGGGGCGAATCCATCAGGAAGCTATCCAAAGCCTCTTGCGAGGCCTTCGGCAAATGAATAAAACCTTTCGATGTTCCCAGGTAAGCCAATAAATTTATGAATACTTTTTTAGAGAAGAACGTAGCCCGATTGCGAAACCACTTCGCATAGACGACTTCTTCGCTGCGAGACAGTTCTTCGCGCAAAATCCACATTTCTCCTACACGATCATCGGCATCGGAGTCCCAGCCCCACACCATTTCACTGCGCGGATAAAGCTCCGACCACAGACTGGAAGGCTCCTTTTGATTTTGCAAAGGATAAACTAAAAGACACCCGCGGCGCTCGATGGCTTCCACCATCTTTCTTTTTTTAGTCTTCGACGTCATAGTTAGAATAGTCTAACTCGGTCTTCATCGGAGCACCAGCCTCTAACCATGCTTTTAACAAACTATATTGTCGGGGGGTGAGGCTTGCGTTCATCGGCATAGCACGTTCAACAATGGTCTTTTGATAAATACGTTGCGCGTTTTCGAGGACTTCTTCATACACATCAGTTCCGATGCCTCCGCGGATCATTCCCTGCGCCCGATTGTGACATTCGTAACAGCTGGCTGCGAAGACTTCACGGCTGACGATGAAAAACTGCAGATCCTCGGCCGCCACGGGCTTAGAATCGCCCACCGGTGCCAAAGTTCCCTCTTTGTCGTTCTCATCTTTGGAGCCACTGCAGGCACTAAAACAGACGGATAAAAGCAAGACCGCGAAGAAAGACGAAAGTCTCATGAAGCCTCCTAAGATTTGCACCTCCCCATTTTGAAAGAGAATGCACTTAGGTCAATGTGTAGTTCATCACGGATTTGCTAAATGCTAAGAGCTAGTTGATTTCGTCTTCGGATTCGAATTTAAGATCGAGGAAATCTAACAAAGAAGCATCGGCCGCTTTCGGAATTTCTGGAGCCACACGATTCAAGATACGTCTTTGCCGAGCCATCACATAAATCGACGGTCGATCAATGCGGAAACGACGGGGATTAGGTAACACGGCTGCAATGAGAGAAGCCTCTGCCGGAGAAAGTCTTTTAGCAGTTTTTTTAAAGAACTTTTGTGAAGCCGCTTCCACACCATAAACGCCAGGACCTAACTCGATCACATTTAGATAAACTTCCAAGATGCGCTCTTTCGGCCAAACGAACTCAATAAGAACTGTGAAGTAAGCTTCAAAGCCTTTGCGAATCCAATCTCTTTGTGGCCATAGGAACACATTCTTTGCTGTTTGCTGACTGATGGTCGACGCACCCTTTTTACGCTTATGGGTTTTGTTGTATTTCAGGGCTTTTTGAATGGCGTCGTAGTCAAAGCCGTTATGCTCAAAGAAGCGATAGTCTTCGGCTTTTAAAACAGCTCTTTGCACAGAAGGCGAGATTTCTTCTAGGGACACCCAGTCTTTCGAGATCCCCACAAACTTTTCACCCCACAGGGACTCCACCGAGCGAATCACCATCAGGGGCGTGATAAAGACCGGCACGAATCGATAAAACAAAACGGCACCCAAGCTGCTTACAAAAAAGAGCAGCACAAGCTTCGTGATCCAATTTCGAATTCGGGGCCAGTATTTTTTCATGAATAACGTTCTAGAGAAGACCTGGTTGCACGATCTCAACCCAATAGTCATCTGGATCTTTGATAAAGGCGATATTTTTCATGCCGCCTTCACCCAGTTTTTTCTGAAAAGGCACTCCCATGCGCTCAAAACGGGCGCAGGCTTCTTGAATATTGGGAACAGAGATGCAGATATGACCAAAACCACGAGGTTCCGTGTTTCCGTTGTGGTAAGGCGTCTTTTCTTGCTCTTCAGTACCCCAATTGTGAGTTAACTCTAGAACGGCTTGTCTGCCGAAGGTGTATTTGGCATTGGCTTCATTTTCGGAAGGCACGGCCTCCCCTTCAGGAACATACGCTAGAAAGAAAAGGGAAAACTTCCATTCAGCATAATCCAACTTACGAACCAACTTCATTCCCAAAACGTTTGTGTAAAATTCCAACGACGCTTTGGGATCTTTAATGCGCATCATCGTATGATTAAATACGTAACCTTTTGTCTCTGACATAATTTTCCTCTTGCGTTCAAACTAACATAAATTGGTAACACCATAAAGACCGCATTTGCGAGGAAGGCTAGAAACCCCACCCAAAATGCCACCAGATTCATTTGGCCTAGCCCTTGCTATACCCCTAACCAGGTGACCGATGTCACCACTCTTCGGGGGAAGAGAGTTTAATTGGGGGAAACTATGTGGCGAGGACTCGCACATCTAACTGGTCTTTTGGTTTTGGCATTATCAATTCAATCCAACGCACAAACTCCGCCGGGAGTTCGTATTCAAAGTATTCAAGCTGTTGGCAGCGGATGTCCTGTAGGTTCACACAGCGCTAATATTTCACCAGATGGTCAGACGTTTTCTCTTCTATTAGATAATTTTGTCGCCTCATCGACAATGCAAAATCCCATCGCTCGTTTGATGTGTGAATTGAAAGTCAGCTTCTATGTTCCAGCCGGATGGACTTTTGCGGTTCTTAGCGCCGATTACCGTGGCTTTGCTTACGCTGAAGCGGGAACCGTCACACAACACCAAGCTCTTTATTCTTTTGATGGCAGTAAACCTAAAAACGAAAGACCGGGCTACGAAAACGGTGGAACTTACAACTTCCGTGCTCAAGAATTCAGAGGTCCCTACAACGACAACTATTACATCAAACACAATATCGATCCGCGAGTCGCACCTTGGGCTCCGTGCAGCTCGCAATCTGTGCAAACTCTTTATGTCACAACATTCTTAATGGCTCGAAACTTAAATCTATCTTCACTTGTTGAATCGACAATCTCTTTAGATAGCATCGATGGACAAGTGCAGTCGCAGCGTTACTCGCTGGCATGGAAACAGTGCACTCCATCACGAGTGACACCACCGACGAAAGATCCAGGCACACCACGTCCCGCGCCGCCTCGCGATCCAGGTCGTCCACCAAGATACAGATAATCAAAAACAGAAATTAGAAAAACAAAATAACAACTTTTAAATGGAAAAATAAACCATAAGGGGGAAGTGTATGAAAAAAATGATGTTAATGGGTCTTCTGGGAGTGGTGTCAGCACTCAGTCTTCAGGCGAATGCGCAAGTGCGCTTGGGTGAGCCTGCTTACGGTGGTACAGGTTGTCCTGCGGGATCAGCAAGTGTCACTTTGAGTCCTGACCAACAGGCTTTAAGTATCTTGTTTGATAACTACGTGGCTGAAGCCGGTGGCGGTCGTCGTATTGATCGTAAATCGTGCAACATCTCCGTTCCAGTGCATGTGCCTTCTGGATACAGTGTTTCTATTTTTCAAGTGGACTACCGTGGTTTTAACTCGGTGCCTCGCGGAGGCCTTTCTCGCTTTGACGCGGAATACTTCTGGGCAGGTGCACGTGGACCTCGCGTTTCTAGAACTTTCATGGGACCGGTGAGCGATGTTTACACGATCTCTGATGGTTTGATTGCAAGTGCCCAAGTGTGGTCTCCGTGTGGAGCGAGCGTGAATCTAAGAATCAATACGTCGATGATGGCTCAAGCGAACTCTCGCGGTGAGCAAACTTTGGCGACAGTGGACAGTGCCGATGTGACTTCAGGCCTAATCTACCACCTAAGATGGCAACGTTGCCGCTAGGTTGAATTTGGCGGGGCTTCCGGTCGGCAAAAGTAGATGTCTTTAAGGCGAAAATGCGTTAGAGTCTGCTTTTAAACACCAGGAGCCCAGCCGATGTCCAAATCGCCTCAACACTCTCAAGCCCTTCAAGTACGCCACGCGTTGTGGGATCTTCAAAAAGAAGTTTTAAACTCTCTTAAAGCAGAATTCGATCAAGAAAACGGTTATCAAGCCGCTCCTACAGAATGGTTTCAAGTTTTAATGACGGCCGAACGCTATGCTTGGCTTCGTGAACTGACGACTTTGATGGCCGATATCGATATCATGACCGAGCTTGAATTCATCACCGAACAACACTTGGGAACGGCTCGCTCTGAAATTGAAAGAATGTTGATTGATTTGAGTTCCGACGACGCTTTCAATAAACAATTCCGCGAACTTCTTATGTCAGGCACTGCCCTGCTGCCTTTGCATTCACAGCTTCGTGCTAGTTTACAAAATTTGCCGAAGTCTGAGTTGTCCAAAGATCAAACTCTTGCTGAACGAAAGAATTGGCACGAAGAACACCGTCATCAGGCAAAAAAGCGCCGCAACTAAAGACGGTTTTAAAAAAAACATATCCTTACTTAAACCTCCCCGAGGGTAGTCTTTTTCTGACGTCTTGGTGGAGGTTTTATGTTTCATAGACTCTTCTTCACATCCTTACTCATCGGCGGAAGTCTTTTGTTCTTGGCTCTTTTTGGCTCTCACCTAGAGCCGATGATTCGTTCTAACGTCGCTACGCAAAAGTTTTTGATTTGGGTGAACTCTCCATTTAGCAGTCAGAAAGTGAATGCTGAAGACCTGGATGAAATGCGCCGTGAACCATTGCAGGCTCAGCGTGGAACCCTGCCGTCACCATCGAAAAAAGTGTGGGAATTAACATTGAACGAAACCACCGAAGCTCAACTGGCGGACTGGATTCGTCACCGCAAGATCGCGTGCTCTAAAAGTTCCAAAGGTTATAACTATATCAAGTGTAAAAAGGTTCCTTTGGTGGCGCTGGGTCTTCCCTATGTGAATTCCTTTGCAGAACTTGATTTCACGATCGATGCACACAACAGGCTTATCTTCGTAGGGCTTTTGCATCGCCAACTGGAAACCGTCAAGGCGTTGTCTTTGCTCGAAAATATTTCGGCTTCTTTAAACTCGCGATTGGGGTCGCCTAGTCGCAGTCCCGCCTCTTTGACTCCGGAAGAATTGGATCATTCGCTTGAAGCTTTAAGTTACGAATATAAGTTTAAAGATTATATCGCGCGTGTGACGGCTTCAAAACTTTCTACAACGGGAATTATCTTGTACGAACAGCATATTTACATTCCTTAGCAGAATGTCTAACCCTTCACGCACAGCACTTGTTTTAAAACAGCAACGACTTCGACCAGATCTTCTTGATTCTTCATCACTTGATCAATGTCCTTATATGCCGAAGGAATTTCATCGATCACGCCGGAGTCTTTGCGGCATTCCACCCCGCTTGTTTGTTCGATCAAGTCGGTGATATCAAAACGACGTTTTGCTTCACCGCGCGACATTCTTCGTCCGGCGCCGTGAGCACAGGAGTTAAATGATTCTGGATTACCCTTACCTCGCACGATGTACGAGCGTGCCCCCATGGAGCCAGGAATGATACCCATGTCACCGCGCTCTGCCCGCACGGCTCCTTTGCGTGTGACTAGCACGTCTTCACCATAGTGAATTTCGCGAGTCGCGTAATTGTGATGGCAATTGACCTTCATCGAAAAGGGCACCGGGGCTCCCTTCATTCCGATATGAAATGAAATAGCGTGAAGAACACGACGAAGCATCTCTTCGCGATTTTCTAAAGCATACTCTTGCGCCCATTCTAAATCACGCATGTAGGTTTCATATTCAGCTGTGCCTTCGACATAGTAAGCCAGATCGGGATCTGGAAGTACCGTCGCCAGCTTTTTTAATTCACCTTTGGCGTGGCGGATGTGCTCTTCAGCGAGACTCTTACCGACATTACGAGAACCTGAATGCAGCATGACCCACACGGCGCCGTCAGCGTCGGTGCAAATTTCGATGAAGTGATTTCCTCCGCCCAATGTTCCTAACTGATGAGCGGCTTTATCTTTCAAGCGCAAATTTGAAACAGACTCAGGAATATGTTTCCAGCCTTCCCAGTTTTCGACGGAAGATGTGAGACTTCGATTGGACTCATGTCCCACAGGAACAGAGCGCTCGATCGAATGACGAAGTTTATCCAAATCGTGAAGAATGCGGTGTGGTTCAACATTGAGTCTGGCCGCAATCATGCCACACCCTATATCAACGCCCACTGCTGCGGGTATGACCGCGCCTTTTGTGGCAATAACACTGCCCACAGTCGCGCCAATTCCTAAATGAACGTCGGGCATCGCCGCTACATGCTTAAACACGAATGGAAGTGAGGCCACATTCTGCAACTGGCGCGCCGCTTGTGACTCCACTTCGCCTTCTGGCGCCCATATTTTTACAGGCTTATTCTCGGATTTTAAGTTTGTCAAAATTGGCATATCGTAACTCACTTCAATCAAGGTTCTGTGCTAATATTAACATATGTTTCAGTCACTCTTAGGGCTTTTTCTCGTTTTGCTGGCCTCGGTTTCTTGGGCTGGCTCCAATTCGTCTTCACTGCGAGTTGTGACTGAGTATTGGCCTCCGGTGACCTTCGAAGAAGATGGTAAACCTCAGGGGATGGCAGTCGAACTAACTCAGGTGCTGCAAAAACAAATGAATCGCTCTGAGCCTATTGAAGTTCTTCCCTGGCCCCGAGCTTATCATCTGGTCTTGAATCAACCGAACGTTTTGCTTTTCACAGTGATTGATAATGCCGAACGGAAAAATCTTTTTACTTTCTTGGGACCTATTGCTCAGGGTGAAATTGCTTTGTTCGCGCGCAGAACAACGGTGCTAGATGTTTCAGATAAAGAAAAACTAAAGAACATGGCTATCAGTGTTCACCGAGGCACAGCTTTTCAAGATACTTTGACTCGACAGAAATTTAAAAAGATCGTGCCCGTGAATTCACCTGTGAGTGGCGTCAAGATGTTAATGGCCGGTCGCGTGGATTTGATTTGTGAAGACGTGCTGGCAGTCACTCGCATGATGCAAGAGGCGGGTTATCCGGAAGATGCATTCATAAAAGTCGCGACGCTTGAAAGAGTCGGTTACTATTACGCGTTTTCTAAAAACACTGAATCTGAAACTATTCAGCAGTGGAGAAATGCTTTAGAAAAAGCGAAGCGCAGCGGACAATTCAAAGCCATTTATAAAAAATGGTTCGGAAATAATCCGGCGCCAGAAAATGTTATTCTTCGCCTTGCAGAGCGGGATCTTGAAAAACCTGAAGAAAAACTTCTTTGGGCTGAGCTCCTGACACCCCAATTTGACGATCAAAAATAAAGAACGGCACTCCGCTGATTCCTAAGTCATAAGCTTCACCTATCAAGGCACCGACTTCTTCGCGGCCTTGATCGCTTTTAAGGAATTCAGAAACTTCTTCCGGTTTGAAACCGATCGGTGACAGTGCTTTCTGAAGATTTTCGATCTTAGATAAATCTAAGCCCTCTTCATAGTAAGCCGCATAAAGTGCGTTAGTAACATCAAGCTGCTTTCCTTTTTTTCCCGCCCACCAAATCAGGCGATGACAATCCAGAGTGTTGATATGAGTTTTAATTTTCTCCATATTCATTTTCAATCCGGATTTTTCAGCTGCCCCGAGCAATCTTGCTTCTGCCGCCTTAAAGTTTTCGTCATTTCCGAATTTATTCCGCAGATATTCTTTGCGAGGAACACCTTCTTGTGGGCTGGCAGGATCTAATTGAAAAGGCAGGACCTTCACTTCGATGTCGATATCTTTGCGCTCTGCCACGGCATCTAAGAAATTTTTCTTTCCGACGTAACACCAGGGACAAACAATATCCACAACAAGCTCAACGACGATTTTCTTTTTCATAATCCCACCTCGCGCTTATACTAGACATTATGGGTTTACGTCTTCACGTCAACGAACTTCTTAAAATCAACCCGGCGCCTTCACCGTGGCCACGCATGGTCGTCTGTGCTTTTGCGACCATGATTCCTTTGATTGTCGGCACAGCTTTGCATCAACTTCCAATTTCTATATTTGGAGCGCTGTTCGGTTTTCTTTTGGTGCTCAACGACCATTTGGGCACCTTAGGACACAGGCTTTGGGTGATCACACTGACATTTTTATGTTTACTGGCGGGTTTAACTTTAGGAGTTCTTACCGGTGGACAAAAAGTTTTGCTGATTCCCTTGCTTCTGGGATTGACGTATTGGTTGGGACTTATTTCCACTCAAGGGGCTGAGTTAGAACGTGCGGTTTTGTTTTCGGTGTTTCAGATTCTAGCTGGTGCCTATTCTCCTGCTGTTGCTAAATATCTTTCACTGAGTTTAGTCTATGCGTTTTTGGGTTATCTTTGCGTGATCGTCGCGCTTTCTATTTTGGTATTTGTTCGCCGTCACAATCCAAATCCATTTGCGCGCATTCGCGAAACCTTTAAAAAGTCGTTAACGAAAGAAAAAAGCCGGCATCTTTATGCTTTGAGTTTTTCTTTGGCGGTTTTAATCACTCTGCTGGTTGTTGATTATTTTCAAATGAGTCACGGCTATTGGGCCGTGGGCACGGTCTTGATCATCATGCGCCCCGAGGCCAAGGCCAGTATTTATCGCATCATTCAAAGATTTTTTGGCACCCTGGTCGGCGTGTTAGTCGCAGAGCTGATTATCCTAAGTGTGCATTCAGTTTGGATTGCAATTCCACTCATCGGCTTCATTAGTTTTTGGGGACCGTGGTCTTTAAGTCGCAGCTATTGGCTAGGCTCTGCGGTGATCGTGACAATGCTTTTGGTTTTGTTGGATTTACCCAGCATTGAGACCGGCGACTTGCATACTCCTCTAATTCGGTTGCAAGCCACGGGCATCGGTTGCCTCTTCGGGCTTTTAGGCGTCGTCATGGCAAATCCCCAGGTTTTGTGGCGGGACAACCCGCCCCCCTCGTAACTACTTTTTGATCTCGCCGATGTATTTTGGATTTAGTAAATTTTCGATAGAGAAAATTTGATCCAACTGTTCTTGAGTGACGACGCCTCTTTCAAGAGCGACCTCGGCGACACTTCGTCCCGTCTGCGCACAGATCTTTCCAATCTTATCCCCTTCTTCGTGACCGATGATAGGGTCTAAGAAAGTAACAATACCAATACTGTGCATGACATAATCACGGCAGCGATCCACGTTGGCGGTGATGCCCACCACGCACTTGTCTTTCAGCGTGATGCAGGCCTGAGTCATCAGAGTTATAGATTCAAAGATGCTGGAAGCAATCACGGGCTCCATCACGTTTAATTGCAACTGCCCGGCTTCGGCCGCTAACGTGATTGCTAGATCATTTCCCATCACTTTGAATGCGACTTGGTTTACGACTTCAGGAATAACGGGATTTACTTTTGCAGGCATGATGGAGCTTCCTGCCTGCATCTCTGGAAGATTGATTTCTTTTAAACCTGCACGAGGGCCCGAGCTAAGCAAGCGCAAGTCGTTGCAGATTTTAGAAAGTTTCACGGCCGTTCTTTTTAGTGCGCCCGAGATGATAATGTAAGCGCCGCAGTCGCTGGTGGCTTCAATCAAGTCTTCGGATTGCACAAACGGATATCCAGTCACTTCCGCAAGTTTTTTCACCGCTAAAGGTGCATAACCTTCAGGAGCATTGATGCCTGTTCCAATCGCGGTGGCGCCTAAGTTCACTTCTAGAATTAGTTTTTGAACGGTTTTGATAAGACGACTGTCCTCTTTCAACAATGTCGCAAAGGCATTGAACTCTTGCCCTAAAGACATGGGAACTGCGTCTTGCAATTGCGTGCGCCCCATTTTAAGAACATTTTTAAACTCTTGTCCTTTGGCTTCAAAAGCTTTCGCCAATTCTTCGATGGCTTTTTCAACCACCGTCAAATGTTCATACAAAGCCACGCGAAACGCTGTAGGATAAGCATCGTTCGTCGACTGACACTTGTTCACGTGATCGTTCGGATTAATGACCGAGTAAGTGCCTTTTTCAAGACCACGTTTCTCTAAGGCGATATTCGCAATCACCTCGTTGGCGTTCATATTGACAGACGTCCCCGCTCCTCCTTGAAAAACGTCTGAGGGAAATTGAGCGCCCCACATTTTCGGGTCTGCAAGAATCACGTCGCATGCCTCGACAATGGATTTTGCGATATCAGGAGAAATTGTTCCCAATTCTCCATTGGCAAGAGCGCAGGCTTTTTTCACTAGGGCCAAGCCGCGAATGAATAAAGCGTCGGCACCGATAGGCAGGCCCGAGATTTGAAAGTTCTCCATTGCGCGCACGGTGTGAACACCATAGTAAGCTCCTGCGGGAACTCTTTTTTCACCTAACAAATCTTTTTCGACTCTAAAATTCTGCATAACTTCACCTTACTTTTTTAACTTCAATACTTCCCCGTGTTTCATCACGCGGAAAGCTTCAGGGCTGACATTCATTTTCTGAAGAGCGATTTTTAAGTCTTCAGGAGGTGCTGCCATCGCCTCATCACTCAATCGGAATGTGCCCCAATGCACTCCGATAGAAAGTTTCGATTGTAGATCCAGGTGCATTTGCACAGCTTGTTCTGGATCCACGTGTTGCTGTTTCATAAACCACTTCGGTTCATAGGCCCCTACCGGAATCATCGCGATATCCGAGGCGCCGAAGCGATTGAACACGTCTAAGAAATCTTTCGAGTATCCGGTGTCGCCCGAATAAAAAAACTTCAGCGAAGGCGCTTGAATATACCAGCCTCCCCAAAGAGTTTTATTTCGATCCCAAAGACTTCGCTGACTCCAATGCTGTGCGGGCGTGAAAGTCAGTGTCACGTTTTTGACTTGTGTGTTTTCCCACCAGTCCAATTCTTTGACGTTGTCGATGTCTTCGGATTTAAGCAGGGATTCTAATCCTAGCGGCACTAAAAACAACAAGGCTTTGTCATTTTGTTTTGCCAGTTTCCGCAAAGTCGGAAGATCCAAGTGATCAAAGTGCGCATGCGAGATCACGACGACATCAATCGATGGCAACTCTTCAATAGGAAATGGCAAGGCCACTTGTCTTTTCGGTCCCATAAAACTTACAGGCGAAACGCGATCTGAGAAAACGGGATCGACCAAAATGTTAAGGCCTTCAACTTGTAAAAGAGCCGAGGCGTGACCAATCCAAGTCAGCGTGTTTTCCGTGCGATTTTGTTTTAAATAAGTCGTGTCGGTTTTTAGGATTTCGGGCTGAAATGGTGGCTCCGCAGGAGCATTGCTCGTCAGACGCTCCCACTGCCACTTCCAGAAACTCGCTTTCGGCGAATTGTCGTAGTTGTTGTAAAACTGAGTTTTACCCCGGTGTGGTTTGTTTGGATCGTAGTATTTGAAGCTTTGACACCCCGAAAACACCAGAAACCCCGCTGCTGCAATGATCGACCATTTCATGGGGCTACAATCTCACACTTTACACTCTCTGTCATATGCGGATGTGTTGCCTTGCGCGCTATGAAATATTAGGACTGAGTCCTGACACTTCGATACAAGGAAACACCCGTGATTCGTGAATTTTGGAAGCAGCAAAGTACATCGCAGAAAGTCACAATTCTTTTCATTCTGGCCTTAATTTTCCGAGCTTTCTTTTCGCTTAACATTGGTTTGATCGATGACGAGGCTTATCACTGGTCTTGGGCCAAGTGGTTGCAGCTTTCTTATTTCGATCATCCGGCAATGATTGCGTGGCTTGAAGCGATCACGACCAGTATTTTTGGTGACACCTACCTGGGCGTACGCTTACCGGGATTTTTGTGCTTTATCGGTATCACCGTTCTGCTTTACAAACTGACCAAAGATCTTTTCCACGATGAGTGGGCGGCGATCTTTGTGGGTTTTGTGATGTTGTGGTCTCCGTTTTGGGGATTTGGTGGTTATGTGGCGTCGCCAGAACCTCCGTTCATGCTTTGTTGGGTCGCCGCAGCCTACGTCTTCTGGCAAGGCGTGCGTGAAGACGACAAACGTTGGAGCACGAAGAAAACTTGGTTGTGGCTAGGTGTATTGATGGGCTTGGGTCTGAACTCGAAGTTCATCATTGCGTTGCTGGCTCCGGGATTTGGTCTTTATCTTTTGACGACACCGTCACGCCGCAAGGATCTTTTGACGCCGTGGCCGTGGGTGGGCTTTTTGATCGCGACCGTGCTTTGCTCACCGATCTTTATTTGGAATATCACGCACGACTGGCCGGGCTTTAAATTTCAATTCCATGATCGCCATCAGGGTTCTAGCTTTAGTTTTAATCGTTGGCTTGTGTTCTTTGGTGCGCAGCTTTTGTTTGCGACTCCGTTCTTGTACGTGATGATTGTTTTGGCGTTCATCACTTCGCTTTTGAAGTTTAAAGAAGCTCGCTGGAGATTTTTATTCTGTCTGACCGTGCCGTCGTTTGCGATTTTCTATCCACAGCCTTTATGGGCGGAATACAAACCGCACTGGAGTGGCGCTGCTTATACGTTGTTGTTAATGGGTGTGGGCTTCATCTGGTCACAAGGTTTGCGCTGGGGTTCTAAGCGCATCGTGAAAGCGCGCAGCAAGGTTTACACTTGGGGTATCTTGGGTTTCTTTATTCCGTTGGCCTTGATTGCATACACTCCGTTTGCTTACCCGTGGGCGCCGAAAGTTTATAAGTTCTTTAATCCATCGGGTGAATGGCAGACGACTTGGGACTTCAGTAACGAGTTCACCGGCTGGGAAGACTTGGGCCGCTACGTGAATCGCCGTCAACGCGAAATCCACGCAGAAAGCGGTCGTAAACCTTTCATCGCGGCTCACCGCTATGAGAATACCGCGCAAACAACATGGGGCACGAAGCAGAAGGTGTACATGTTAAGTTCCACTCGCAGTCACTACACTGTGATGCAGTCGGAAGAAGAGATGAATAATCTTAAGGGCCAGGATGCGATCTTCGTAAGCACGGAAAAATATCCCGCCGATCCGATGGAATGGGCGAAATGGGATGGCTGTCAGAAAGAAACGTTGAAGACGTTCCGTCATGGTGAACATGCTCGGACTTTTAATGTTTATTACTGTCGGAATTTTCAGGGGATTACGCAGTAGTTATTTCGGTACATCGAAAGACATAAATAAAAAATGGCTCTGAACATTCGCCCTTTTTTTTAATTCAACACATACTCAATCGGAACCGTAAAGCTCCAATTGGCTCTTTGGATTTCTTGCGGGAATGGCTTCATACCGCTGATGCTTTTCACTAGATCATGCGCGGCTTGATTCAAAGATTCGTACGGGCTTTTTTCTACCACTTCACTTGTAACTAGCGAACCATCCGCCGCCAAAGTGAATCGCATGGTTACGGTTCCCGTCTGACCCATTTTCTTTGCCATCGCTGGATAGCGCTTACGACGCTCTAGTAGCTTTTTGATTTCGTAAAGGTATCTTGCTTCCGGCGACACTTCGCTGCCGTTGGCAACGCCTTCTCGGCCTTGCAATGCGCCTTTATCAGAGGTTCCAGCTAGTGAACCAGCACTCTTGCCATTTGTTGGAGCTTGCTCGGGTTGTGCGACAGTTTTTTCGTTCTTCAATGCGGGCGCATCGGAGTTGTCACTCACGACAGCCGCTTTGATTTTCGGTGCTTTAACAACGTCTTCCACTTTCGGAGTGCGAACCGTGCCGCCCTCGCCATACATCAACTCTACGCCTTGTGGAAGTGGAACTATTTCAGGTGCCGCTAAAGAAAGACCCAACACGAAAAAGCTCGCGTGCAATAGCAACGAGATTGCTACGGACTTATTGATGTTTAAAGAAAATGAGAATCGCTTTTCAGACATGGGTAAGACAGGTTTATAAGATCTTACCCCTTAAAACTCAACGCCCCCGGACCTTGAGAGCCTGAGGGCGCATTAGTTCGATTTGGTATGGCCAAATGAAAGTAAAGTGAAAATGCCGACTACCAAAGACCTTCTGATTTCAGAATGTCCTTAGTAATTTGTTTAGCGCGAGGGCCGCCATAACCAGCATCCGTCGGTGCTAGGTCACTCATGTTGGTGACCGCGATATACTCTTGATCCCCTTTTTCGATGTGAGCGATGAACCAACCGAAGTTGATCTTGCGCTCTTTATCGTAAAAGTTCGAACCGGTTTTGCCGTTGAGTTTAAAGCCGTTCGGCGATGTTTCTAGGTAAGTAATTTCACGAGTCAGCTCCATGGATCTTTCAGACGCTGGCAATTGATTCATCCAAAGTTTTTTCATGAAATCGACTTGTTCGTAAGCCGTGATCTGAAGTCCCTTTTTTTGAGGCGGATTCAGCCACGCTGTCGTGATACCGCTAGAGATATCCTTATTTCCGTAATCGAAGTCATTCAAATATTTCTGAAACTTCTTTTTACCCAACTTCGGCGTGATTCTTTGAGAAAACCAAACCACCGAATCACTCATCCAAGTTTTCGCATTGTGGTCTTTATTTACTTCGGGACGAATATCTTTACGACCATCCCATTTCAAAACTTGATTTTCGTCTTTGAGAACTTTTGCGTCGAAAGCCATCACAGCCAGCGGAACTTTGAAAGTAGAGCAAGCTGGGTAACGTGTCTTACACTCTTCATCGCCAATCACTTTGTCGTACATGCCCGTTTTCATATTGTACAAAAGAAAACAGCCCTTTTTGTCTGCGAAAAAGTTTTCCGGAATCATTTTTTCAGAGGAGTTTTTCGACGTCGCCGAACAAGCGGTCATCACGAGGGCTGCGAAGATGAGTGAAAGAAATTTCATAGGTGTTTCCAGATGTAAGGGTTTTAAAAACGCTAACATCGTTTTTTGACGGGAACAATATGCGGGAGAAATATTTTGAAAGTGTAGGTTTTAAAGTTTCAAAAGTTACTTCCACGGTGGAAGTGAAACTTTAAACGAGATTTTTTTGAAATCAAAGCTCCTGAACACTTACTGCCGATAAAGTTGTGTGAG
The DNA here is from genome assembly GCF_001592745.1 of Bdellovibrio bacteriovorus. Taxonomy (NCBI): domain Bacteria; kingdom Pseudomonadati; phylum Bdellovibrionota; class Bdellovibrionia; order Bdellovibrionales; family Pseudobdellovibrionaceae; genus Bdellovibrio; species Bdellovibrio bacteriovorus. Next base: position 452,470 of record NZ_LUKD01000001.1, read on the forward strand.
CAAATAGACTCAATTTACTTCCACCGTGGAAGTGAAATTCGGCCTTCCAATTCACAAAATTTTTATATCGGAAGCGGCCGCACTTCACTGCCACGGTGGCAGTAAGCAAATGCGTTAAAAATAAAGGCCGATGAACACGCGAGATTAAAGGAAGCCCGAGTGGAACTTAAGAAGTACAAATACTCTCAATACAAAATCTACCGCCACCGTGGCGGTAAGCATCAGCGTCAAAGTATAAGCAGGCTGCTAAGACAAGAATTTGAGTAAGTAAAAGAGTCGCTCACCAAGTGAGTTATCCGTCATCGGCTAACTGAAATACAGCCAACTTAAGAGATAAACCAAAGACAAGAAAGAGAACCCGTTACCTTCGGCGAAAAAAACCCGCTTTTTACAGCGGGTTTTCGGAATCACTAAACGTAAGAACCTCTTTTGATCTTTTCCAAGATCAATTTTTCGGTCTTGATCGGGTCGTTCGGGTCTACAGAGAAGAAAGATTGTTGCTCGCAACGGATCTTTTCTTTGATCAACCAACGAAGGATGTCCGCCAAGTTTTTGTTCTTTTTGTCTAAGAAGAACGGATCGTTTTCCAAAGCGTCTTTGGCTTTTTTCAAAGCGCGGGCTTCGGCTGGATCGGATTCTTTCACTTTGTAGTGAGGAAGATCGTACTTTTTCACATCTTCAGGCAATACACCCAAGAATCTTACGTTCGGAGCCGAGAAGTCAGCGTTACGAATCAAAGACGCTGCTGATCCCGCTTTCAAAGTACGGAAGATATTTTGCAATGTGTACGCATCGAGATCTCCGAAGAAGTACATTGGAACATCCAACTCTTCTTGGATCAATTTTGACCAACCACGAACACCGTTCGACGGAACCCCTTGAGCACCCATCACGATACAGTTGTTACGACGAGTGAAACCCATCGTTACCAAAGTATTCGCGGTACCTTCAGACTCGACGATCAAGCAGAAATCGATTTTCTTTTTTGCTTTCAACTTCAAAGACTGAGGTTTGTTCTTCGGTTGGAATGGAGACGTACCCAAAGTCGAAAGGTCGACAACCGCTTTATCCCCGTCTGGCAAAGTCTCAGTCACAACAAGTTGTTGAGAATAAGTTTGTCCGCCACGGTCATTGGCAAAACAGTTCAATTCTTCACGATACACTTCAAGCATATCACCGATGAAGTCGATGATCGCATCTGATTCAGGTTGGTCGTCGAAGTCCAAAGGCTTCAAACGAGGATTCCCTTTAATCAAACCTTTACACATGTAATAAAGCTCACGCTTCGTATTTACCGCGCCTTTTTCAAGATTGTTCAAAAGGATTTCCAATACGAAAACCACACGCGCCAGTTTCTGAACAGATGATACGTTCAGCTCTGTGCGAACAACTTTGTCTCCCGGAGTCAGGTAACCCACTTTAGAGTTGTACAAAGAGTTATCAAGTGAAGTTTTCACCGCTTCTAGAACCGGACGCTTAGAAGACTCAAGGTCTTTAAGCATTTTATCGGCCAAGATGCGGGCTTCTTTGGGAATATCAATTTTTAATTCACGAATGCTGAGTAGTTTTCCCATCGTTCAACCTACTTCTTTTTACCAGTTGTTTTTTTAGTCGTTTCTTTTTTAGTCGTCGTCTTCTTGGTGCCAATCGGCTCGGAAGCTTCTTCGACAAGGTCTTCACTGCTGATCACGTCTTCTTCGATTTCGTGATCAATACCCTTTTTCTTCTCGCGCTTTTTTTGCTCAAGAAGTTTAGATTCTGCGGCTTCTAGATCGGCAATCGCCTCTTCAGAATCACGGCCCAAAAGTTTTTTCAAACCTTCTTCGGCTTTTCTCTTACGAGCTTCCGGAGCTTTAATGATACGAGCCAAACCTTCAACCAAGATAGGACCGAACTGCTCGATGTGAGCGAGCTTTCTTTCAAGATCCGCCTCTTTCACTTCTTTTTTGATGTGACGAGACAGCCTTTGACCGGCTTGGATCAAGGCCAAACGGATTTCCGCCACCAACTCTTCAGATGCGTCGATAGTTTCTTTCGAAGCATTCTTAAACTTGATGAACGGAGAAACCACAGACACCGCAAAGATATAAGGACCTAGCGGCAAGCTGTCTTTAGGTTGTCCCAAACCATAGGACTTCCAGTTCACAGACTCAATCGCCCACGTGATCGCACAACCTGATTTATCAAATTGCAAAGGAACACGGTTTGCGAAACGAAGCAAAGTCACTGGGCTGTCGGCCTCTTGATTGCGGTCTTTGAAACGCGCCAACGCGACTTCCACCACGACGGGTTTAAAGTCACAAATTGTCGGTTTACGAGTCACAACCGCAAAGAAGTCGATCTCTCCCAGACGAGTGATAGACTTAGAAAGAGCTTCTTCACCCACCGTCAAAACAGACTTCGTTGAAGGTGCCATTAAGTCGGTATTTTGAACCGCTTGGAAAACCTTTTTAAAGTCCTCTTCCGTCAATGAAGTTAAAGGCTTTTCCAAAAGATTCTTTGGCAGACCTTTTTTCGTAAATTCAGAGATAGATTGATCAGAAACACGCGAAAAACCGGTCTTTAAGAACTTAGAAAGAGTGGTTTTTCCAAACAAAGTGGAGTGCGTGATGAACTCACCTAGCTTAAACGTATGAGGATGTGGCAAAGACGCCTCAGGAACTTGAGGAACATCTTGGCTGACACGGTTCACAGTCACGTAGTCGTTTTCCATCAATTTATATGTGATGGTCATGTGAGGATTCACAAGGATTGTGCCCTCAATATAAGTCACGATACCGCCGTCCCCGTTTAATTGAATACGTCCATCAAGAACGAATTCAACGCGCGTTCCGTGCTCACGATCCCAGTCTAAAGTTTCCTTATTTTTTAGAACGCCGGTGTTTGATTTGATGTCGACATCCACTTGCGCAGAGATCGCTTTACGCATCTTTTTCGTCTTAGAAACAACGTTCACACCACGCGCATTGGTCATCTGCGCCCACGTCGTAGCCGCAGAGATACCGATACCTTGTTGACCGCGTGAACACTGTCCACGACCAAATTTAGAAGAGGCCAAGTACTCACCATAAACTTTGGCAAGGTCTTCAGCTTCGATACCAGGTCCGTTATCTTCGACAACGATGCGAATTAAATCAGTATTTTTAGTAGAACCAGATCCTACTTTTGTGACTTCAACTAGAAGATCAGGAAGAATGCCCGCTTGCTCACACGCATCCAAAGAGTTGTCCACGGCTTCTTTTAAAGTCGTCAAAACGGCTTTCAAAGGAGACGAGAATCCCACCTGTTGGAGGTTCTTCGCAAAATATTCAGCGGTGCTACTTTTGGTAATCTTACTCACGGTCGCTTGATCCTTCACGAGATGTTAACGAATTTTAATGAATGACTTTCATAGGTTAAGCCGAACGCAGGGGGTCAAAGCAAGACTTTAGGCTCGCTGATGCTAAGCGGCAAATTAAAACCAATTGGAGATGGTGACCTGAAATACGAGCCGAGTTCCTCTTACATCCCTTTAACTCAACGAAAATTCTTCGCCTTCCGATAAGTAAAAAAGATGAGAACAGGCACGTACTTTATTATTCTCATGTCTCTTTTTGGGATGCTTGCGCAAGCCGCTCCCAATGCTTTGACGTATCAAGGCCGTATCGTGAAGAGCGATGGCCAACCCCTTGAGTATGGAAACACCAGCTTTATTTTCGAGGTCACAAGCCCTAACGGAAGCTGCGTTATTTACCGCGAACAACGCGATGGCGTGAATCTTTTAAACTCTAACGGGGTTTTCGACGTACCGATTGGGTCAGGAACGAAGCTTTTCCCCACAGATCCTCTTTTTACTTTGCTGGATGCTTTTAATAACTCCAAGGTTCATGACTGTTATGGAGGCGCTACTTATACTGCCGCCTCTTCTGACATCCGCCTTTTGAAAGTGCAGTTTCATGATGGTTCGGGATGGAAGGTGATCTCTCCTTCAAACGAAATCCGTTCTGTTCCCTACTCGGCCTATGCGCTTTCTGCGGAAAAACTGGGAACTAGAACCGCCGACGAGTTTGTTTTAAAAACCGGTGTTCCCACATGTGCTGCGAATGAGTTTTTAACTTGGACTGGCTCAGCCCTGTCTTGTGCGCCGGTATCGGGTGCAGCAGGTGGAACAGTGATGCAAGTCACTTCGACGAACGCTTATGTTTCCATAGCTAATGGCACTTCTACACCGGCATTAACTTTAAACGTGGGTTCAACCGCAGGCACCGTCGCCGCCGGTGATGACACTCGCTTCAGTGACGCCAGAACACCCACAGGAACAGCCGGGGGAGATTTATCAGGAACCTACCCGAATCCGTCTGTCGCAAAAATTCAAAATACGGCTGTCAGCTCTGTGGCTCCCACTTCAGGACAGTATTTAAAGTTCAACGGCACACAATGGGCTGGCGCTGCAATCGCGATGAGTGATGTGACGAATCTAAATACGACGTTAAGCAACTATCAAACGACGGCTGCATTCAATGCCGCTGTTGGCCCCGCAAACTGTGCGGCTTATCAAACGCCTTATTGGAATTCCGTTTCGGGTAGTTTTCAGTGCCAAGCGATCAATGTCTCGGTCGCCGGCGACATCAGTGGAACTATCGGTGCTGTCTCTGTCGATAAAATCAAAGGTGTGAATGTCGATACGACCGGATTAACTTCAGGGCAGGTTCTAAAATACGATGGCACGAAATGGGCCCCGGCTTCTGATAGCAATGCTGGCGGAACGGTTACGAACATCGTGACAGGCACTGGGTTATCTGGCGGCCCTATTTCTTCGACGGGAACTATTTCCTTAGCTAATACTGCGGTGACTGCGGGCTCCTACGGATCGGCTACACAAGTTGGAACATTTACCGTCGATGCCCAAGGAAGATTAACTTCTGCTTCTAATACAGCCATCGTATTTCCGGTCACCAGTGTCGCCACTAAAACGGGCGCAATTACACTGGATTACGGAGACATCAATAGCGCCGCTTCAAAGTATCTTACTTATCGTCCGAACAATGTGGCCTGTACTGACGGGCAAACGTTGAAATGGATCACGGCCAATTCCCGTTGGGAGTGTGCGAACGACACGGACACTTCTTCCGGAGGAACCGTCACTAATATCGGCACTGGGACGGGATTAACTGGTGGACCTATTTCTACGACGGGAACTATCTCATTAGCGAATACAGCGGTGACGGCGGGTTCTTATACTCGCGCCAATATCACTGTGGATGCCCAAGGAAGATTAACAGCTGCAAGCAATGGAGCTTCCGTAAATCTTGCTACGGAAGTCACAGGAACACTTCCTATCGCCAATGGTGGTACGGGACAGACAACGGCGACGGCGGCTTTCAATGCTCTTTCTCCCCTGACAACAAAAGGGGATGTTTTAGTCAATGATGGTACGAATGACATTCGATTGCCTTCGGGTACAAATGGACAAGTTCTTTCTGTGAATACATCTCAAACGTCAGGTCTTCAATGGGTGACCCCTACAAATGGAACTGTGACCAACGTCACTGGAACCGCGCCTATTGTCGTTTCTTCGGGAGGAACCACTCCGGCCATCTCAATTAACGATGCGAGCACTTCTGCTAAAGGAGCCGTCCAAGTAGGAAGTGGTCTTGCGGTCAGTGCAGGCGTGGTGTCTGCGGATCCAGCAAACTTCCCTTCCGCAGTTCCTGTGAGTAAAGGTGGTACGGGAGCGACTTCAATCACTGCGAATCGTCTTGTGGCTTCAAACGGCACGGGATCCGCTCTAACCACTTTCAACTGCGCCGTGGGACAAATGGTGAGTTTCGATGCAACAGGTATGATGACGTGCTCCACATTTACAACCGGTTCAGTATTCTTGAACAATGGAAATTCTTTTGGATCCGCGGCCACTTTAGGTACTAACGATAATAATTCTTTAAACTTTGAAACCAACAACGCTGTTGCCATGACGATTCTTCCCAGCGGAAACGTCGGCATTGGTGATACAAATCCTTCGCAGAAATTATCCGTAGAAGGCTCTTTAGGTATTGGTACAAACTCCGCGACAAGCTCAAGCGTGCTATTTTCTCCCTCGACAACGCATCAAGGTTCGATTCGCATGACTACCGATAACAATGCAAACTATATTCAATCAGGACTTGATACGAGTATCGGCAGTGCTAAAGATTTAAGAATTGCTCCGTCCTACACCACGGCCCCATGGGTGACATTTAAATCCGATGGAAAAGTGGGCATTGGAACGACGACGCCTGCAACAAGCTTAGAGGTTTTGGAGACCACGGGAAATACGAGCCGAGGGATCACTTCAACAACAATTTCTTCCGCTAACCCCGGCGGACTTATTCAAACGCGCGGAGCTCGCGGTACCGCCAGCACTCCTACCGCAACACAAACAAATGACACCTTCGGTTGGATGGCCTTTATCGGTCATGATGGCGCAGGCTTCACGGGTCAAGCGCAACCCACAGGAGTTAGTGCCACGGCTACAGAGAACTGGAGTACGGGCGGCCACGGTTCTGCTTTAAGATTCACGACGACGACGAACACTGAAGTCAACGGTGGCGAACGCATGCGCATTGATCACAATGGGAATGTCGGTATCGGCACGACCACTCCTACGGCCAAACTCGAAGTCGTCGGTAGTGCGAAAGTCACTGGCAATCTCGTGGGCGCGGTGAAAGACACGTCAGGCACGTCTCTAAGAATGTGTACCGGTTCCGGAGCTAATTCAGGTTGGACTTTCTATGCTTTAAATGCGGGTATCACCGGGGCATGCGGTGCTTACATGAATATAGATACGTCGGCTTGTGGCTTCTCGACCGTATTTAAATATTTTCCATCTATCCAAGGAGACGGAGGACATTGGGTCACTACCGGAGCCACATCTGTTTACAATGCCACCGCCACGAGTTTTAGAATTTACATCAACCTGATTGGAAGCTTCGACTCCACGACCTGCAATACGACAACGCTCCCACACAATACAAATCACTATCGTATAGACTGGTTGGCTGTCGGGCTTTAACGAGTAAAATTGGTAATACTCACTCTGAGACAGTTTTTCGAAAAATAATCATTGTTTTCTAAATTCCTCCTCACAAAAATCCGATAAAATAAACATGATTCAGTCGTTCTCAGGTATGTTTCGCTGGCTGTTTCTTTTCTATGTGATGCTTTCTTCGGCCGGATGTACTCTAGAAGCATTACTTGAAAAGGAGATCTCATCTAAGATCACAGATGAGGTCATTCCCATTTCAATCACGATGGATGTTGGCGCAACGAAACTCATTGAGCCTTCAGGCGGCACTCCTCCTTTTATTTATCAAGCTTCAACATCGGGATATTTAAATACTTCAACGGGTGCTTACACCATTCCCGTCAACGCACAAGTGACGAATGAAACCTTCGATGTCATCGACAGTACCGGAAAGAAATTTTCGGTCACAGTTCACCGCAAAGGCTTTCGCGAATTTCGAAGAATCGAACTACCGCAATCCGCATCGCAAGATCAAAACTATGTGACCGATGCGGTCTGGCTTACTTCCGGTAAGGTGTTAGCAACGGCTATCGGCAGTGATTACGAAGGAGAGCGATGGGCCACCTATCGCAGCGATAATGACGGAGCCTCTTGGTCTCGCGTCGATCAGTTCATGGGCTACCACTATCATGGAGAGTCCCATCCTTTAGCGATGACCGCTAAAGGCAACACCGTCTTCGTTTGCGGGTATGCTTACAAATACAATTACACATCTGCAGACCCTTTATCTGGTTGGTTCGTTCGTAAGTCTACGGACGAAGGAACAACGTGGTCTACTTCGGATCATTGGTGGGAGAATCCTTTGGTAAACCATGTCTGTTATGATATCGCCGTCTCTCCAACAACAGGTTATATCTATGCCGTCGGTTTCACCGAATCCACTTCCGAAATGTTCTGGGTGATTCGCGAAAGTAAAGACGACGGGGAAACTTGGAACACAATTTATAAAGCGGCTCCAGTCGGCGGTGGCGGCGAAGAAGTCGCCTACCAAATTAAAGTGACTCCATCAGGCCACCTCTTTGTGATGGGTGCCGCAAATTCAATCATGTATTTTTTAAAAGGGACCTTCAGTGCGGGGGCATGGACATGGACACCGGCTACTTCTATTCCGGGAGCACAAATTTTCGGTGATTATCAACTCAGAGGAAATTTACAAGTCCTCGACGATAACAACGCCTATTTTTCTTGTCGACATGGCGTCTCCGGAAAAGTCTATCGAACCACCGACGGCGGCACCAATTGGTCGGAAGTTTATGTAGGTCAAAATTACTTACAAGGCATGACGGTGACAGCTTCGGGAAAACTGATCGCCACGGGAGGCAGCAGAAGCCCCACCAGTGACTGGAAGGTCGTATCATCTTCAGATGGCCTGACGTGGACGCCGTTAGATTTGGATGCCATTCTGACGGCTCCGAAAGAACCCCACGGAATCACGATCGTCGCACACCCCACTGTCAATAAGGTCTTAGCTATCGCCTCTAATAAAATACGTTATCAGGCCTCAGTAGCCTACTCTAACGATGATGGCACTTCCTGGAGTCTTGCAAGTGAAATTAGATTTCAATGGGCTTTCTATAGTTTTGTTTCGAAGATCATTCGAACTTCTGCAACCCAGTTGTTTTCTATTTGGGAAACAGGAGACATGGATGGAAATTGGCCCTGGGTTATTAAAAAGAGTTCAGACAATGGAATCACCTGGCAAGATGCCGATCACATTGTCACCGCTTTAGATGACACAAAGGCCGCCGACATTATTCAGGGGCATGATGACAACCTCTATGTCATCGGCCGGAAGGACGGCAACGCTCTCATTCGGCGATCAGCCGATGGAACGATTTGGACTGATGTTCACTCTTTCGCAAGTACAGCTTGGGAATACGCGTTTGCAACGGATAAAAACTCTGCCACTTATTTTGCCGCCAAAGATGGCTTGAACATCATCATTGGCAAAACAACGAATGGCGTGAGTTGGTCGGCAATAAAAACTTTTTCTCCACCAGGTGGCGTCCATGAAATGGGTTTTAGTTCTTTGAATGTCGATACCGTGGGAAATCTGTATCTGTTAGCCATTGAGCGCGTGGGAGCAGCGGGGACTGTCGTTCTTCATCGTTCTACAGACGGTGGAACAACTTGGGTTGAAGCTTTGCGTGGGCCTTCACAGCCTTCTTACTGGAATATATCATCGACTCTCAAAGTAAGTCCCGTGGGGGAAATCTATGTTTATGAAGGTGCCAGCATGTTCAGATCGACCGACAAAGGGGGAGCTTGGTCTGCCTACACGAATGTTCCCAGCAATGTCTTAGACATAGGCTGGAGTGGCAACACGGCCTACTTCCTGGCTACCGATCCCACTGAAGGCACGGCGGTATTCACGGAGGGATTTACTCCGGGTAGCTGGATCCTCATTGAGAGTGTTAAACAAAGATTCAACGTCGGCGAAATTGCCGGTGAATACGACGTTGAGCTTATGGAAAACAAATTCTACAGTCTTAGTTCATTAGAGCTGTTATTAAATTATAATTACAATGATGCCTATTTCGGAGCGCGGTCAATTCTGAGGATGATAGACACCTCTCAGTAGAGAACTATTTGATAGTGCCAGGAACTCCATCAAACATAAGTCCCAATGAAAAATATCCGCCCGAAAGATCTAAGGTATCGATGCTGGTACTCGCAGAACCTGTTCGAGTGAAACCATCTACTTTGTTACTTTCGTAACCACCTTCGAAAACCAGATAAAACTTTTTATAACCAATAGCGAAAGAAGCCCCCGCAGCCGCGTAAGGTGTCGCCACCCAATCACCCGAGGCGCGACGAGTGAACTCTCCGTCTTGGCTCGCAGTTTTAACTTTTAACGTCGTATTACTTCCTCCAACGCCCGCATAAAGATCGAAATATAAAAGATCCGTTTTAAATAAGGGAACACGCGCCAGTAGCAACATAGAATCTTGATCTATTTTGGCGCTGTAATCTGTCGAGGCATTTTCGGGATTTTCCTCCACGTCGGCCAGGCGTTTTGTGTATCTGACCCCGATATCTAAATAGCGATGTAACGGATAAGTGATTTCTATTCCCAGTCGATTGATGCTTTCAAATTTCTTAAGACCTTGGGCTTCGATCGTCTCGTTCACGTTCTTTGGATCAATCGTTTCCATACCCGCAAAAAGCCGACCTTGGACCGGGATCTCTTTCGCCGAAGCTAGATCGAGAGAGGAAAAAAGAACAAAAGCAGCACTGACAACAACACGCGATAGATTCATGGGATTCCCTTACTTTGAGGTCTTAAGGATATGGAGTTTTCTGGGAGAGCTCAAGTCCTGAGACTCTTCCCACTCACCTAAGAGACAGTCCTCAATGGGAAACCTGCGTTTCAAATTCAACCAGTAAAGTAAATTAGATTGGGGACGTTGGGGGCATATCTACTGCCACCGTGGCAGTAGATTTTTAAATTTAGAACGTATACTTCCAACCAGCGCCAAATCCTGCCAAAGAACCACGCTTAAAATCGATAGTTCCAGTACTGTCCGCCGCCGTCATTTCCAAGCCTACGGAACGGATAAACAATTCTAACGTAAAGTTTGGCGACATGATCATGCCCAACCCCACATACGCACCCAAAGCGCCGGAAACACTCCACCACGTTGTTGAGGAATTGTAAGATAAAAATGGAGCCGAGTAATTCAAGCCGAACGGAATATAAATATTCTCCCATCGATAGGCGATATTGCCTTCAAAAATCAGCAGCGTGAGTTCAGGAGAGTCGATAAGATCACCAGATACAGTTCCACCCGGCCCTTCAACTTCTAGAGATTTTATTTTGCGTTTAGGCTCCCACAGGATGGAACCAACAAATCCCCACGATTGCGGATTTAGTTTGGAATAACTCACGCCCAAGCCGGCCGAAGAATCCATCGTGTAAGTTGTATCGACGTAACCAGAGCCTGAAGTCGTGGAAACATAGGTATCTTCAAATCGAGCTTTAGTAGCCGTGGAATAATAGAGTGAAACACTGACACGCGGACCGATTTTGTCTGCTTCAGGAAGCAGGTTGTCCGTGCTTTCAACCGTCTTGCCACTGGCTTTTAAAAGAGCTGGTTCGACAGACATTCCTACCACCAACCCCGTACAATCCGCTGACTCCATAGTTAAAAGATTAGACTCTATGTCTGCAAGCGCCAATGAACACTGAGTTCCATCCTTCAATGTCACCAAATAAAGCTTTCCTTTTTCGAATGGAATAGGCTGACTGGCCTCTACGATAACGACATTGTGACTGCGAATGATTTGCTTCACTTTATACGATACATTCTGTGGTACTGGCGATATTACCACGGCACTTTGCACCGGAGCAGTGACTGAGGGAGCTAATGCTGGAGATGAAGGTACACTGGGAACCGGCGAAGTCACGGGTACAGACGTCGCTGCCGCATTTTCTTCAGGCGAAGACGATTGAGTTTCTTCTTGTCCCGCCGCCAATGTTGAAGAAGCCGCCTCTTGCGCCATCAGGGGAGACCAAACTAAAAACGGTACTACAAACGAAAGAACCTTCCTCACACGCCCTCACTACAAAAAATTGTTTAATCCATGATGGCAATGAAAAGGAGGTGAAGTTAAGTCAAAACAATTTGTTTAGACCTAAAACTAGCTTGTTTACTCTTCGTCGGAAGTTTCGGGCTTAGAAGTTTGAGACAGCTCATCCAAAGCCATCTCGGCGCGGGTTTTATAACCCTTCTTTGTATTACAGTCTTTGCAGGACGGGACGCAGTTGTTTTTGTTGGACTTCCCACCTCGCGCGATGGGAATCAAGTGATCCATTGTGAGATCGGCAGGCTTAAATCTTTCTCCACAGTGATAGCAAAGACCTTTACCCAGCTCTTGCTTCCACCATTGGCTTTGGCGCAGCTCGCGGGCCTTTGCTTTCTCACGTTTTTGGTGCTCCGGAGGAGCTGCCGAAAAGAAATAATCCATGGGGCTGTTATAGTCTAAGTCGGGTCTGACCGCAAGTTTCTAGACCTTTGAAGTGCCGCGAATACCTTTATTTTTAGGGGATTTTTACCGATATCAACGTGAAGGAGAACGAGCATATGTCAGTAAAAACCTTTAAAAAAGGCGAAGTGATCTATAAAGATGGCGACAAAATCACGTCGGTCTATCTTATTCAAACTGGTGCTGCCAATCAGTGTCTGATTCGTGGAAAAAAGACCATTGATTTGTTCCAGTTGGGCTCTTCTCACATCCTGGGCGATCAGGTGATTTTGGGTCAGTCCACTCACCCGACTTCAGCGGTTGCGACGACCGAAACAAAAGTTTTAGAAATCCCCGTTGAAACTTTGAAACAGCAGTATGAGGGTGCTCCTCAAATGTTGAAAGTGATCATTAAGTCTCTCGCCGATCGCCTTCGTTTGGCCGTGAATGATGTTCGCTCTAGCAAGCTTGAAAAAGACTCTTCTCCTTGTCCTGAAGACCAAGTGGCGAAAGCTTTTGGCGCTGTTTTTCACACTGCAAACCACAAGGGAGATCGCTCGACTCCAGGCCGTGTTGTTGTGGATTGGAATATGATGAAGCAGTACTCTCAACGTGTTATGGGTGAAGGCCCGAAGCGCGTGGAGCAGGTGATCAATGTCCTTGTGAAATTGAAGCTCGCACTTTACGAGATGGGCAAAGCTCCAGACAATCCAGATGGACCCGAGGAAATTCAAAAAGTTCATTTCTTGGATTTAGGTCTTTTAGAAAGCTTCTTTGAATTCTATCAATATTACTATTTCAAAAATCGTTCAGATCTTTTGAAAGTCGACGAGCTTTGTCAACAAATGCTCGACGCTCTTTTAAAACTTTGCGAAAACGAACAGCCAGACCGTTTCGGCATCGTGGGTGTTGAGTTCGCAAAGTTCAGCGAGCACTGCAAAAATGAACTCGGCATCAACTTGAACAATGACCACTTTGCCCGTCTTGAGGGTAAAGGCGTATTCATGAAGCGTAAAACCGGTAGCACTGGTGTTATTCTGCAATTTGAACTGAAAGAATTCCGCTCGATCTTCCAAAGCTGGAAGATGCTTCGTGAAATTGAAAAATGGAACGAAAAAGGCTTTGTCGACATGGACGAAAAAGAAGACAAACCTAAGAAAAAAACAGTGGGCGGCCCAGCCTGCCCGGCGTGCGCCGTGGAATTGCAAGCGGGCGCGAAGTTCTGCCACGAATGTGGCCATAAAATAGTAGCGGCGGCCTAAGATGAGTGAGGCCTTGATCGTCTTTAAAGCCATCGGCAACGACTCTGACAAGCAAATGCTTTTACAAAAAGCTTTGGCTAAGAAAGAGACTCTTTATCTTCGTGATAAATTTGATCGCGCTATTGCTTTAAAACCCGTGAGCATCAACTCGAACAATCAGATTAAGTGTCATCATCCCGAAGACACGACGATGAACACGAACGAGAAAGACACTTTCACCGCCAGCTTTTCAATTGGCGGCGAAAAATATCTTTTCGAAACTCATCCGGTCGTGTCGGAGCACTACGTGACTTTGACGGTGTTAAACCTGTTCCACCTACAAAGACGTCGCAACTATCGCTACGTGATGCCGGAAAACTATTCGGCGGAATTTGTTATTAATTATTTGAACCAATCCATCTGCTCTCACCCTTGCCGTCTTATCGATTTAAGCACGGAAGGTTGTGCGGTGGAAATCATGCAAGAAAGTGCAAATCTTCACCTAGAAGACTTAGTCGAAGCTGAAATCTTTCTAGGCGATCGTGAACCCATAATGGTTCAGGGCGTGATCAAAAACATCCGCGTGAAGGATGACACGCAACTGGTGTTGGGTGTGGAATTCAATCACTTGGCAAATTCCAGCGAAGAAAAAATTGTGACGTCACTCACAGATCTTCAGCGCGAAATCTTTTTCAGAAGAAAAGCAGCTTAAAAAAGGGGCCCAAGCCCCTATTAAAGATGTCGGATTTCTGCAGGTTTATTAAACCAGTTGTTATTCAAGCCATCAAAGTATGTCACCGGAGCATCAATCAGCTCTTGAGCATCGACATTATCCAGGCACGCCAGCGCAATGGACACAAAAGCGCCGCCGATTTCTTCGACATGCCCCCGACCAAACGGACGGCATCCACAGTTTTTGCAGAAAAGATGATGCCCGCTGAAAGTACCGAATTGATAGTCGGAAAGACTTTCTTGGCCCGCAAGCAGTTCGAAGTTTTCCGGCTTGATGATGACACTCCAACTGCGCACTTTGCGACAATACGTGCAATTGCACCTTCCGGTCCCTTTGCTAAGATCTATTTTGGCTTTGATTTTGACTGATCCACAATGACAACTGCCGTGATAAGTTTTTTCTGCCATAGAAAAACGTCCTTTCCAAACTCTTTTAGTACTTTCAGTGTAGACTTAAATATGACAAAATATGGCATATTTGTTTTTAAAAGAAGAATATGGCGAAAAGCAGTTATCAAAGTAAAAAAGATCGAATGGACCGCCTTTTAGGCCTTCTGAAGGCGGAGGACCACTCTACCAGTCTGGCACTTGCAAAAAAACTGCGAGTGAGTCACCGCACTTTAATGCGTGATCTGAAAGAGCTTACGGCCTCAGGGATACCCGTGGAAGCGGATCGTGGACGCGGTGGAGGAGTGCGTATCAATGCCCAATGGGGTTTAGGCCGTCTGCAACTGAACTACAAAGAATCTTTAGATCTGCTTTTGTCCTTAGCGATTGCGGAAAGATTTAATTCTCCGGTCCTGCTTTCCAATGTGAAGTCATTAAGAGATAAAGTGTTTCAATCCTTTCCTCAAGAACATCGTAAGAAACTACAGCTGATTCGTAAAAGAGTTCACATAACGGCTTACGCCGCCGAGAGTGTGCGTGTGACCTATGATGAGGTTCCCGCTCACGTTCAAAACTCTTTGCATGAAGCTTTTTTTGAAATGCGACGCCTTAAGATTGCCTACTGTGATGAAAAGAAAAATATCACGGAACGTTTGATCGAACCCCACTATCTGCTGCTCAGTTTTCCCATCTGGTACGTCATGGCCTGGGATCATCTACGTCAGGATCTAAGAGCCTTCCGCGTGGACCGGATTCAAAAAGCTTCTGTGCACGCGCAAGAGACGTTTGATATGCATCATCAGGACCTTTTCCAGAAAACCTTACAAAAATTTTCTGAAAGTCTGTGACTGCACACCAAACCTTGTAATTACACACGGGGCTTCATGATCTTAATCACGCACTCTCCTTTTTGATTCAATTCGAACGCTCTTTGCCGCAATCTTTGAGAAACGCCCGAGCTATCAAAAGGATTCGCCATGGAAGATATGATTGAAGGATTGGAAGAAATGACCGAAGAAAAATCAAGTCTGTGGCCGTGGTTGATTGCCGGAGCCGCAGTCGGAGCGGCGTATGTCTATTTCACTCAAAGCGAATCCGGCAAAAGGATTACAGCTGACGCGAAGGAATATTTCCGCACCGGAACAACCCGCGACGACCGCTTGCAAATGAAGGTGTTTTCGGAATTAAGCCAAATCCTGGGGCCGGGAAAAGAAATTCAAGTGCAGGTGGAAAAAGGCAGCATCACTTTAAGCGGGCCTATTTTGAGCGAAGCGCTTGAAGAAGTTCTAGTCTGCGCTAGACACATCCCGGGCGTTAAAAGCGTCATTAACAATCTTGAAATTCGCCAGCAGCACTGATTCGTGGCCGTCATCTTAAATGCTTCAGTACTAGCGTGTAGGATAATAAAGCTTATTGTCCCACATACCTTCATTGAAATACTGAATAGTGGCTTTCAGCTTTTGCTCCAATGCAAGTTTGCGAGCCTGTTGATCAGCGCTGATTTCAGAGCCCTGCAGTTCTTTAACACCATCACGGTCTAATAAAGAATACATCTGCGGCTCATTATGCCCTGGCGTCCAACGCAGGTAAAAGTCATTGGCAAAAAGAAGATAACGTCCATCAATAAAATTCACCGCCGACTTGTCCCCGTCCACGAACATCGAACTTCCTAAATAGTTCTTATCTTTTTCAGGAATGCCTAAAAAATCCAAAACTGTCGGAGGAATATCAATTTGCTGAACAATTTTTTCGGTATCCACTTGAGGAAATTTGAATGAAGGATGGTACAGGAAAAGAGGAATACGGTAGCTGCCCAGGTCATTTTCATACTCTTTACGATAGTGCATGGACGTATGATCGGCCGTCACAATAAAAAGAGTGTCCTTGTACCAAGGTTTCTTAGCCGCTTCTTCAAAGAATTTTTTTAAAGCGAAGTCCGTGTAAGCAACTGTTTTTAGAATCTCTATCGGCCCTTCAGGAAATTGATCCTTGTACTGCGCCGGAACTTTGAAAGGTTGGTGCGAAGAAAGTGTGAAAACCGAAGTCATGAAAGGCTGAGGCACAGAGTCCAGTTGCACCAGCATCCATTGCAAAAAGGGCTCATCCCAAATCCCCCACACGCCATCGTCATCGGAAGGATTATTGTATTCTTTTGAACCAAAGTATTTTTCCACACCTGCACTTTGCATAAAAGAGTCGAAATACATCGTACCGTTATGACCGCCGTGGAAGAAACTCGTCGAGTAGCCTTTTTGCGAAAGCAAAGTGCCCAAACCCAAAAAGTAATTGGAAGTGAAGTGTGAGGAGATAAAAGGCTCGCTCATCAAGGCTGGAATCCCCGCCATCACCGCGCCCACACCTTCGATCGAACGACGACCGTTGGCATAGGCGTTTTTAAAGACCAAAGATTTTTCCATTAAAGAATCCATGAAGGGCGTATAGCTTTTGCCATTCACAGGGCCTAAGTACTCCTCCCCAAAACTTTCCAAAATAATCAAAACGATATTCTGAGGTTTTGGCGAACGAAGTCCTTCCAATTTTGAACCGACGTAAGCACCATTTAAGTGTCTTAACATGTCGTCTTTATTTTCAAAGTACTTTTCCTGTTTAAGCCCTTGGGCGCCGTAACTTTTAATAAACGTAAAAGACGAATTTAAAACGAGATTATTTAATAACGGCGCTGAAAACACATTGGCACTGACAAAATTCACAGGCTTACTTTGCAAACCTCCGCGAATTCCTATGACCGAAATCACAATCGCTACGAACGACAAGAAGGCGTGCGATAGCCAATACCCCAGCGGCTTTTTTCTTTGCCCTGTCCAGTAAACGCCTTTTTGCTCTTTAAAACTAAGACGGAAGATCGCGAAAACAAATAACACCACCAAAGCGGTGTTGATCAGAAATAAAATCCAATAACTGGAAATAAAATTCCAGATCTTCCCCTGCAACTCGCCCATAATAAAAAGGCTGTCATAAGTAAAGCGGCGGCCCACGAAATTAATAAACTCCGTATCGCCCAGATTTAAAATAAAAAGAGGGATCTGCAGGACCGTGAAACCCAAAGCCAAAAGCCACTGCCACCCTTTTTGCCAGCTGCGAGGCCACGGAACCATGGCGGCTAAAATCAAAGGGGCGGAAAGGCTTAAGACCGCCGAAATATCAAAGCGCAGACCGACAATGAAGGACCACAGAATGTCTGAAACTGCCTTGGATTTAAAAAGGCTCCAATTCCATAGCAGAAACTCTACGCGTGCGAAGAAATAAAAAAGCAGGGCTAAGAGCGCTAAAGCAAAGACTTTTAGCAGCCGTGACGTCGGTCCAAACATATCGCCCATAGTACATCGACCGCCCGTGTCATTCAAGTGGACTTAGCTCTGTGCCTCTGCTACTTTCCCCCTCTATGACACCAGAACAAATGAAAGAAAGATTAGAATCTCACTACCAAGGCGCGAAGATCGAAGTTTACGATCTTACAGGCACTCAAGATCACTATGAGGTGTTCGTGGAAAGCCCTGTGTTCGCGGGGATGACTCGCATTCAACAGCATCAGCATGTGATGGCTTGCTTTGGTCCAGAATTAAAGACTGGCGAGGTTCACGCACTCTCAATCAAGACTAAGATTAAGTAAGTTTTTTAAAAGAGGTTCCCATGACAACTCATGAAAGAATTGATTCCATTCTAAATCAAAACAAAATCGTGCTTTTCATGAAAGGCACTCAACAATTCCCTATGTGCGGTTTTTCTGCACGTGCTTGCGCGATCTTGCAAGACATCGGCGTTCAATTCCATGACGTGAATGTTCTTGAAGACGAAGAAATCCGTTCAGGTATCAAAGAATACGGCAACTGGCCGACAATTCCGCAACTTTACATCAACAAACAATTGGTGGGCGGAAGCGATATCATGATGGAAATGTACCAATCTGGAGAGCTGCAAGAGCTTCTAAAATAACATGAGATGTAATGTTGCCGTTTGGGACCGCATTTTAAGGTTTGTTATTGGCGTATTCTTAACTGCGTACGCCATCGCCGGCGGTCCCTTTTGGGCTTACATCGGTTTGTATGGCCTCATCACCGCTGCTTGGGGCTTGTGTCCTGTCTACGCCTTCTTTAGAATAAGAACTCTGAAAGATTATCATCGCGCGATTCCTGACGAAGAATAGGATGTTGTATGTCCACGGCCCTCATCGAACTTGAAAGTTTTTTGCAAAAAGACCAAATCAAAACCGACGAGGAAAGCCTCAAATACTGGGGTAAGGACTGGACGACTTATTTCGACATCAAAGCCACTGCGATTGTTTTTCCTCGCAGCACCGACGATGTTGTAGCTATTGTAAAGTGGGCCCGCAAAAACAAAGTCGCTCTGGTCCCTTCTGGCGGACGTACAGGTCTTTCAGGATCTGCTGTGGCTTCTCAAGGTGAAGTCGTTGTCTCTTTTGACCAAATGAACAAAATCAAAGAGTTCAGTTCAGTGGATCAATCTGTTGTGATCGAACCCGGTGTTGTCACTGAAGCTTTACAAGAGTTCGCTCACTCTAAAAATCTTTTCTATCCCGTTGATTTTGCGGCGACAGGTTCGTCGCAAATGGGCGGCAATATCGCAACCAACGCGGGCGGCATCAAAGTCGTTCGTTATGGTTTGACTCGCGAGTGGATCATCGGACTGAAAGTGGTGACGGGTTCTGGTGAGGTTCTTGAACTGAATAATGGCCTCGTTAAGAATGCCACAGGCTACGATCTTCGCCACTTGTTCATCGGTTCTGAAGGAACTTTAGGTTTTATCGTTGAAGCGACAATCCGTTTGGCTCCTGCGCCCCCACCTATGAAGGTGTTGGTGATGGCCGTCAGTGGTCTTGATGCCGTTATGAAAGTCTTTGCGGAATTTAAAACCAAGACTTCACTAGTAGCGTTTGAAATGTTCTCGGACAAAGCTTTGAACAAGGTTTTAGAAAACACCGGCCTGCCGGCTCCGCTAGAAACCAAAGCTTCTTTTTATGTGTTAGCTGAAGTGGAAGCTCGCAACGAGCAAGATGAAGAACATGCTTTGGGCGTTTTTGAAAAATGCTTAGAAGAAGGTTGGGTGATTGACGGAGTCATCAGTCAATCCGACGTTCAAGCGGCGACCTTTTGGCGCTACCGTGAAGACATCTCTGAGTCTTTGGCAAAGTATTCTCCCTACAAGAATGATATCGCCGTCACAATTTCAAAAGTGCCACCGTTCATGGATGACTTAGACAAAGTTTTGGCGCAAGCCTACCCCACTTGGGAAGTCGTGTGGTTTGGTCACATCGGTGACGGTAACTTGCACATCAATATTTTGCGTCCTGCGGGAATGACAAAAGAAGAGTTCGTGAAAGAGTGCCGCAAAGTCGACATCATGGTTTTTGAGACGGTAAAAAAGTATAAGGGATCCATTTCTGCTGAACACGGTGTCGGTATGACAAAACGATCTTTCCTTTCTTACACCCGCTCTGAAGCCGAGATTGAAATCATGCGATCAATCAAAAAAGTGTTTGATCCCGACATGATTATGAATCCGGGAAAAGTCATATAAGATAAGAATAAGCTCACATCCCCGGGGGTAAACAACGTCTCAACAACGGACGAAAGACGTTGCCGCGGATGAAGATGGAGCAACTATCACGACATTGCATAGTTTTACTTCGAGAAATTTTCTGAATATTCCGAATAGCTTCCTAGGGCTAAGAACCTTGTTAGGAATTATTCATGAGAACTCTACGGTACGTTACTTTATGCTTGGGACTATCGCTGATCCTTGTCGGCTGTTCAATCAACACCGCTCTTTTCGGAAGTTCAAAATCAAAAGGGTCTTCTTCGGGCGGCGACAACTTGCAAGCAGTCAAAGGCAACTTCCCTTTGATGACACCGTTCACCGGACAATTTAAAAATTATCTGCGAGCCGCACCCAACAAGAAATTCGTGTTCGCTAATGCCTTTAATGACATTTATGTCGTCTCTGAATCAGGCACTTATTTAAAAAGTTTTACTCCCGCAGATACTTTCAGCGTTAATGGTCTGACCGTTGACAGCAGCGGAAACATTTACATCGCGGGTGCTGCTGCTTCTCCAAATGAAAACACCCACCGATTTATTCGAAAATACGATATTAACGGCACCTACTTGGGTGAAATTGTAACCTATGGAGATGAAGATCCCGGCGCTGGAGTTTATGTGCCACTTCCTACGCAACCCCGCATTGGGGCCGACGGTTCCATCTATGTGGCATTCAACGCTGAAATTCGTAAATACAATTCAGCGGGTGTACACCAACTGACTTTCGGTACGGGAACTCAAGCCGCCAATGACGGTGAGATCAATGGAGCTCCGGTCTTCACTGTGAACAGCGATGGAAGTATTTATGTGGCTGACATGTGGTCAGACCGGGTGCAGCTTTTTAATGCCGATGGTACTTTCAACTCTAAATTCACTTGGCCACGACAAATTGCTATGTCGATGCTAGAAGACCTTCAAAAAAATGCCGACGGAAACTTTCTTCTTACCGAGCGTATGGGCAGCGATGCTCGCATCACATTTTTTGATCCGACAGGGGCTCTTCTTTTTTCACTCAATGGTTCCGAAGGTGGAGGCGCTGCATGGGGAACGAGTGACCTCACGACAGCCACTGTTTCGGAAAACCGTCTTTATGTCGGCTATCGCGAGACCGTGTATGTTTTTAATGCCTCCACGGGAGCTTACGTAAAAGACTACCTTCCGGGAATGAAAAACCCAACCAGCGTTCTGCAAGCTAAGAACGGTCATTTCTATGTGGGAACCGATAAGGGCGTTGAGCAGTTTAATGCCAAGGGCGACTGGCAAAGAACTTTCGAGCCCGTGGCTCAGATCACTGCTCTTGCAGTGACTAGCAGTAACGTCCTTGTTGTTGCAAACGCCTCTACTCCGACGACTCTTAATAAGTACGATCTTGATGGAAATCTTTTAGGTACCGTCGTTGTGCCAGCCCTTGCGGCTCCGTACAGTATGTCTGTGGATGCCAACGACAATATTTACATCGCCGATCTTGGCGGCGGTGGCTTGCAGGTTCTATCAACGGCATTAGGCACAGCCTCTGCTTTTCCTGGAGCGATTGGAGTTCCCTCAGGCGTCCACTGCGCCAAAGATGGAAGTATTTTGGTACTGGATTTTGACGGTACTAAATCCATCCCCAAAAGATTCAGTGCTGCGGGAGCTCTGCTAGATACGTTCGATGCCGCCGGTGCCGACGTCGATGTAGGAACTGCCTTAGGCATCACTCAAATCGGCAATGGCCGCGTTTATATTGCAGGCACTATCAAAAACAAAATCTACGAGTATGAAGCTGATGGGACCTACGTCACGAATTTCGGCAGTGCAGGTACGCAATTAAATCAATTCAACCAACCCTGGAGCATTTTTGCCGATGCCTTCGGAAGTCTTTTTGTCGTGGATAAAAGTAACGATGCCGTCAAAAAATTCAAACCGGACGGCACCCTGCTTTACGAATAAAAAACATCTTTGCAGTCGGTCTTAGTAAACGACACGCGTGCGGATAGAACGTGATAGCTTACCAATGTCGGCTGCGAGCGCTTGAGCTTGCGCCGAATGAACGTCCATGACCAGATAACCGATTTTTTCGTCCGTCGACAGGTACTGGCCTTCGATATTGGCGCCAGCTCTAGAAATCAAACCATTGATTTCACCCAACACACCCGGTTCGTTCTTATGAACATTCAAAATACGCGATGTTCCCTGCTTCACCGGCAGATCCACATTCGGAAAATTCACTGCTCCAGACGAGGATCCAATTTTCAAATAGCGACGGAAACTTTCTGCGACTTCCATGCCGATGGCATATTGAGCTTCTTCTGTACTACCGCCAATGTGCGGAGTCAAAATCACATTCGGAATTCCTTGAAGTGGAGATTTAAATTTCTCTTTATTAGAGGCAGGCTCTTCAGGGAACACGTCGATCGCGCAACCGGCAATGTGCTTTGATTTAAGCGCCTCAACCAGAGCTTCGATCACCACCACCGTACCACGGCTGGCATTGATCAGGTGACTTCCTTTTTTCATCATCGCTAGTTCCTTAGCGCCGATCATGTCTTTGGTTTCTGAAGTTTCTGGAACGTGCAAAGTCACAAAATCGGAGACTTTCAATAATTCTTCCAAAGAAGATTTAGCAACAGCATTCCCCAAAGGAAGTTTTTTAATCACATCATAAAATACGACTTTTAGGCCCATCGATTCCGCAAGAATACTGACCTGGCTTCCGATATGACCATAACCGACAATGCCCAAGGTTTTACCGCGCACTTCGCGAGAGCCTTCAGCCGATTTCACCCACTCGCCAACATGGGCCTTCGTGTTTCTGTCACCCAATTGGCGGGACAAAGAAATCATTTCAGCGATAACCAATTCTGCGACCGATCTTGTGTTGGAGTGAGGGGCATTGAAAACAGGAACCCCAGACTCTCGCGCAGTCATTAAGTCGACCTGATTTGTACCAATGCAAAAGCAGCCAATCGTTGTTAGGTGAGGATTGCTCTTTAGAACATTGGCGGTGATTTCTGTTTTTGAGCGAATGCCTAAAACGTCGTAGTTAGGAAGAATCTTCAGTAATTCTTCTTCAGAAGGTGCATGCGGGATCAGGTCCACTTTGTACCCTTCAGAAATCAAAGTTTGCTGCGCTACTGGATGGATGTTTTCAACAAGAAGAATTCTAAGAGCGCTCACTCGCACCTCCGCTAGAATTAGTTTAATCCGACGGCCTTATAAGTCATTTCAAAAATGAACGCTTGCCAGAGAGAGTCCTGCTGACGAAGTGCGCAAAGTATAGTCAAAGTCATATTCCCAAGAGAGACTAAATACCTATGGCAACAACTCGAGTATTTTCTCTACTTATCGTCGATGATGACCCGTTAGTTCAACAATCGTTGAAGATGTGTTTGCCGAATCATTGGAAAGTTTTTTCTGCGCCGACTTTAGAAGCCATTCAATATGAACGATTCTATCACGCTGCTTTCGTGGATATGCACTTAGAGCCTGGCACCACTAAAGCCGCAGGTCCGCAGGTCATCGAAAAATTAGTGAAGCATAACAACCAGCTTGAAGTGGTTGCGATGTCGGGAGATTTAAGTCGTTCTTTGATGGAGAGCTGTCTTAAAGCCGGCGCCCAGCGTTTTCTCGCTAAACCTTTAATGCCTGAAGAAATCCTGTTGATCTTAGAAAAAATCGAAGCACTTTGGGATTTACGAAGTATGGATCCGAGTTCTTCTCGCCATACCACTCGCTGGGTGGGAAATTCTTCTGCTTCAATGAAAATAAAAAAACGCATTGCCGATCTTCGCGGTGAAACAAATGCCGTACTGATCGAAGGTGAAACAGGATGCGGAAAAGAAGTCGTTGCCCGACTTCTGCACGAGCAAGAAGGTGACAGACCTTTTATCGCCGTGAATCTAGCAAGCATTCCGGAAAATTTATTTGAATCCGAAATGTTCGGCCATGTTAAAGGGGCTTTTACCGGCGCTGACCAAAACAAGGTGGGCCTGACTGAGGCCGCTAACGGTGGCGATCTTTTCTTAGATGAGATTGAAGCCCTCCCCTTATCTCAGCAAGCAAAGCTTCTGCGCTTTTTAGAAACCGGCGAAGTTCGTCGTGTGGGCGCAAAAGAAAGTACAATTGTAAAAACACGCGTGATTGCTGCCAGCAACCGTTCTTTAGAAAAGATGGTGGCTGCTGGCGAATTCCGCGAAGACCTGCTTTATCGACTGTCGTCTCAGCGTATCGAGCTGACACCCCTGCGAGATCGCCTTGAGGATATCGATGAGCTAGCTAAACATTTTCTCGAAGCAGAACGCCCCCGCCGCAATAAAACCATTGCAGACGATGGGCTTACAGCTTTGAAAAAATACAACTGGCCAGGAAATGTACGCGAACTCAAACGTGTTTGCGAACAGCTCAGCCTGACCTCTCCCCTTCCTTTCATTCGCGAGGAAGATGTCGCAGCTTGGTTGAAGCCCACAGCAACGGCTCCGGGAGCTCCTTCGTATACGGCAATTGATTTCAACAAAGGACTCAACACTCTTGTCGAAGAGTTTGAAGCGCACGCCATTCGCACCTGTTTAAAACAAACTCGTGATGTTGAGGAAGCGGCGAAAGTACTGCAAGTCTCTAGATCCAATCTTTACAAGAAGATCAAAGACTACAAAATTGATGAGGAACCATCGTAATGGATTTTTTTGATTTTAGTTTTCCCATTCGCATCTCTATGCCCACAGCCTGGGAAAGTCATATTTACCGTCAAACTGTTTTGATTGTTCTTTCGATCATCTTTGTTTCCGGCGCGATCACCTTTTTCTTCCGTAACAAGAACTACTACTTCGTTCAATCCTGGGCGAGCATTAAAAGCTGGTTGATTGCAGCTCCGCTGATGTTTATCGTCATGGGTCTGCCTGAGCCTTGGCCTTTGGTGTTCCTGACGGCCCTTGCGATTTTAGGTGCGAAAATCTTTTTCCAGATCATGGGGATGTTCCACCGCAGCTATTTCGTCCTTCTTTGTTATGCCGGTATTATTGGCCTTGGAATCTGTGCGTGGTATGACCGTCTTGATATTTACAACTCTATGCCGATGATCGTGTTGGGGGCCAGTTGTCTGGTACCGCTGATCCGCAATTCTTATAAACGCATGATTCAGTACATGTCTTTGACATTGCTAGCCTTCATCTTCTTGGGCTGGTCGTTCATGCACTTAGGATTGATTTTGAAATTCCCCAATGGCGTTTATCAGGTGATGTATCTTGTGATCCTGACGGAGTTCTGTGACAACACAAACTTAGCAGTGGGTCGCTACATTGGTGGCTGGAGAATGTTCCCTGGAATCAATCCTCGTCGTACCGTAGGAAGTACGGCGACGTCGATTCTTCTGACATTGTTCCTTGCAGGCTCTATGCGCTTCTTATTGCCTGATGGGTCTGACAAGTATTGGTTGGCTTCAGGCCTCGTCGCTTCTTTAGGAGGCTTCGTGGGGGATCTTGTGATGACGGTGGTTCGTCGTGATGCTGGAATGAAAACTGTCGGCCCGTTCATTATCGGTCGCGGTGACTTCTTACATCGCGTGGACAGATTGATCTTCGTGGCGCCTATTTACTATTACGTGATGACGGTCATTCTATGAAGGATTGGAACTACGAAAACGAGCAGTGGACCAAGCTGCCGACCTACTTAAAACACCTTCCGCTGTTCACTCGTCATATCGACATGTTCAGCGTGTTTATGCGTTTTTTGTGGTCGATCTTTCTTAAAAACGTCGCCTTTAAGTTTTACATCCGTCTGCAAGTAAAAGGAACTCCGTTCAAAGAGATCTATCGCACGCAACCCAAGCTGATCATTATCAGCAATCACGCCAGTCACTTGGACGCCGTTTCCATTGCGGCCTCCATCCCGCGCCGTTACTGGCTGAACCTTTATATTGCGGCGGCAAAGGACTACTTCTTTACGAACGCTCTTTTCACATTCTTTTCTAAACACTGCTTGGGGGCCATCCCCATTGATCGCAAAGACCGTCGTGGTGAGGCCATCAACCTGATTTTGAAACTTTTGACCGAGCTTCCACGCATGTGGTTGATTATCTTCCCCGAAGGCACTCGCTCTAAAGACGGAAAAATTCAGGAATTTAAACGAGGCGTTTCTATATTTTCAGAGCGCACGCAAACGCCTCTTTTATTCACATATCTTGAAGGCAATATGGAGTTATGGCCGAAAGGTCAGCCTATTCCTCTTCCGGGAAAACTGGTTTTGCACGTTGGTCCGGTTCATCCCCCCGGTCCCATCCAGCAGGTGTATGCTGCTTATAAGCAGTGGGTGCTGACGATCAATCCGAATGCCTTCCACGAAACAGCGAACGAAGGCGAAGGAGAAACAAAAGATGACTCCGAACAAGTCTGATATCGAAAAAAAATCACTGACCATCGGCCCTTACCAAGTCTGCCCCATTCCTACGGGTGAGTTCGGCTTGGATGGAGGCGCGATGTTTGGAACAGTTCCCAAAGTTCTGTGGGAGCGCTCAAATCCACCTGATGAAAAAAATCGCATCCCGATGGAAGCTCGCGGGCTTTTGTTAAAATCTCAAGGTTTAAACATCCTCATCGACACAGGTAACGGCCTAGGCAAAGATTTTGTTGCAAAATACGGTGAAAAATTAGGAACGAAGTTTGCCGAGATGTACAATATCGACGATAGCGGCCCTTCTCTTTTAAAGTCTTTAAACGGCTTTGGCTTGAAGCCCGAAGATATTCATCACGTGATTCTGACTCATCTGCATTTCGATCACGCCGGCGGCGCTACGACGGAAAAAGACGGAAAGCTGGTGCCCACCTTTCCCAACGCCCAATACTGGATTCAAAAGGGAAACTTAGAAACGGCTAGCAAACCCAACCTGCGCGAGCGCGCCAGTTACTATCCGGCGAACTTTCAGCCTTTGATGGATGCCGGTGTGCTTAACATTTTGGAGGGAGAAAAAGAAATTCTTCCCGGAGTTTCGGTGCTCCTTTCTAACGGGCACACTCAAGCTCAACAAATGGTGAAAGTGACAGACGGAAGCATCACTCTGCTTTACTGTGGCGACGTCGTTCCGACAAGCTCGCACGTCAAGATTCCGTGGCTGATGGGTTACGACTTGCACCCACTGACGTTGATGGAAGAAAAACAAAAGTACTTAAGTCAGGCTGCAGACCAAAAATGGTATCTATTTTTTGAACATGATCCCTACTGTGATGCTGCTGTCATCGAACGCAATGGTCACGATTTCACCGTCCAAAAAAGATTTCAGCTTTAGGAAAGAATTAGGCGGACCTCGTTAAGCATGCTATTGTCGGCTTAATGAGTCCGTTGTTCCAGTCTTTAAGATTAAAAACTCTTGGCGAAGTCCTGAAGGACACTCTTCAGCAGATGCGGGATGGAGAAATCCAGCTTGTCGCAGCGTCATTGGCGTTTTCCACGGCCATTGCCTTGGTTCCGTTCATTGCCGTCGTTCTTGCAACCTTCCAATCTATCGGCGGTCTTGAAGCGTTTTATCCACAAGTAGAATCTTTGTTATTAAGGAATATCCGCGAGGCTGCGGGTTCGGATGTCACAAAGTTCATTCGCATTTTTCTAAAAAACATCAGCGCGGGCAAATTGGGAACTACGGGGGCGGTGCTTCTTTTCATTACGTCTATCCGCATGCTTTTGGATATGGAAGTCGGCATTCATCGTGTCTGGAATCAAAAGAACACAAGACCTTTCTATAAACGCGTGATCTATCAATGGGGCCTTATTCTTCTTATTCCCGTTTTACTTGCCGTCTATGTCGGCTTTCAATCCTTGGAACAATTTCAATTTGTTCACCGTGTGGTACCCGCTTTTGTTTCAAACTCTATAGTCTTAGTCGGGTCTTTGTTTCTGATTTATAAACTGGTGCCCACTGTTTATGTGAAAAAGAGTGCGGCGTTTATTTCCGCTGTGGTCGCCGCTTTGGTGATGTATGGCGTACATAAAAGTTACGCCGCTTTGGCTTTAAAGTTCTTTGCCTATAATAAAATCTATGGCTCGTTTGCCGCTCTGCCTATCTTGCTGTTCTGGATTCTGACGATCTGGTACGTGATCTTAGCAGGCGTGGCTTTGTGTGCGTCTCTTCAGAAGCGTCACGTTGCTTAGCGATTTGCTTCGCTAAGTGTTTTGAAAGCTGTTGAGCTAGTTCCTTATTTTTTAAATGAATATAGAGCTGCGGATGAATTTCCACATCCTCCACCAACCAGTTCCCCGTCCCCAATGCAACTTCTTCCTTATCTTTGATCAAGTACTTTGAGTGAGTAAAAAAGCTGCCGGGCGCAAAGTAAAGACTGTCGATTCCTTCTTCTTGCAACCGTTCAATGGTTCGCCGAGTTCTTCGCACATAACTTAAAGCAAAGGCCGTGTGGTGATGAGCAAAACCTTTGATTTTGACTCCGCGCCGATGAGCCTCGATAAAAGCGTCGCGAATTTCTTTATGATCAAAAAAGTAAATGGAAAATTCCAAAGTCCTTTTTGCAGAGTGGATCATATCCACAAGAACGTTTTTAAAGTCTCCATCAGCAAGCATCGGAGGACGAAGCTCGATGCCGCCATGCCCTCCCCCTTGCCACAGATGCTCGAAGTAGCGATTGAACTCTTTCGCAACAACCTTGTTGTCTATAAGAAGATTCGTTTCGTAATTTTTGACGATGGATTGATGAGTTAAGTTCGTCGACCCGAAAAGAACGTAGCGACCGTCTATACTGAAACCTTTTGCGTGAGTTTTTCCATAGACGACTTCGACTCCGGCTCTTTTTAGAAACTGTGCCGTCACCATGTTTCGATCGGAGGTGTCACGCACTCCCTCGATATAAAGACGGATGCGCAATTCAGGCTTTTTGCGTTTGAGCTCCTTGATTTTTTCCGCAACGGTATACGGAGCCGTATTCATGTTCAGCTTTCCCGCTGCACTTCCGATAGCAAAAGAATAAGCCAGAATATTGATTTCGTTTTCAGCTTGATCCAAAAGTTTTAAAAGGGCGTTTAGATAGTCACTGTCTGTGACCAAGGCAGCGTCGCTGGCGATCTTTTTCTGTGTCATCGAGCCTCCGCCAAAATATTGTCTAAAGCTCGAGTTTTGGAGGCAACAAAGAGCGAACCACTCCGTCATTCGACAAGAAGACGCTTTAGATGCGGCGTGTAATTTTGGGGTTTAAGAAGGAAAATGGTGATTCCGGTACGACTCGAACGTACGACCCTCTCCTTAGAAGGGAGATGCTCTATCCAGCTGAGCTACGGAACCACGCTGTATCACATTGCTGTGAGCCTTCTTTATAGGGGTTTAGCTCAATGATTTCAAGAATTTCTTTGTTAAACCCCGGGGATTTAAAAACAATTTGTATCTCTAGACTATTGAGCCCAAACAGAGATGGTCACAGGCTCCCCGCGACGAAGACTTTGCAGTTCTAAACGCAATGTGCGCCCCTGAGCCGCCGGATGAGCCGTTAAGCGCTCCATCCCATAACGATAGTCCCCTTGCAAAGCGAACAGAGGAAAAAATCCACGATCAGAGATCAACTCCACTCTTTGCAAGCGCGCGCCCGATGGATTCAAGATTTGCAAACGAAGATGCGTCGTCGTCGCTTTTCCAGGAACTGGACGAAGCATGATTTGTTGAAACGGAGAATGATCCGCGAACACTGTCGTCTGCGCGACTTGATGCCAGGCCCACGCCGAAACAGTTGCAAACATCACAGAAAAACAAACAGCGACTTGAGCCAACCCTTTCATAGAAAACCCTCCGTTGCCCTCAGAAGTAGTCGGCCTCAACATCGCTGTCAACTTTCCTTCTAGTAAAAAACGCCTGCCTAAACGCAGGCTCTTTTTTTTACGCAGCTGATTTCTTTTTCGCTTCGCTGTACTTCACATCAATTCCCATGATGTGAGCGCTCAACCAAGTTTTTAGAAACTGGAAGAACGCGTCTGTTAAAACTCCCGTCTTTTCAAATTCAGCTTTAAAAGTTCCAAGGCGTGCCAAAAGATCTTTGTGAATTTTTTTGTGCACATTTGCTTGCGCGTACTCCAGCGTATCAAAGTAATTTTCTTCGTGATCAAAATGAGTGACCGTCCACGAAGCCAATTCATTCACCAGGGCTTTCAATTCATGAACAGGCGCTTTGGCCTGATGTTTTTCATAAAGACGATTCATGATCTCGATTAGTTTTTGATGCTCGCGATCCATAGCATCGACGTGTGTAGTTAAACGTACTGGGTCCCATTGGAAGAATGATTGTGGCATTTGTTGCCTCCTTGATGTCCTCATTTTCGGCCTGGGGTTGAAGAAGCAATATGATGCACATCATGTCTTACGAAAATCTCTGAATGAAACACGACGTTTGTCTTAAAGCTAGAACGCCACCCGTACGCGACGAGGACTCTTAACCATTCCACGCTTTGAAATGAACAGAACTATATAAATTCAATTTATATAGAACATGAATTCTTAATAATTTTTTTAATTCTGAATTTAGACGATAGTAGTTCATGTAAGGGCATCGCCCAAATTTAAAGGAGAACACTATGAAATTCCAAATCGACCCTTCCCACTCCACCGCGAACTTCAGCATTAAACACATGATGATTGCCAAAGTTCATGGCGGCTTTGAAAAGATGTCAGGCACTCTTGAATTTGATGCTGCCAATCCGACAGCAGCTAAAGTGGAAGCAACCATTGAAGCTGCTAGCATCAATACTCGCGAACCCCAACGAGACGCGCATTTAAAAAGTGCCGACTTCTTTGATGTTGAAAAGTTCCCGTCAATTACATTCAAGTCGAAAAGCGTGAAAGTGGCTGGTGATGGAGAGCTGAAGGTTTTAGGAGACCTGACCATTCATGGCATCACGAAGGAAGTGAACCTTGACGTCGAGGGTCCTACGGCAGAAATGAAAGACCCGTGGGGAAATATCAAAGTGGGTGTTTCTGCGACAACAAAGATCAATCGAAAAGACTTCGGCCTGACTTGGAATGCGGCTTTAGAAACAGGTGGTATTTTAGTCGGAGACGACGTCACAATTTCTCTTGATGTGCAATTTGTGAAACAAGCTTAAGGAGTAAACGATGAAGCTCCGAGAAAAATTCTTCAATAGACGTTTTTTCCTCTTCGGGCTTTCATCACTAGCGGCAGGCTGGGCCGCAAAGAAATTTGCGCCCGGTTTTTCAATGCCGGACAATGGAGGTTTTATGTTTGAACTACGCAAATCTAACGAACGCGGTTTTGCTGATCATGGTTGGCTGAAATCACGCCATACTTTTTCCTTCGCAGACTACTATGATCCCGAACACATGGGTTTCAGAGCCTTGCGAGTGATCAACGAAGACCGCATTGATGGTGGCACTGGCTTTGGCATGCACGGACACCGTGATATGGAAATCATCTCTTACGTTGTTAAAGGAGCTTTGGAACACAAAGACTCTAAGGGCAATATAGCCGTGATTAAACCCGGAGAAGTGCAAAGAATGAGTGCCGGCGCGGGAGTCATGCACTCGGAATACAATAAATCCGCAGATTCCGAGACACACTTTTTCCAAATCTGGATTTTGCCAGATCGCCACGGTACCGAATTCGGTTACGGACAAAAATCTTTTGAAGAAGACTTAAATTCAAAAGATATGGTCTTAGTTGTCTCTAAAGATGGCCGAGAAGGTTCGATCAGCATCAATCAAGATGCCGATCTTTACATCTCACGCATGAAAGCCGGAAAAGATGTTGAATTTAAAATGCGTCCTTCAAGACACGTGTGGATTCAGGCCATCAAAGGACAAATCAATGTTAATGGTCAGACTTTAGAAGCCGGGGATGCTCTTAAAGTCAGCCAGGAACAAGCCCTGAAAATGTCAGCAAACCAAGACTCTGAGTTTATGCTTTTTGATCTTGCTTAAACTGGTTTGCTTTCTTTCCCCTCCCGTCTTATCGAGGCCCAAAGGAACCCTCCTTTGGGCTTCTTCATTATCGTTTAGTCCGCGACGTCGACGCAGCCCCCGAGACCATTCGGAAAGTAGTCTTGAGTTCTTTATAAGCTTTATGCTTCACCGCAAGAGGCTGACTGTATTCTTTTAAAAAAAGCCGGCCGGATCTGACTTCTAAAATTTGCGTCGCGGTTGTTTTGCTATGACGATCAATGATTTCGCCGGTCCCCATGTGGTGCAATCCCGACAAGGGACCATAAGAGACCAGATTAAATTCCGTGCGCCCCTCACAGCTCTTATCAGAGGCGCATGTGCGATAAGCCGTCACCAAAAGATCAGGGCTGATTTCAAGGCGGGCCCAAGTGGCATCCCCTGACTGAGAAACCCAAGTTCCCACCAGACGAGACTCTCCCCGCGCCGAGTTTAAAAAGAATAGCATTAGGACAAAAGAGCATGCGCTTAATGTCTTCATAAACCTTCCTATTTTTCAAATTAGGAAGGTCGACTTCTCATTTCAAATTACGAAAAATTCAGATGTGACTTAGCAGACGGAAGCGGGCTTAATTTTTCTTCTTTGATTTTTTCGTGTTCGACGGCAAAGACTCACACTGCTTAAGAAGCTGTTCCCAGATGATTTTCGCAACCGGCCCCATCGGTTTTAACTTCGAACGCATGATATGCAAATTCAAAGTAATTGGCACAATGGAATCATGTTTGATTTCGATCACCGTTCCCTTACGAAGCTCATTCTGAACTTCATAAGTGGCAAGGCGCCCCCAACCAAAACCATTCACCACAAGGTTGCGCTTAAGAGTGTGATCGGTCACAAAGCATTTCGGCCCGTCGCTAAACATACCTTTAGGCGCCTTAGAGGGATCAAAATTCTTTCCTCCATTTTTTGAGACGACGATTTGGCGATTATTACGAAGCCAGTTGTAGTCCACGCTTTCGTTCTTCAAAAGCTTTTTGGCCACCGCCGGAATCATTTTAATTTTTGCAAAAGGCAGGCTCTCAATTCTTTCGTCTTCGTTGATTTTGGGAGCAATCGCAAAGTCGGCCTCTCCGTCTATAAGAAACTGCATCCCGCCGTCGAGAGTTTCTGTTTGAAAACTAAATTCCGTCACGCTAGGCAGATGAGAACGTGCCTCGAACACAGGCTGCACAGATTCAAACTGGACAAGAGGATCTAAGACGATATTCAAACGAGGTTCGATAGCCTGTTTGCCTAACTCCTTCCCCTTGACTTCAAGCTCACGGAAAGTTCGTAAACAGTTCTGCGCCCAGCGATAAAAAGTTTTACCTTGGTCGGTCAATGTCGGGCGGTACTCATCACGATTGAAAAGCAGAACATCGAATTCTTCTTCTAACTTTTTGATAGCCACACTTAAGCTGGGCTGCGTTTTGTACAGGGCTTCGGCCGCTGCTTTAAAACTGCCCTTCTCTACAATCATTTCCAAAGTGATCAACTGTTCAAATGTCATAAATCGGCAACCCCTTATAGTGACATACGCTCTTAGTAGACAATTGAAACGGCCGACTGTCATGACCCTCTTGTGTTTGAAGCCCCGGGCCATAATTCAAAATGATGAAACTTCAAGCACTTAACGTTTCAAACCTATACAAACGAGGGGATTTTTTTCAAGGCTCTGGACAAAACCTAATTAAGGATATAAATTATCCTTAATTAGGAGGTTGCTCAATGAGCCAACGAATCAACTACAATCAACAATCTGGCCCCGCAGTACAAAGTCTTATGGGACTTGAAGCTTACTTAAAGACGACATCACTGGAAAAAAACTTAATTCATATGGTGAAAATCCGTGTTTCCCAACTGAACGGATGCGCTTTTTGCGTGGACATGCACCACAAAGAAGCCAAGATCGACGGCGAAAAAGAACTGCGTCTTTACCACTTGACCGTGTGGCACGAATCCCCGCTTTTCGAAAATCGTGAACGAGCCGCACTTCGTTGGGCGGAACTTCTCACTCGCATCCCTCACGAAGGCATTAGCGATGATGAATTTAAGAAAGTGCGAGAGTTTTTCTCTGAAAAAGAACTCTCTGATTTGACAATGGCGATTGTTTCTATCAATGCTTGGAATCGCTTGGGAGTTGCTTTCCGCTCTACTCCAGGCACTATGGACAAATTATTTGGACTAGATAAGGCAGGTTTATCTTAATGGTACTTCGCAATCAGGTGGAATGGGCTTTACATTGCTGCACAGTTTTAGCCTCGCTAGAACCGGGACAGTATTTAGCAACAAAAGATTTGGCAGAGTTTCATGGTATTCCTAAAGAATATCTATCGAAAGCTTTACAGGCTCTTTCCACCGCAAAGATTGTCGAAGCAACATTAGGCCCGACAGGCGGTTACCGCCTGGCAAAGACGCCAGATAAAATCACCTTTCTAGAAATCGTCGAAGCCGTGGAGGGAAAAACCTCCACCTTCGAGTGCGCAGAGATTCGTAAAAACAATCCCTGCCTAGGAAAATTCAAAATCGGCCCTCGCCCTTGCAATATTGCACGAGTGATGTACCGGGCGGACGAAGCTTGGCGCAAAGAACTGCGTAATACGACAATTGCTATGATTATGGAGCAACTGGTAAAGGAGCTCCCCGCCGAAGTTCTGGAAAAGAACAAAGCCTGGATGGAATCACGTCGCTAATCTTGAATCCGAGTTGACAGAAATGACCTCCATCCCCTATCTTGAGGACTCGTTAGGGAGTAATCGTTTAGCCCCCTGAGGCTAAAGGTGAGGTCGACATACTGAGTGATGAACTCCGGCCTTTCCGCAAGATCCCAATCTTGTTGATGAGACTGACATTGGTGTTAACAAACGCCGTGTCGTCTCGTATCTAAAAACAGACCCACGGCATTTTTAGTGGGGCTTTCATGATCGAAGTTATCGTTTTAGGATTGATTTTAAGTGCGGATTCTTTTTCTGCCGCATTGGCAATGGGTGGACGCCCCTTCACCAGAAAAGATGCTTTAAAATTTGCAGTCTCTTCAGGAGGAGCTGAAGCTGTCGTCACCCTCTTGGGATTTCTAGCGGGTGCAAAAATCATTTCCCACATTGCTGACTATGATCACTGGATTGCGTTTTCGCTCTTAGCGGCGGTCGCAGCCCACATGGCTCACGAAGGCTTTACAGCCCTTCGCTCAAAAGAACCAGCGGAGGAGTCCAATGAGTTTCATAGCTTCACAAAAGTATTGATTGTTTCATTCGCAACCAGTCTGGACGCGTTAGGCGTGGGCATCAGCCTTGGGATCGCCAATAAGGATATTAGTTACTACGTCGTCTCTATCGGAATTTTTGCTTTTCTTACAACACTCGTGGGGTTGTATTTAGCTCGCCACCTTTCGGATAAAATGGGCCCGATCTTCACTTTGATAGGTTCTTTAGTACTCGCCGTTATGGCAGTGCAAATGCTTTCAATTTAAGAATGCAAAGCCGCGGGATCGTGTTAACTCACAGCGGATCTTCATTAAAAACCGACGCAAATATCTTCTATTTTTAGGGAAGGAAGTTTATTCTTTCCCAGTCAAAGATTGTTTAGAATTGTTAATTCGCACGTTGGGTTTAAGGATGTTTGTCACGTTTAAGAAAATTCTTCTGACAGCAGGGCTGATCAGCCTTGGCGCCTCTGCGAATGCGGAAGATGTTCATACGGATCATCCCTGCCCCAATATTCAAATTGAATCCCCAGAAAAAGTAGAATTGACAAAAACCGAGCACAAATGGATTTGCGGAGACAAAGACAGTCACGCTTGGGGAAGCATCCCCCCGTGGCAAGCGCAGCTTTTTCTCAAATCTTTTTTACAACAACGCGCCTTTCACAATCCCCAGTTCGAAATTCGCGAAAACAAACTGTTTGTGAAAACGGGGCCGCAAACTTTCTTAAAGGAATGGACGTTTATCAATGAGCCTCCAGCATTTCATTCCGAAAAAAGACGCAAACTGAAAGGCCGTCCTCTGACGCCGGAACTTCTGGATGAAGTCGAAGCCTGGAGCAAAGCGCACTTACAAAATCTGGGATATCCCTGCCCTGAAGTCACAATCCAAGCTGTGCCTTCAACTGAATCTATCACGGTGACCTTGGCGCCCGGCGAACTTTATAATTTTCCATCCAATGAAGATGTTGAAGTCCGCGGCACAACTCAAAGCATCTCGATTGGTCGTTACAGTGCCTTTTTGCCCAATCAAAAGTTTGATGCCCGTCTTTTGCAACTGACCTCCAATCGCATGATCACCGATGAGTATCACTTAAGTGCTTATTTTGAAACTCAGTGCCTACCCAATGAAGAACTTAAAATAATCCCCCGATTGGTGACCGGCGATCCACAGCTTATTTCTGCCGGCGTGGGTTTCAATACCGAGGTGGGAGCGATTGCACAGATTCGGTACAAGCACTCACAGTTGGACGAATCAGGAAGCACCTTTGAAAGTAAGATGTTTTTATCTTTTGTTGAACAGACTTGGGACAATGCCTTTCAAATTTACGAAGGGCGGCCCTATAAAGACCGAACGTTTTGGTCTCCACAGCTCAACTTAAAAAATGAGATGGAAGACCAGTATGAATCCTTCACCGCCGAACTGGGAGTCGAGTGGGGTCTGACTAAAGAATTTGAAAGTTTCACCTCGCGCTTTCAGCTCGGGCCTTTTTATACGTACAACAATGTCGAGAGTGATGTATCCAACTATGTTCTTTTAAGCGCCACATCCAATGTGGAACTTTATCTGCAAAGCCATGACTACGAATATTATATGGGTGAACCCCGCTCTGGCTGGCAGCTTTCATCCAATCTGCGCTCAGCCTATGAAAACCTTGGCGCGGACCAAACTTTTCATCAATGGCTTTATCAGCAACAGAATCTTTGGAACTTTAATTTGTGGGATCCACCCTTGATGGTGATCGGCTGGCGCTTTAAAGCCGGCACCTTTTTTATGTCGGATGATTCGCAATTTTATTCCGTGGTTCCCGAAAACTTACGCTTCTATATGGGGGGTGATGGGACTTTGCGCGGCTTTTCCAGAAAACAGATTCCACTTTCTAATTTAGGATCCGCGACGTTTCTTTACCAAGGCCTCGAATTGCGCGCCGGCGACGTCTTCCCGTTTAAACTTCAGCCTTTTATTTTCTTAGATATGGGATGGGAAAGTGATCAGATCTGGACGCTGTACCGCACGCTTTATTACTCCCCAGGCATCGGCATTCGTTGGCCTTCCTTCTTAGGTCCTGTGCGCGCAAGCGTTTCACAAGGACAAGTTCTTTTTGCCGATGGAGTGGATGTTGAACCGCATTGGCAATTTTACTTAAGCTTGGGAAGGGAGTTCTAATGAAGAAATTCTTCCTCTTCCTTTTAGGCTTTGTCCTTCTCCTGCTGTTAGCTCTTGGCGTTCTGTGGATGAATCTTGATTGGGTATTAAACGAGTCCAACCTTCGCAAGGTCGTGCAAAAAACTCAAATTGAACTGAGCTGGCAGAATTTAGATTTGAAGATCACGAACGATGGCTTCACGGCGAAATACTTGAAACTGAATACGGGAAATCTTTGCTTTAAATATGCGAACCCTAGCATAGACATTTGCGCAAAAAAAATCCATTTGGATACCTCTATTGGATTTATGACGAAGATGCCTTTTGTGCAGATCAAGAACCTAAAGCTGGATATCATTTCGGACCACATCCTTGTCACGGTCCCCGAGTCCACAGAGCCAAAACCCGCCGAAGCATTTCAATGGCCTGCTTTTGAATTCGGCCCCCTCGACTCATTCCTGTCGCGGTATTTGGCTTTACTTCCCAAGGACGCGATTGAATCCATTCACATTGATATTCAAGGTGCCAAAATCTTTTTGATGCCAGATACCGAAATGGAAGCGTCCACCAAAGTCCACTCTGAAGGAAAAGATGTTCGCCTGAATACGGGTTTTGAAATGAAAATGAAAAAAGAGTCTTTCGTAAAGGCCCAGATGAATGCCTCTATGACTCTCATTTCACCGGCAGAACTGCAAGTCCAAGGGGTGATTGAACTTCCTTCTTTCGGAGTAAAAACAAATCTCAAAGCTCAATGGCTGGAAAAGCTGCAAGTAGAATTAGACGGTTTGATGAAATATCAAAAAATGCAGCTGCAATCCCGTCTTAAAGCCGAACTGCAAAAAGACCTGTGGAAGTTAAGTCTGCTGGCGGACCTTAAAGACAGCCGTCTGCCGTTCCAGCGTCTCTCAGTTCAAGATTGTGATATTTCTATCACGGTTAAAAAAGGTCTTCCTGGTCAACTAACATGGCCTTGCGCAATAGAAGCTCATAAGATTCGAAAAGTGCCCTTGAAAGGACTGCCGGACTCTTTAGTTCTCAATTCTTTGGTTCAATCCCCGATTGATATTAAAAAGGATATTCTGCAACTGCAGCCTAAAGCGGAGCTGCGAATGCAAGAGCCCGCTTTAGTGGAGTTGTCCGTCGATGCTGCCGCTAAGACAACCCTGAACTTGACAGAGAAAAAACTGAAACAGCTTGAAGTGGATCAATTGCAGGCACTATTAAAAATCCCCGCTCTTGAAAACTGGCAAAGCCTTTTAGTGAAAAGTGCTTATTCTTTACCAGCCCCTTTACACGTCTTAAAAGGAAGCCTTGAACTGCGAGCCGAAGGACCCCCTACAGATTTACTGACGAAAATCTTTAATGTGAAGGCGTCATTAAAAACAGATTTAACCAGCCCACGACAAGCTTTAAAAACTTTATCGAATGTCGAGCTGAATGCTGATATCCAAAAACCACTCTTCACTCTTCAAGGGGATATCGGCCTGACCGAGGTCACTTTAGAACTTCCCTATCTTGGGTTTGAAGCGCCTCCGCAGTTTAAGCCGGACTCTCGCTTCGTGAAAAAAACTGCGCAAGCTCCACCGGCGCCAAAGGGCCCCTCGACATTTATCATTAAAGAACTCGCTATTCACACGGACGCAACACCCCTTCGCCTGAAGACACGCTTGTTAGATGAAGCCATCCCTATCCACATCAAGTATAAATTGAAGGATACCAAGTCCCTCTCCGGCACTGTATCTATCGGAAAGATGAATGTGGAAGTCTTTAAAAAGAAAGCCGCGGTGGAAAGATTTATCCTCAAAAAATATCCGGACTCAACAGTGCAAGATTTAGATGGTTTATTAATTCATCGTACTTCTGAAGTGAAAATTGAAATCTTAATTGTCGGAACAACGGAAAAACCACGCATTGAGCTTTTAAGTGATCCGCCATTAAGTCGTCAGCAGATCATTTCAATTCTCCTGTTTAACAAATCTTTGCAGCAACTTGCCGACGAAGATAAAAACACCGCGGGTCAGCTGGATCAGGCCTTGTTATCTGAAGCCTTTGGCTTAGCTTCCTTATTCTTATTATCCTCAACCCCGATTGAAAGCGTGTACTTCGATCCGCGCACACAAAGCTACACGGCGCGCGTGCGCTTAGATGATCAAACATCGGTGTCGTTGGGATCCAATTTTGAAACATCTCAACAATTCACCGTGCGCCGTAGACTGGGTGGACCCTGGAGTGTTTCGACTGAATTAAAACAATCCGACAACGCCGAAGATGTTATTACAACTTTAATTGAATGGTTTAAGCGCTTTTAAAACCCAGCGCTTAGACTGAAACCTCTTTAATAATTTCGAAAGATCGTCGACGATCCGCATGCTCAAATGTGTCTGAGACGATCATCAACTCATCTGCACCAGTCTGATCAATGAGCTTCTGCAAACCTTCTTGGACTTTTGCAGGCCCACCAATCACCGCCGTTCCCAATTTTTGCAGCACATGCTCTTTTTCCATCGGGGTCCACAGTGAATCCATGTCCTGCACCGGAGGTTTTAATAAAACTCGCTGATTACGAATGATACCTAGAAAACGTTGATAATTCGTCGTCGCTAAATACTTTGCTTTTTCATCAGAATCTGCGGCAACGACCTGCACACCGATCATCACACGAGGTGACTTCAAGTGTTTAGAAGCTTGAAAGCCCACGCGGTAAAGATCTATGGCCTGCATCATCATCTCGGGCGCAAAATGACCGGCAAAAGCATAAGGCAATCCCAGAACGGCCGCGAGCTGCGCACTATAAAGACTCGAACCCAAAAGCCAGATAGGAACATCAATTCCAGCACCCGGAACAGCTTTTACTTTTTGTCCTGGAGCTGCAGGCGCAAAGAAATACTGAAGTTCTTGCACTTGATCAGAGAACTCAACGTCTTTATTTGTAAAGTCTTTGCGAAGGGCGCGCATTGTAAATCCATCCGTTCCCGGCGCTCGCCCCAATCCCAAATCAATCCGCCCAGGATAAAGGGTTTCCAAGGTCCCAAACTGCTCCGCAATAACCAAGGGCGCGTGATTCGGAAGCATGATCCCCCCTGAACCCACGCGAATCTTCGAGGTTCCCCCCGCCACATAGCCAATCAATACCGAGGTCGCCGCACTCGCGATTCCCTCTAGATTGTGATGCTCTGCCAACCAAAAGCGATGGTACCCTAAACTTTCCACATGCTTTGCTAAATCCAAAGTATTGTGAAAGGAATCAGCGATATTTTTCCCTTCCGCGATGGGAGCCAGATCAAGAACAGACAAAGGAGTAGAGGAAAGTTTTTTCATAAGTTTATTATGATCTCGAATTGGCCATTAGCAAGGTGGAGCTGCAGGAAATACTTTGATGTTACACAAACTTCAGTGCTATGGTGGCCGAAATGTCGTCCATAAATCCCCATTTCACATTTAAATACACTCAGCCGGAAGAGTATCGCTTTTCGCACGACTCCGTCTTCTTAGCGCGTCAAGTTTACGAGCTCTACTCAGACAAGAATGTGAAGGACCTTATCGCATTAGATCTTTGTTCAGGTTGTGGAATCATCGGCTTGGATTTTCTTTTTCACTGCCATAAAAATCTCAATGCAGTTCCAAAGAGTTTTGATTTTCTTGAAGTTCAGTCTATCTACGAGGAATATTTTTTAGAAAATGCCTTCGCTTCAGGAATCCGAAATTCTGACTTGCGATTTTTAAATATAAACTACTCTGAACTTCTCAGTGGCGAATATAAAGATCGCTATGATTTGATTCTGTGTAATCCTCCGTACTTTTTTTCGGGAAACGGAAAAATGTCGCCGTCGGAATTTAAAAACCGTTGTCGCTTTTATCTGGATTCAGATTTTAAGACTCTTCTGAATGCCATCGAGCACTCGTTGCGCCCCCATGGAAATGCCTTCGTCTTACTGCGCGATCTTCAAGAACATGGCTGGAACTCTTTTGAAGAGGCTAGAAAAGTTCTTTCGCCCCCTTTACAGCTTACGAAGCTTCCTGAGATCCGCGGCACTGGCGTCGTACAAATTTATAAGCCGATGTAATTCACCACTGGACATTCCCAGAAACCGGGCACTCTTTTATCGTGAACCTTAAACACAATGAGGTTTCTATGAAAAAACTTTGGTTGAGCTTAGCTCTGATATTTTTGTCTTACACTGCAAACGCGGCCTTAGATTATGGATTAGAAGCCGGCGTACGCCAACAATCCGGCGATGTCGCTGGTTTAAACTTTTCCGCCAATGCACGAACAGGTTTTCAAGGAGGTGTTTTTGCGCATCTGCCTTTGCAAGGTGGTGTAGCCCATTTACGCTCGGGCCTTTTCTACACTCAACGTCCTTTAGAATCTGAAAGCGATATTACAGGAGAAAAAATTCAATACAATTTGGATTACATCGATATCCCCATCGACATTCTTTTTAAACCGCATGAACAATTCGGCGTCTATCTGGGATTTATTGCGGCCATCAACATTGCTGATTCCTGTTCCGGAAATCCGAATTGTCGTGTCCTCGATATTGATACGCCTAGCTTTCCGATGGTGTTTGGCGGGATTTTCAAGATCACTCCCAAATTTGGTGCCAATTTCTATTTCGATGGGGTCAATGGATCCGTGGCAAAAGGACTTGGAAACTACAAAGCTGTCGGCTTTAACTTGATGTTTTCCATGGACTAAAAAGTGGAAGGTTCCGGCACTTGTAAAACCTCACAGATACCGGTTTTATTTTGTCCGGAACTTTTTCCCTTCGTATAAAAATGCATCACCAACGGAGGGATGAAATGAAGTACTTATTAACATCAGCACTGTTTCTATTTATCGGTTCGCAAGCACTTGCCGCCGACATCACGCCAGGGAATCTGATTGGCAAATACAAAGTCGAAGCGCGAGCGGGCTTCCAGAAAGTTTATCTCAACTTTAGAGTCGTCAACACCAAAGAGTTCGAGCTTCAACGCTATTATTCCAATGGCAATGTGGACGAAACTTGCAACGGGACTTTCAGTCTGAGCCCCACACTTTTCTGGGATTTTAAAACTTTTGCGAGCGGAAAAATGTTCAAAGGTGTTTTCACCTGCCCGAGCAACCGTTCACGTACAGTTGATTTCAATATTGATTTTAGCGGCAAGAAAACAGAAGACTTGGTTCAGGGGACGACGGTGACCGTAACAAGTTCGATGGCGCGCGGAATGCGCATCAATGCTTACGTAAAGAAGCAGTAAATAAAAAAGCCCCTGCCTTTTCTGACAGGGGCTTTTGTGTTTTTTCAAACCTTAGTCAACAGCACTGATTGTCAACTTATCAATACCGACCTGCACGCCGATACCTTTAAGAAGTTGCACAGACACATTGAAAGCCAATTGTGGTAAGCCCACTTTCACCGCAGTGAATGCACCTACACCGCCAATGATAGCGGCTTCACCTTGAGCGACAGCGTATTTACCCAACAAAACTTCTGGTGAACTATTGAAAAGACTGATTTCAGAGGAGACGCCGGCAAGCTTGAAGTATCCAACACCTGCAGTCGCACCAATCCAGTGATGACCGATTTCGATCTTCACATTTTGACTATACTTTTGGCCCACGCCTTTACATGACAATGTGCCATAAGCCACTGTTTTAAAATGGCCTACGATTACTTTAATTCCCTTGGAAGTGCCTTTGAAAGCCAGACCACAAACCCAAGCACCACCGGCAGCATGCATATCACCACCTGTAGGTTGAAGTGTTGTTGTGTCTGCATTGGCAAACATTCCTGCGAAGCTAAGTGCTAAAATCAC
Source organism: Bdellovibrio bacteriovorus (assembly GCF_001592745.1). Classification (NCBI taxonomy): domain Bacteria; kingdom Pseudomonadati; phylum Bdellovibrionota; class Bdellovibrionia; order Bdellovibrionales; family Pseudobdellovibrionaceae; genus Bdellovibrio; species Bdellovibrio bacteriovorus. The sequence continues at coordinate 495,442 of NZ_LUKD01000001.1, forward strand.
GGCGAGCTTTTTCATCGTGTTCTCCTTTTCGTTTAAGTTGTACGTTATGCTCTTCACACTATTTAGGAAAAAGACCGGAACGGAATCAAGCTGACGGATGAAACACATACAACAATCGTTCCACCACATCTTTTTTCCCGCAAGCACATGGTAAATGCAAAATTCCGGTTGTCGAGAGACACCAGATCGCCTTTGTGTTTTCCATCAACAGACCTCGTCGGAACAATCTTTCCACTTATAATTTAAGCTGAGCAAGGAGGTCTTGAATGGAATTAGAGAGAGAACCCCGAAGAAAGCCGACGCCACCGAAAAGTACTCCCGCGCGAGGGCCGACACCGGTATCCCCAACGACGGTCACTCGCACTTACACGGCACCCACAGAAGAACTTGCCATGCCCAATGAGCGCACCTACGCGCGCGAAGTGTGTGTCATTCAAGGAATTTTATTTTTGACGATTGGTCTGATCGGATTTGTCGTTACAGATTTATTTTCCGCTCACTTAAGCGCTTCACACAATGCGATTCATTTGGCTAGTGGCGCCCTGGCTTTGTGGTTTGGTTTTGATAGCGAAAGAAGTGCACGCATTTATTCATTCGCCTTTGGGGCGGTGTATGGAACCCTGGCGCTCCTCGGTTTTGCACTAGGAAAAACCGCCATGGCCACTGTCGGGCATGTCGCCGAAGACCGATTCTTGTGGAAATTAATTCCGGGAGTTTTGGAGTTTGGAACAGCTGACCACATCATCCACATCCTGATTGCCAGCGCGTTTATTTTAGGAGCCGCATTAAAGATCAAACGTGTTAAGCGGATGAAGGTTTAAGCATGTTGCTCGCTCTGCTTTCGACGATGAAGAAGTTCCAAATCGTCGATCAGAGCTTTGCGATCCAATGGCTTCGCGAAGTGTTTATCAAAACCTTGCGCTAAACACTTCTCTCTTTCTTCACGAAGAGCGTGCGCGGTCAACGCCCAAATCGGACGCGTGTAACCACTTCTTCTCAGCGTCCTCGTGGCTTCCATACCGTCCATAACCGGCATTTGTAAGTCCATAAGAATGCAGTCGTAAGCTTCTTGTTTCGCTTTTTCAACAGCCTCGGCCCCATTCTCCGCAAAATCCATGTGCTGTACACCGACTTTTTGAAGATAGCGTTCAACCAAAAGTTGGTTGTCCTTTATGTCATCAACAATGAGAACCTTAAGTCCTGAAAGAGTCGTCATGAGTCCTCCTCCAATTTAAATCATAACACGTTTTGCGCGTCCAACACGGCGTCTGCAAAAAAACAAATGGGATGGCTTATGTTTCTGCCATCCCATTTCGTATTGTTTTCGTTTTGCAGTAACGGATTATTTGCTTAACTTAAGCGCTGTCTCACGAATCCAGTTATTGTAGTAAACTGTGTTGGTATAAACGCCCACACTATCGCAAAGCTGGCTACCACGGCTGGTAATGCCGAACAGGAAGTATTGGCCATTCTTTTGTACATAGGCAGGACCGCCAGAGTCACCACTGCAAGTTCCGCGACCTTTTGACTCATCTAAAAAGACTTCAGTTTCAGTTAAAAACGAAACAGGTGCTGTCGTTTGACGAAGCTCACCGTCACCAGACATATCCACTTTCAGACAGTTTTTTAAGTTGTCATCACAGATCACTTCGCCGTACTCGATAGCCTCTTCAATATCACGCACCTTACGGGCATCAATCGGCTCAAGGTCGATATGAGAAACTCCATAGCCTGCCAATGTCACAACAAAACCTTTTTTCAGGATGCTGTCATCCTGAAGAAGAGCAACAGGTTTATAACCCGCAGGAAGTTTTCCCGGGAATTTAAGAATAGCAATATCACCCCAGTCGGTTTCTTTTTCTTCTTGTTCTTCCGGCTTGTAAGAAGGATGAACTTGGATAAGGCTGACTGTGCGAGTGAGCTCTTGTTGAACATCAGGTTCACGAATCGCCATCGTCGCATCAATATCTACGCCGAAAACAATTTTAAGCTTCGAAGGTTTTGAAGTTGCACAGTGAGCCGCCGTCAAAACCAAATTTTCTGATATCAAAGAACCTGTACAGATCGAATTGTCTTGGGTGTCATAAATACCGACGATTCCAGAGACGATGGGGGCATTTTCCGCGACCATGCTGCCACCCATGATTGCCGCATCCTTTCTAACTTCCACACCCAGTTGAGATTTAGGTGTGCAGGACACCAAAGCAATAAGACCTAAAACCAAGATAATACGAGACATTTCCACCCCTAAAACAAAAGAGGGCTCTTATAGAAACAAGCTTACAAATCAGCAACATCTTTTTAAAAAAAGGCTTGGTCGAATGACATATTGTTGCCCTTTTCCTCTGAAAGCCTAAACTATCAGGTATGAAAAATTTTTATCAAGAAGGCCCAAGCCTTACGAACACTTATCGTGCTGATGAAACTCTTCAGAAATTCCTAAAAAAAGTCCTCCCGGCCGATGTGCAAAAAACGGCTCTTCCCCACTTAGACCATTTGGGCGAAAGAGCGGCGACAGATATGCTTGCATGGGCCGCTGAAGCCGAAGCGCAACCTCCTCAACATGTTCCCTTCGATCCCTGGGGGCGAAGGATTGATGAGATTAAAACTTCCAACGGCTGGAAGGAATTAGAAAAAGTGGCCGCGACGGAGGGTATTGTTGCTACGGCCTATGACCGAAAATTCGGAGCTTTTTCTCGCGTTTATCAGATGGCGCTGCTTTATCTATATTCGCCCAGTTCGGCGATTTTTTCATGCCCACTTGCTATGACCGATGGTGCGGCCCGCGCGTTAGAACTTTACGCTGGAAACGATTTGAAAGAACGTGCGATGCCTCACCTGCTTTCTCGTGATCCAAAAACTTTTTGGACGGCAGGACAGTGGATGACTGAAAGAACCGGTGGATCAGATGTCAGCGGGACTTCGACAGATGCTCTTCCCTATTCAGGCGAAAGCGCATTTTCCGCGACTCATGCTTTGCATGGAACCAAATGGTTCACTTCAGCAACGACTTCGCAAATGGCTTTGACTTTGTCTCGGCCCGAAGGCGCTCCGGCGGGCTCTAAAGGTTTAAGTCTGTTTTATCTTGAGCTTCGCAACAAGCAAGGTCAGTTGAACAACATTCAGATTCACCGTCTTAAAGATAAATTGGGTACAAAAGCTCTTCCGACGGCGGAACTCAGCTTACAAGGGACTCCCGCGCGTATCGTGGGCGGCGAAGGCGACGGAATTAAAAAAATTGCGAGTGTTCTAAATATCACGCGTATTTATAATTCCATCTGCGCTTTGGGACACATGCGACGCGCTTTAGATCTTATCCAAGACTATTCACGTAAAAGGAAGGCCTTTGGAAAGCTCTTAATTGATCATCCTCTACATCGTGAAACACTTCATGCTTTAGAAGAAGACTTCCGCCGCTGTTTTGCATTCAGCTTTTTCGTTGCTCATTTACTAGGGCAAGAAGAGGTTGGCGAGATTTCAGCCTCACAAAGAGTTCTTTTACGTTCGTTAACACCGATTCTGAAATTATATACGGCAAAAAAATCAATTCATATTTCCAGTGAAGTCATTGAGATGTTCGGTGGCGCTGGGTACGTCGAAGACACGGGTTTACCAAGACTTCTACGTGATGCCCAAGTCTTTTCAATCTGGGAAGGAACGACGAACGTGCTTTCTCTAGACATGTTACGGGCCTTTGAAAAAGAACAAGCTTTACCGATATTGATGGAATATTTCAAAAACTGTAAAGCGATGAAGGACTCTGTTCCGAACTTCGTTGATAAGTGGACCGTGTTCCAGAAGCAGATCGGTAGTTTAGCTAAGGGCTCCCCAGAGGAATGGGAAACCCACGCCCGCCGCCTGGCCTTTATGGTTGGCGACTTGATGTGCGAAAGTCTTATCCACGAATATTCGCTTTAGCGGTTTTAAGAAGTCCGCGAGGAAGGGAAAACTTTGCAAACAAAGTTCCCTTCTTAGCGGCTTCAAGCACCCACTGAATATCTCGAGACTCGACCATGCAAAGCATTCCGACAATCATCACCCACTCAAAAAGGGGAATGCTCATGGAAACTTCAATTCCCAGATGCAACCCGATTCCTGCGAGTAAAACCCAGTAACGGAACTCACGAATCCAGACCAGTGTTCCTAAAGAAAACTCGATAATCAAAGTGGACCAAGTTAAAAACTTAATCACCATCATGTCATTCAAAATAGAAAGTGGCACACGCATAAATTCATCCAAGCGAGTCGCGATGTACACGGCGGTGCCATCTGCCCATAAGGGCCCCTTCATTTTAAACATCACTGTCGCGACGTAAATTACACTAAATTGAATCTGCATAAGACGCAATGCCCACGGGGCCTTTTCGGGAACGCTGTCGGCTGAAATCTTTTTTCTTTTAATTAAAAGCCAACGGTCGAAAGAATAAAGCGCCCCGGCCGGAGTGAAAAATAAAAGAAACAAGAAATTTCGAATCACCACATCAGAACTATTTAAAACAAAGACGTTCCGATTGTGGAATGATAGAAGTGTGAAAAATGTGATTGCGATAGAAGTGCGGGTATAACATCCCAACAGCACGCCGATCGCGCCGATAAGATTTAATAGCGCCAAAAGCTCCGCAACCCCTGCTTGATTCGGAAATAATTCAAACAGATTAAATCGGAATCCGTGACTGAACTTGAGTGCCGTCTGCAAACTTAAAATCCCGTCAACGCCCCAGAATATGTCTAAATGGCTCCACATCATAAACCAGTTGATAAGAAGGATAACTCCGAATGCGATTCGCAAAAGAGCTACACTGTGAACCGGTTGAGGTTTAAAAAAGAAGTCGTTTAAAGAATTAGTTATTGTTGTTAGCTTCATGACGAACCTGCTGATTAGATTTAAATTGGAAGACGTTTTCAGAAGTGAACTTACTGCTTAAGGTCCCGTGGGGAACAAAAACTTTTGTTGGCGCCGCCACAATATTGTGATGGCGATAAAACTCCAGGGACTCAAACTCGCGTCCTCGCCCTTGCTTTTCTAATTTCATCACTTCGCGGGAAACATACTTTGCAAGATCGGACCAGAGATCGGTCTTTTCCATCGGTATAAGATTGTCTTGTTGAAACTTTCTGAATCTTTCACCCGACGTGAAGCGGTCAAAGCTATCCATTTGAGACGGGCGCGGAAACGTCCAATGTTCTGTAGATCCATCTTTGAAATTAATAGTGGCCGTTAAATACGAGTTCACTGCCGAAGGATTTGGAGCGAACATGCTCCATGGTTGATCCAGCGCAAAGAAAATCTGATACCGAGCTAGTGATTTTAGAATTCGATCTCCAACGACACTTCGGTCTGGAAGTCCCGCCGTTACTAGCATTGTAATATGGATAGCGATAAACGCTGAAATCAGCGCCTTTTGTAGCTTAGCCATCAGTCACCCACCCTTTATTGTGTAATCCAGCACGGGAATCTACTTCTACGTATCTGCCTGGTCCATTTTCATTCGGGCAAAGTAGATTAAATAAAACTTCTGTTAGATTTCTAGGGCTTAACAAATACAACGGACGTTTCGATGGAACTTCTTGGACCTGTGTAAAACTTATGGCCACTGGGGACGGGAAAGGGCACTCGGCAACAAGGATTGATCATGGAGATAAAACCAGCTTCTTATGGTACCCCGAACACCCTGGCACACACCTTGTATTACGTACCCCAGATTGTGGAATCATTTAGAATAAGGAACCTCTCATGTTCAAAGCACTAAGCCTTATCTCCGTCACGCTCTTAAGCTTACAAAGCTGGGCTGGCAGCATTTACGACGTCAAAATCAAGAACGTACCTCTTTATGATGTCTTTAAAAAACAGGGCGTTCCTGAGGCGGCTCTTCAAAGGACTTTTGAATTCTTGGATGTCAATGGTGGGAAAACCGTTCGTGTCCGTACCAAAGTGCGCGCCCGCACGAGCACTTTCATGGCTGAAAAAGAGGTTACGATTAAAGATGATAATATGGCGGCCATTATCGATTTTTCTCTTCCTTCCAGCGAGCGTCGTTTATTCGTTATGAATCTTAAAACAGGTGCGGTTTCAAAACACTTCGTGGCGCACGGAAAAGGTTCCGGAGTGAAAGTCGCTTCGAAGTTTTCAAATATAGATGGTTCAAAAATGTCTTCTTTAGGATTCTATCTTGGCGGCACCACTTACTATGGTTCCCATGGTCAATCCCTGAATCTGTATGGCTTAGAATCTACGAATAGCAAAGCTGCGGAACGCGACATTGTCATGCACGCTGCAGACTATGTATCTGAAGATTTCGTGAAATCACAAGGTCGCTTAGGTCGCAGCTGGGGGTGCCCGGCCGTAGCTCCAGGAATCCTGCCTAAAATGATCAATAACTTTAAAGAAGGTGGCGTGATCTACGCTTACCATAAAGACTTAATCAAAGCCTCAACGAAGAACCCGACACTTCAAGAAGTAGAACACGATGGCGACGATGAAGATATTGATTTACCGGGTGAGGAAGAATCCATTCGTAATGGTGGCGCTCCCATTAAAACCGCGGAAGTGAAGCAAGAGTCTGTGGGTGAGTTGGCAACTGTTCCAGTTCCCGCTCCAGCACCTCGCGAGCAGATCGCCACTCCGGCGCCCACAGATCAAAAGTAATTTTTTGCGAGTCCTGAAAATTTAAAAGGGATGCTTTTACAGCATCCCTTTTTTTTTTATTTAAGACCGTTTGTAGTCATCCTGATATCGTACGATATCATCTTCACCGAAGTAGCTTCCTAACTGCACTTCCACAAACTCGAGCATCTCATTCGTGTTGTTGCGAATGCGGTGTTTCGCTCCCAGTGGGATATGGATATGAGTCCCGGCTTTTACCGGAATCACTTCATCATTCAAAACCACTTCACCCGCACCAACCGTGATCGTCCAGTGCTCTTCACGCTTAGAGTGTGACTGATACGAGATTTGAGAATGCGGGTTCACGCGGATGACTTTGGATTTGAAATGAGGTGTGTCTTTCAAAATCTCAAAGTAACCCCAAGGGCGATACTCAAAAACATGATCCTTGACCAAAGAGGACTTATGCTGAGTTAAAGTTTCCACGACGTGGCGAACATCTTGCGATAAGCCTTTTTTTACAAGCATCAAAGCATCTTGAGTATCGACAACGATCACATCATCCAAACCCACTAAAGAATAATTTTTTTCTTTGGGACCAAAGACGAAGTTGTTATGTCCTTTGACGTTGATGAGATCGTGACTTTTCTTCAAAGAAGAAACCGCATCCCAAGAACCCACGTCACTCCAGCCGAATTCCGCCGGAATACAAGTCAACTCTTCTCCACCCAGCTTTTCCATGATCGCATAGTCGATAGAAATGCTTTGCACTTTGCTATAGATGTCAGCCAGGTTTGAAGAGTCTTCTTTCAGATTTGAAATCTGCTTCCACATCTCTGGCTGATGTTTTTCAAATAAGCTGATCATGTGAGACACTTTGAAAACAAAAATTCCGGCATTCCAACTGAAACTGCCCTGTGCAATAAATTCCTTCGCCTTTTGCAGATCCGGCTTTTCGTGGAACTTCACGACAGAATAAGCTTTAAGTGCGCCCTGTTCCTTCAAACTGACCGCGCGCGTTTGGATGTAGCCATAGCCAGTTTCTGGGTACGAAGGCGTGATGCCCAATGTGACAACACGGTTTTCTTCCGCTACTTTCTGCGCGAAGTTGACGACCTCAAGAAAGTTTTCTTCTTCAGCAATCAAATGATCGGAAGGGAAAATCGCAACGACTTCATTGCTCAGACCTTTTTTTGCCAAAAGATGGCAAAGAGCCGCAATAGCGGGTGCGGTGTTCTTACCCATGGGTTCGTAAACCACTTGCACCGAAGTGGCTTTATTTTGTTTTAAATTAAGCTCCGTCAAAGTCTCTAACGCCTTGGAGGTTACGATCCACGGAGAGCCCAATTTTAAACATCTTTGCAAAGTCATCGTCTGCAAAGGCTGATCAAAAATCTCAGAAAATTGTTTAGGCATATGCTGGCGAGAGACCGGCCACAAGCGCGTTCCGCTCCCCCCAGAGAGTATAACTGGTATCAAAACTACCTCCGAACCAAGTTCACAATCTATATCACTAAACCGTCTAAGTGCGTAATTATAGTCACAGATTTGGGGCATTTGGTCATAAAACTGAGGCCTTTTGTAAACAGCGGGCGTAGCTTCCTCACCACAGTGGACAAAAATGCTCTCGACCCAAAGCCGTAAAGCCTTGTCAGCGTGGACTTTTCCCTCGAAGAGGAGGATAATTTTTTTGTTTTAAAAACAGTCATTTGGAGGCTCTCAAAAATGTCTATTCCTTTTATCGACCTTAAGTCTCAGTACAAGGCTTTAAAAACTAATATCGACTCTCGCATTCAAAAAGTTTTGGATCACGGCGCTTACGTTAACGGCCCTGAGGTTGTTGAACTTGAACAAACACTCGCAAAATACGTCGGTGTAAAACACTGTCTAACAATCGCCAACGGTACGGACGCTTTGTGGGTTCCTTTGATGGCTTTGGGCATCGGTCAAGGTGATGAAGTTATCACGACAGCTTTTTCTTTTATCGCCACAGCAGAAACTATCGTTCTTGCAGGCGCAAAACCTATTTACGTCGACATTGATCCAAAAACTTTCAACATCGACGTTACCAAAATTGAAGCGGCTATCACTCCACGTACAAAAGCCATCATGCCTGTTTCCTTGTACGGCCAAATGCCAGAGATGGACAAAATCAACGAGATCGCAAAGAAACACAATTTGGCGGTTATTGAAGATGCGGCGCAAAGCTTCGGTGCTCGCTACAAAGACAAACGCAGTGGCAGCTTAACAACGGCAACTGGAACAAGCTTCTTCCCGGCAAAACCTTTGGGTTGTTATGGTGACGGTGGCGCGATCTTCACGAATGACGACAATCTTGTAAAAATCATCAAAGAAATCCGCGAGCATGGTTCTGAATCTCGTTACTACCACACTCGTCTTGGTATCAACGGTCGCTTGGACACAATCCAATGTGCGATCCTTCTTGCAAAAATGGAAAGATACGACTGGGAATTGGATCAACGTCAGCGCGTAGCAGATCGTTACAACGACGCATTCTCTTCAATCAAAGCTGATGGCTTCACAACTCCATTTGTTGAGGCTCACAACAAGTCTGCTTGGGCTCAATACACTTTGACAGTGAAAGACCGCGCCGCTTTCCAAAAGAAAATGACAGATGCGGGTGTTCCGACTTCTATCCACTACCCACGTATTATGCCAGATCAACCTTGGTACAAAGAGCACACGGCAGATCCAAAACAAGAACTTCCGATGGCTCGTTGGGCGGCAGAACACGTGATCAGCTTGCCAATGTATCCTGATATGGACAATGCGACTCAAGATAAAATCATCGCAGCAGTTAAAGGGGCGTTCTAATGAATACCGGTTTTGGTCCTTTGAATAAACCTGTCGTACTAAAAAACGGCAGCGAAACTATCACTTGGGGCGACGGCAAAAATTTCGTATTGTTTGCCGGTCCTGACATTATCGAAGACGAAGGCATGGTTTTAGAGACAGGAAAAGAAATCCAAAGAGTCACAAAAGCTTTGGGCATTCCTTGGATCTTGAAATGCTCTTTCGACAAAGCCAATCGTCAAAGTGCTTCGAGTTTCCGCGGTCCTGGCGTGAACTCGGCCTTGAAAAGTCTTGAAAAAATCAAAGGCGAATTGGGTTGCGCTCTTTTGACCGATGTTCACGAAACAATTCAAGTGAAAGAGACTGCCGAAGTCGCCGATGTGTTGCAAATTCCGGCATTCCTTTCTCGTCAAACAGACTTGCTAGTGGAAACAGCGAAAACAGGCAAAGTGATTCATATCAAGAAGGGTCAATTCTTGGCTCCTTGGGATATGAAAGCCATTGCTCAAAAAGCCGTGAATGCTGGAAACGATAAGATCCTTCTTTGCGAACGCGGAACGACTTTCGGTTACAACCGTCTTATCAACGATATGACGGGCCTTGTAGAAATGCGCCGTTTGGGTTTCCCAGTGATCATGGATTGCACGCACTCTACGCAGCTTCCTGGTGCGACTGGTGAAAGCAGCGGCGGTCGCGGCGACATGGTATGGCCTTTGGCGCGTGCGGCGATGGCCGTAGGGGTTGATGGTATCTTCCTTGAAACTCATCCAAACCCTGAAAAGGCTTTGTGTGATGGACCAACGTCACTCCCACTAAAGAATCTAGAAACGGTTCTTACGAACCTTAAAAAAATCTGGACGACTCATTTCTAAGTAGAGTTCCGTCCTGAATTCAAGTAAGACTGAACCATGGTTAAGCACACGAAAAAGCTCCTGGTTCAGTCTTTAAAAATCGCCTTTTCTGCGGCGATTATTTTTTGGCTGATCCAATCAGGAAAATTAAACTTCTCTGCTCTCAAGAATCTTCTGACTCCTTGGGCGGCGGTGACAGCTTTATCGCTGGTGGCGCTTAATATTTTCTTCGCTAGTGAACGCTGGCGCATTCTGATTCGCTCCCAAGGTCTTCCGGCCCGCTCTTGGCCCGTTTTTAAGCTGACTTTAATTGGCGCCTTTTTTAATTTCGCAATGCCCGGTGGCGTTGGCGGAGATGTCATTAAGGCTTATTACTTCACACGCGAAAATCCCGGCAGCAAAGTTGTGGCCGTCACAAGCGTTCTCATGGATCGCGTCTTGGGGCTTTTTGCGATGATTTTACTCGCCCTATTAGTGATGTTCTACGATCTAAATCACATCGTGCAGACACCGGCTCTTTTAACTTTGTTTTATTTTATCTGCGGTTTGTTCGTGGCGTTTCTTATAGCCCTCAGCATGATTTTTTCTGTGAAGCTCTATGATAGTGGCGCCGTTAAAAAAGGTATTGCCGTGCTTCCACTTTCAGAGAAGTTTTTGAAACTTTACGAAAGCATGCATCTTTATGGAAAAGATGGAAAACGTTTTATTGCCGTGATTTTGATGAGCTTGGTGTCCCAAGCCTGCTCTATCGCTTTTCTTTACCTCGCCGGCAGAATGGCGGGCTTTGACGAGGTCTCTGCAAGAACTTACTTCCTTGTGGCACCACTTGGATTTATGGCGACTGCGATTCCTATCTCCCCTGCCGGCGTGGGCGTAGGACAGGCCGCATTTTACTTCCTATTTAATCTCTACGTAGGAAAACAAATTGAACTTGGCCCCACAGTGATTACGGCCTTCCAAGTTGGAACTTTCGTTATCAGCTTAAGCGGAGCTTTCTTTTACCTTCGTCGCAAAGACCGCGTCGAAACCAAAGAAATCGAGCAAGAAACTTAATTATAAATCAAGACAGCCTTTTCTGTGCTCCAGACTGAGAGGCCCTTCTACAAAATGATGTCGGCGAAAGTCTGCGCCCACTCATACTGAAGGCGTGGATCCCTCTTCTTAAATTCTTCCAACGACCCTTGTTCTTTAACGAGCTTATCTGAAGACAAAAGATATAAACGGCCGACTCCTGCAGAATATCCCGCAAGAATATCAGAAGCACTGTCACCTACTAAAATGGAAGTCTCCATTCGAACATGCAGTTTTTCATCCACCATTTGCAACATACCTGCGCGAGGCTTGCGAAGGCCTGCATAAAGATTTCCAACAGGCACACCTTCTTCAATAAAGCCCGACCACACACACTCGTCAATCCAGGCGCCTTTTTCGGCCAAAAGCGAGAGCATTTGTTGGTGCACGGCTTGATACTCTTTCCAGGAAATCCAACCGCGTCCCAAGCCTGACTGATTCGTTACAAGAGCAACCCAGTAACCCTTCTTATGAGCAGAGTTGATCAGTTCAATGATTCCCGGCAGTAATTGCACTTTTTGCGCTTCTTTATTGTACGGGACATTCTTAACGACAACGTCGTCGCGATCTAAGAAAAGACACGGAGCCTGACGAGCCTCCCCAAACTGTGGAAGCGCCGGAAGTTTTTTCCAATTTTGCTTCAATGATCCTAAAACTTGCGTCCAGTCATTCAAACTGCAATCGGACCATACAAAATCGACAAAAGGAGTCTTAACGAAATTCTTCTTAGCGAGAATCAAACGCTGTCCCTGCAGAACCGAGTTTAAGGCATCGACCAGCTCCCCTTGCTCTTCAAAAAACAGAATCAGGTCCGTAGCCTTGGTACGAAAAGTGGCCGATTGAATATCTGCGACCGAGCGTCTGACAAAAGGGATCTCATAGCGAAAATGGCTTAACAAGGCTTCAAGATACATATCCTGATCCACCGGAGCTTTGTCTTTAAGGAAGACAATCTGTCCACCCATTTGAACTGTTTCCCGAATCAGAGTTTCCCACTGCATCATCTTAAAAATCCCCGTGTCAGAAGCCATTGATTTTCTGTGCCTTATTTTACGACAAGTTGCCTCCCGTGTCCTCGGCTTTCTACTTGCCGCCTTGCATTTTAGCTTATTAGAATTTCACCTGGAGGAACGACATGACTCTCTTACTGAAGCAGATCTTCAATTTTTTAAAGCTCCTGAATTCAGACACAGGAACGAATCAACTGGCTGTGGGATTATCACTGGGATTAATTCTTGGATTCTCTCCCGTCCTATCCATTCAAACGTTGATCGTTTTCTTTTTAATTTTTATTTTCCGCGTGCAAATCGGCGCTGCATTTATCTCGGCATTCTTTTTCAAGTTCGTGGCATTTCTTTTCGACTATCCCGCGCATCTTTTGGGTAAAGCCGTTTTAGAAACCGAAGGCCTTCGTCCTTTATTCACAACGATGTACAACATGCCATTTGTTCCGATGACCCGTTTTAATAACAGCATCGTGATGGGATCCATGATTGTTTCTCTTCTGCTTCTGCCATTCGCCTTTGTCGGTTTCAAAATCATGATCATCAAATATCGCGCAACGGTGGTGGCTCGCTTTAAGAACACGAAGTTCTGGAAAGCGTTCGCTGCAACGAAGTTTTACAACTGGTATCTTAAATACGATGAGCTTTACGGATAAGGCGGAATAAACATGGCAAACACAACACAAGACACTGCAAAGCCCCTTAAGAAAAAAGGCATCATCCGCTGGGAAGCCATCATTCCTTTTGCGATCATCTGTGCCATCATCGGTCTTTACTTCCATTTCTTCTTTGATACGCATCTGCGCCGCGCGCTGGAATGGGGCGGATACAATGCCGTCGGAGCCGAGGTGAACATCGCAAACCTTGAAACCAGTTTTTTTAATGCCAGCCTTCGCATTCAAGGTATTGAAGTAACGGACGCAGAACGTCCTACTCATAACTCCATCAAAATTGGCGACATCCGTTTTTCGATGCTTTGGGATGCCCTTCTTCGCGCCAAGGTGGTTGTTAACGAAGCCGCCGTTGAACAAATTGAATTCGGTGTTCTAAGAAAAAAACCGGGCAAGGTGAAGCCTCCCGAGCCCGACGATGGCCAACCTAGCATGACTGAAAAACTGAAGGCTCAAGCTTTGAAAGAAGCTCAAGAGCAATACGGCGACAACGTTCTTGGAGACGTCATTGCCATGCTTGGCGGAACCGACGCCAACGTTCAACTGCAAAAGCTTCAAGAAAGCCTTCCTTCGAAGGCCATGCTTGAAAAATTCGATGCGGAACTGAAAGGCAAACAACAGGCTTGGGATGCCCGTCTTAAAACTTTGCCTCAAGAAAAAGACATCCGCGCTTTGAATGATCGCTTGAACAAAATTAAGTACAAAGATTTCAAAACGCCGCAAGAGTTGCAAACTTCCGTGCAAGAGCTGGATAAAGTTCTTAAAGACGGCGACGCCATGTACAAGCAAGTGCAAACGACTGGCGACGATCTGGGAAAAGATCTGAAAGCTGTAGAAACTCAGTACAAAGACATCGAAAAGCAAGTGAAGACCGACATCAAGTCCTTAGAGCAGCACTTCCGTATTCCTCAATTAGATGCGAAGGCCATGACTCGTGCGATGTTCAATAAGTACCTGGCTCCTTACAAATCAAAATTCTATCGCTACAAAGAAATGGCCGATAAATACCTTCCGCCAAATCTGATGAAGAAAGATAAAAAAGGCGAAGACATTGCGATCCAACCTCACCCTCGCGAAAAAGGTATTAGCTACGAATTTGGCCGCGCGAACTCTTATCCCCTTTTCTGGGTGAAGCGTACAGCCGTAAGTTCTCAAGCGGGTGTGACTCCCGATGCCGGCAACATCAAAGGTGAAATTTTAGATATTACTTCAAATCAACGTCTTGTGGGTAAGCCGACAGTGGCGACTTTGGCCGGTGACTTCCCTTCAAAAGAGATCTTTGGCTTCTTGTTGCGTCTGTCTCTGGACAACACAAAAGCTTTAAGTGAGATCGCGTATAAATTCAATGTCGATGCTTATTCAATTCTGGGTAAAGACTTAGTGAAAACTCCCGATGTCTCTATCGCTTTCAACAAAGCAACGGGCGCAATGGGGATTGAAGGTAAAGTTGTTGGTCTTAAGAATATCGTTTTGGCGATGAACAATAAGTTCACCAAAGTCGACTATGCCATTTCTGCTAAGAACGAAGTCGCTGATCAAATTTTGAAGACGGTTTTTGCGGGGATCCCTGTGGTCACTCTCACAGTAGATGGACAAGGTGACTTCCCGGATATTCCACTTAACATCAACTCGAACTTGGGACCTGAGTTGCAGCAAGGTTTTTCAAAACAAATCCAAGCCAAAGTAGACGAAGCTCGCGCTCGCATTCAAGCTGTCGTCGACCAAGAAATCGGTAAACAGCGCGCGCAAGTGGAAGCTCAGCTAAATCAGTTGCGTGGTCAGTTCGATGGCGAAGTTAAAAAAGCTCAGGCGCAAATCGAAACTCAACGTAAACAAGCAGAGTCCCGCATCGATCAAGCGAAGAAAGATGCCGAGAACCAAGGCCGCAAACAGCTGGAAAAAGAAGGCCAGAAAGCTCTCGACTCTTTGAAAGAAAAATTCGGCTTCTAAAGTTTCCGGTTTTTCTGTCTAGGATATTTTTTTGAGAGTGTCGAAGCTCTCTACAGGACCTGTAAAGAGCTTCGACACATTCCCTAACTTACTGTTTTTACTTCTAAATTCGCCTCACTTTTTTGACCTTGCCCCTTTTTTTAGCACAAGTTTTCATGCTAGCCTGACGATGAGGTAAATATGAAAGCTTCGATTCCAACTTCAAAATTGATTCTTAGCTGTGTGATCGCCACCCTCGGCACGGCTTGCGCCAAGATGAACTTCACCCCTGTTCCCGAACAGGACAAGGCTTCTATCGTCCCGCCAACGCCTTCTAAAACGGTGACATCCACGGAAGTGGTTGCTTATGGAAATAAGCAAGTCGACTTCCTGTTGGTATTGGACGATTCAAACTCGATGCTTCCCGAGCTGCAAAAACTAGCGGCGCGTATGTCGAGCTTCGTAAACTCTTTGGACGCCAGCAACATCGATTGGCAAATGTGCTTAACGACGACGCGAGGAACTTCTCAAGGCGGTTCACTCGTTTACGGGAAGCCTTTGAATTGGAGCAGTTATTCTCCTTCGTCGGGCCCTGCTTACTTGTTGAAAAAAGGAACCGCCAACCTCAATACGATTTTCACTTCCACAGTGAATGCTTTAACTATTGGTGGCTCTAATTCAGGTGATGAGCGCGCCATCAAAGCGACCCACGATAATTTTCTAGATACTTCACACAGCTGCTATCGTCCTGGTGCCGCTGTTTCCGTCATCGTAATTTCCGACGAAGACGAGCGCTCTGTCGGTGGCAACGCCAGCCGCGTGAAGCCCAATGATGCCGACGGCGTTTTCCAACCTCTGGAGTCTTCTGACCAACCTACGACATTGTTAGATGTAGCCCACAGTACTTTTGGACAAGATTTACGCTTTACTTTCAGCTCAATCATTGTGAAGCCAGGTGATTCTGTGTGCGAAGCGGAACAAGACCAAAACGTTTCGCCGAGCCATCCTGGATACGTTTATTCCGAAATGTCGCGCCTTACGGACGGAGGCGTCGGCAGCATTTGTGATGCCGACTACAGCGCCAACCTAAATAACTTCCGCGACAAAATCGTGAACTCTTTGTCTTCTTTGAATTTACAGTGCGACCCTGCTGAGGGTACGTTGAAAGTAAGAATCGGAGGACTTGAAGTCCCCGGCATCAAACTCGATGGAAAAGTTCTGAAATTCAGCTACCCGCTAGTTGAAGGAACCCAAATCGACTTGATGTACGACTGTAAAGATTAAGAATCTCATTCCTGCCTTTGCTAAGGATCCGGCGAAGGCTTTTTCTATTGCGCTGGCCTTCCTAAAAGAGAATTTACGTAGGCAATTGAATCTTTGTTATACCAATCGATCGTGCCCACGATCTTCTTAACAAGCTTCTGGTCTTTTCCTAAAACCATCGACTCGGGAAGACGAGCGACTTGAAACTGCTTCATCAGGCTGCGATCTTGGTCCCACACAATTTTGATATTTTCACCCTTCATTTCAGGGAAGGACTTCATAAAGACGTCGATATCTTCGCGCAGGCTATCGCCAGAAACTGCGATCAACTGAACTTCGCCTTTGAATTCTTTCACAAGTTTGATCAAAGAAGGAACTTCTTCGATACAAGGTCCACACCAAGAAGCCCAGAAGTTGAGGATGACGACTTTACCTTCCATCGATTTCAGATCAAAGCTTTGGCCTTCTAAGTCCTTCGCTTCAAAATTGGGAACACCTTCTTTTTCCATACGCTCTAAAGCAGAATAGTTGTTCGCGCCCGTCTCTTCCACACGTGAGCCCATCCAATGATTAAATCCCCACACTCCTAAAACAGCGAAGATAACAACGACGATAATAGCTTTAAGATGTTGTTTCATAGGAACTCCTTACATGCAGATAGCACATAAACTGTAGGCCAATCTCATGAGGAGAGCAATCAATGAGCCCCGCAATACCAAGCCAGCGACAAAAGGTTGCATGGCAGACTGTTTTACACTCATTTTGGTTTTTTGAGCCGACACCGCGGCCAGCCCACTAGATGTCTTTTAGATTTAGCGGAACTGTAGCGGTCACGGTCGTTCAGGAGATCTTCAAGCGTCACTCTTTGTGAAGTTTGAAGAGCCTCTTGGAGCAGACAAAATCTCCATGACCTGAACTCCATCACCCGGAAAAATCGCAAAATGAGGGTGATCTAAAAACATCTGTGCCGCCTCTGGATGAGACTCTGCTTTTACAACGATAAAGTTCCCTTGCAGCGCCGGGATATCTTGAACACCTTGATTGTCCACTAGCTTCGTATTCCCTAAGGGCCCACCCTCATAGACAACAGCATGCTTGTACTTTGTCGCCCACTGCTCGCGCGCGGCGGTGCCCTTTTTCATGCGCTCTTCTTGCTCTTCAGGACTTAACTTTTTCCAAGCTTCATGAGCTTTACTATTCTCTGCACAAGTGAAAATCGCCAAAAAATTCTTCATACAGCTCCAAGTTCATTAATATCTGTACCGAGTTGTTGAGCTTCTTCGGGTTCGCAAGAAGAGACTCCCGGGTTCAAGCCCCGTTACTCACCCCAATTTAATGTAACAGCTAATCGAGGAATTGCCTCCAAAGAAGTTTACATCGCGATTCCCGCAGTAAAGTACAAACGCATATTACGTAAACGAATGAGAAGAATGATTAATGCCTAAGCACAAAAAGAAAAAGGCCCTGATTTTCTCAGAGCCTTTTTTGAAAACTTATTTTTGAGATTCAAAATTAAGCGCGAGCTGCTGCTCTGTCTTTCTTTTGAGTCTTTTTAACAGATTTCTTTTTAGCAGCTACTTGCTTAGTAGTTGCTTTCTTAGCTGCAGAAGCTTTTTTAGCTGCTTTTGGTTCTGCTTTAGTCGCTTTCGCGTCTTCTTTAGCAGCGCCTTTAGCTTCGAAATCGTAGTCTACGAACTCAAGGAAAGCCATCTCAGCAGTGTCACCAGGACGACGACCGATTTTGATGATACGAGTGTAACCACCTGGGCGTGTCTTGAAACGTGGAGCTAGATCAGTAACGATTGAGTTAACAGCTTCTTTGTTAGGGTAGCGAGACATCAACAAACGAGTTGTTGCCAAGTCACCTTTTTTACCAAGAGTGATAGCTCTTTCAACGTGACGACGCACTTCTTTAGCACGGTCAACAGTTGTAGTGATACGGCCGTGCTCGATAAGAGAAGTTACAAGACCTCTCAACAAAGCTTTTCTTGGGCCAGATTTACGATCGAAATGTTTTACTCTTCTTCTGTGTGAACTCATTTTGTTCTCCGTTTGAACGGGCTGACCGTATTAGGTATCAGCACGATAGAACCCCGAAGGGTCACTTTTAAGGGCTCCTTGCCCCGCAACCCCCGCAAGGGTCACTTGTCCAGAACACCATCATTGGCAATTCTTAAAAAAACGATGGGAGTTCTACCTAAGCAGAACTCCCTTTAAATCTTACTGAGGAGTCTCTCTCTTTTGAGGAGGTTGACTTGGATCCCAACCCGGAGGTGGCCAGCCTTCGATTTTCATACCGAGGCCAAGACCCATCTCGCCCAAGATCTCTTTGATCTCGTTAAGAGACTTACGTCCGAAGTTTTTAGTTTTAAGCATCTCTGCTTCAGAACGAACAACCAACTCACCGATGTAACGGATGTTAGCGTTTTTCAAGCAGTTAGCTGAACGTACAGACAACTCTAGATCGTCTACAGAGCGGAACAAATTCTCATTCAATGAAGGAGAACCCATTTCGCGAGCTTCTTCAGCTGGCTCCATAGTTTCGTCGAAAGTAAGGAAGATTTGAAGTTGTTCTTTCATGATTTTAGATGAAAGGGCAACTGCCTCTTCTGGTTTCAAAGAACCATCTGTCCATACTTCAAGTGTCAAAGCATCGTAGTCAGTTCTTTGACCAACGCGTGCATTTGATACGTTGTAATTTACTTTTCTAATCGGGCTGTAAAGAGCGTCTACGCCGATGAAACCTACTGGAAGGTCAGTTTCTCTGTTTTCAACAGGAACATAACCACGACCGAAACTTACAACGATTTCTGCGTTGAAGTTTGCGTTTCCACCCAAAGTAGCGATGTGAAGATCTGGGTTCAAAACTTCGATCTTATCAGAAACTTGGATATCGCCAGCAGTTACTTTGCCTGGACCTTTTTTAGAGATCTTCAAAGTAACAGAATCAGAAGTGTATTGTTTAAAACGCACTTCTTTAAGGTTCAAGATAATGTCAGTAACATCTTCAAGAACATCAGGAATCGTAGTGAACTCGTGCAATACGCCTTCAAACTTAACAGCCGTAATTGCAGAACCCATCATAGAACTCAAAAGAATTCTTCTTAGGGAGTTACCAAGAGTAACCCCGAAACCTCTTTCGAGGGGACGGATAATGAATTTAGCGTAGTCATCACGAAGAGTATCACGATCAACCTCAAATCCCTTTGGTTTGATCATCTCTCTCCAGAACTTATAATAGTGCTCTTGCATGCTTCCCCCGAGAGGTAAAATTATCTTGAGTAGTATTCAACGATCATGTTTTCTTCAGTAGCAACTGTTACGTCTTCGCGAGTTGGAAGATCTTTAACAGTACCAGTGAATTTAGCATGATCAGCTTCAAGCCATGCTGGAACAGATCTACGAGCAACTGATTGAATAGCGCCCAAGATTTTGCCCATTTCGCGGCTTGATTCCGCAACCGTAATAACGTCACCTTTATTTACGATGATGCTTGGAATGTTAGCTCTCTTACCATTCAACAAGAAATGGTTGTGTTTAACAAGCTGCCTTGCTTCACGACGAGAGTTTGCATATCCCAAAGCATATACAACGTTATCAAGTCTTGTCTCGAGGAATTTAAGAAGCGCAGTGCCCGTCAATTCTTTTGAACGGCTGGCTTCTGTAACATATTTCACAAATTGTTTCTCAGAAACACCGTAGTATCTCTTAGTTTTTTGTTTTTCACGCAATTGAAGTGCAAATTCAGAGAACTTCAAACGAGATTGACCGTGTTGTCCTGGAGGATAAGGTCTTCTTTCGAAAGAACACTTATCAGTGTAACAACGGTCACCCTTCAAGAAAAGTTTCACGTTTTCGCGACGGCAAAGCTTACAAACGCTTTCGTTAATGCAGCTCACGATATACTCCTATTAAATTCTTCTACGCTTAGGCGGACGGCAACCGTTATGTGGAACAGGAGTGATATCTTTAAGAGTCAAGATTCTCATACCTGTAGCAGCAAGTGCACGGATTGCAGGTTCACGACCAGCGCCTGGTCCTTTAAGATAAACGTCCACAGATCTCATGCCTGCTTCCATAGCTTTTTTTGCAGCGTCTTCTGCCGCGGACTGTGCTGCATAAGGAGTGCCTTTACGGCTTCCTTTGAAACCAAGGTGTCCAGCAGAGGACCAAGACACCGTAGCTCCGTTCGGATCAGTCATCGTAACGATAACGTTACCGAAGCCAGCTTGGATATAGCAGTTCCCTTGAGGAACGTTTCTTTTAACTTTTTTCTTAGCAACTTTTTTATTGTCAGTAGTGTTCATGTGCTAGCTACTCCCTAGACTGCTTTTTTCTTATTCGCTACTGTCTTCTTAGGACCTTTACGAGTACGAGCGTTAGAACGAGTGTTCTGACCACGTACAGGCAAGCCCTTACGATGACGGATACCGCGGAAGCAGTTCAAGTCCATAAGACGTTTAATAGAAAGGCCAACTTCACGACGCAAATCACCTTCTACTTTGAAGCTTTGCTCGATGATGCCACGGATTTTAGCGATATGCTCGTCCGTTAGTCCCTCAGTTCTTAGATCGTGAGGAATACCAACTTGCTTACAGATCATAGCCGCACGAGGACGACCGATGCCGTAGATGTAAGTCAAAGCAATTTCAACTCGTTTATTTCTAGGTAAGTCGACACCAAGTAAACGTGCCATGTTTAACCCTGCCTTTGCTTATGTTTAGGGTTTTCGCAAATAACACGAATAACGCCTTTTCGTTTGATAACTTTACATTTATTACAGATTTTCTTAACTGATGGTCTTACTTTCATACTGTCTTCCCATACTTCGTTCCGCTTCAGAAAAAGAAGCGAAAATATCAGCAAAAACACGAATGCGGTCCGGCACGCTAACACCGAAAAACATTAAAGTCTAGAGATAAAAATAATACAGCCGTCTTATTTTATTATTTTTTCGATCTCTTTATAGACTTCTTCGGAGTCTCTATTACCGTCCACTTCTACGTATTTGCCTGCTTTTTTATAAAACTCTTTTAAAGGGCTTGTTTGTTCTTGGTAGGTTTTAAGCCGAGTCTCGATAACCTCTGCCTTGTCATCATTCCTTTGAATGACTTCACCGCCGCAAACATCACATTTGCCTTCCGTCTTGGTAGGCTTGCTGACTATGTGGTAGACAGATCCGCAATTTTTACAAACCCGTCTTCCAGTCAATCGATCCATCAAAATACTCATCGGAACTTCGAGAAAAATTGCTTTTCCGATGGAGAGATTCATTTTTACTAACAACTCATCCAAAGCCTGAGCTTGCACTGCAGTTCTTGGGAATCCGTCGAGGATAAAGTTCTTAGTTCCTTTTTGAAGAACTTCTTCAACCATGCCGATCACAATACTGTCCGGCACTAGCTGACCCTTATCCATATATTCTTGGGCTTTTTTACCAAGATCTGTTTGCCCCTTAATAGCCGCTCTGAACAGATCGCCGGTGCTGATTTGCGTCATTCCCAAGCGTTTAATCAAGAGTTCAGATTGAGTACCTTTTCCGGCCCCAGGGGCTCCAAACAGGATCACGTTCATTAGAACTGAACCCTTCTGCTGCGAATTTTAGCTCCTTTAAGGAAGCCCTCATATTTTTGAGTAATCATATGAGATTGAATTTGCTGAGCAGTATCTAACGCCACACCCACTAGGATCAAAAGGCTTGTTCCACCGAATTGGAATGGAACATTGAACTGAGTCGCCATGATGCCTGGTAGGATACAGATCGTACAAAGATAGATACAACCCAATACGTTTACGCGCTCAAGAACCTTTTGGATGTAGTCAGCAGTTGTTTTACCCGCGCGAACGCCAGGGATGAAACCACCGTACTTCTTAAGGTTGTCAGCAACGTCGTTCGGATTGAAGACGATCTCTGTATAGAAGAACGAGAAGAAAATAATCAATGCCACGAACATGATGTTGAAGATCGTGCCCGATGGGTTCAAAGAATCTTGCAAAGACTTCAACCAAGGAGTGTTCACGAACTGCGCCATAGTCGCAGGGAACATCAACAAGGAGCTTGCGAAGATTGGTGGGATAACCCCAGAGAAATTGATTTTAATAGGCAAGTGACTTGTCGGAGTTTGCATAGACTGCATTCCGCCGCCGCCTTGTCTTTGAGAATACTGAACAGTGATACGACGTTGTGCCACTTCCATGTAAATAACCGCTGCAATGATAGCAACCATGAAAAGCACTAGCAACAATGCTAGGACAAAACGCATTTCACCCGTACGAACTAGCTCCCAAAGCTGTTGAGCACCACCAGGGATCGCTGCTGCGATACCAGTGAAGATGATTAAAGAAGAACCGTTACCGATACCTCTTTCAGTGATTTGCTCACCCAACCACATGATGAAGCACGTACCTGCTGTCAACGTGATGATTGTCATGATTTGGAATGGAAGGAACGCCACTTCTGGTGCGATCACTAATGGACGACCATCTGGGCTTGTAGAATTCATCAACCAGCTGCTGATTCCGTAACCTTGAACAATCGCCAAAGCTACAGTCGCATAACGAGTGTATTGGTTGATTTTACGACGTCCCTGCTCCCCTTCTTTCTTCAAAGATTCCAAGTACGGAATCGCTGAAGTTAGAAGTTGGAAAATGATGGAAGCAGAGATGTACGGCATGATACCCAATGCAAAAATACTGAATTGGGAGAGAGCACCACCCGTGAAGGTGTTGAATAACCCAAAGATTCCGCGGCTTTGTGCTTGGAAGAACGACAATACAGCTGTTCCATCAACTCCAGGAGTCGGAACGTGTACGCCAATTCTGTAAATAGCCAACATTGCCAATGTGAACAAGATGCGTTTACGAAGATCAGAATTCTTTGCGATGCTCTCAATTGCAGACACTACTTAATTACCTCGACTTTGCCGCCAGCAGCTTCAATAGCTTTCTTAGCGCTTTCTGAAAATTTATGAGCCTTAACAGTCAAAGCTGCTTTTAGCTCACCATTTCCCAAAATCTTAACCGCGCCGCCATTGATTAGGCCAGCTTGGTGAAGAGTTTCAGGAGTTACCTCTCCAGAAAATTTAGCAAGTTGTGATAAATTAACAATCTCAAATTTGTTAGCAAACGCGACGTTGCTAAAACCAAACTTAGGCAAACGACGGTGCAAAGGAGTTTGACCACCCTCGAAACCACGGCGAACACGTCCGCCAGTACGAGCTAGTTGACCTTTGTGACCTTTTGTCGCAGTGCCACCCATACCAGAACCGATACCACGACCGATTCTTTTTGGGCTGTGCTTAGATCCCGCTTTGGGAGCAAGTGTTTTAAGCAAGCTCATGGATTACCCCTTAACTACAACATCTACTAGATGTTGTACTTTCATAATATTGCCGCGAGCCGCTGGAGAGTCTTTTACTTCAGAAGTAGAATGACGCTTCTTAAGCCCCAAGCATTTAACTGCATCTTTTTGGTCTTGAGTGCAGCCGATCAATGATCTTTTCAATGTAAGAACAAATGTTTTTGCCATTTTATGCCACCGTTCCGATTAAAGCTGTTTCAACTGCTTTAAGCCGTCGATTGTTGCTCTTACTGCATTGTGAGGGTTACGAGTACCAACACATTTAGTAAGAATGTCTTTTACGCCAACAGACTCAAGAACTGCACGCACCGCGCCACCCGCGATCACACCAGTACCAGGAGCAGCAGGTTTCATAATAACCTTTGCTGCACCGAACTTGCCGATCACTTCGTGAGGGATTGTGCGACCTTCTTTAAGAGCTACGGATTTAGCAGATTTTTTTGCAGATCTGCTAGCTTTACCGATAGCCTCAGGTACTTCGCCTGCTTTACCAGAACCGAAGCCTACGTCTCCAGCCTTGTTTCCAACTACTACTAGAGCTGCGAAAGAGAAGCGACGACCACCCTTAACAACTTTCGTTACACGGTTGATCGCAACTACACGCTCTTCTAATTCAGCTGCTTGAGCTTGAACTTTCTCCACACATCACTCCTTAGAAATTAAGGCCGCCCTCACGAGCGCCTTCTGCTAGAGATTTAACACGGCCATGGTACAAGTAACCATTACGGTCGAAAACAACGTTCTTGATGTTTTTCGTAGCAGCTGCTTTAGCCACTTCGTTACCAACAAGTTTCGCCATATCGATACCAGACTTGTCATCTTTACCAAGAGAAGAAACCGCAACTAGAGTTGTACCTTCAACATCATTGATGATTTGAGCGTACATGTGCTTACCGCTACGGAATACGCAAAGACGTGGTCTTTCCGCAGTTCCGTTTACAGTCTTACGGATTCTGATCTTCTTTTTGAGGCGATTTGATTTACGTTCACTTGTATGTTTGCTTACTTTAATTTTCATACATTACCTCAATTATTTACCAGCCGACTTACCAGCTTTACGTCTGATATGCTCACCAGCATAGCGAACACCTTTTGCCAAGTATGGCTCAGGCGGACGGAAAGAACGGATTTTAGCTGCCACTTGGCCAACCAACTCTTTGCTTGGGCCAGTGATTGTAAGGTTCGTTTGCTTATCAACCTTGATTTCGATTCCTTCAGGGATATCGAAGATCACAGGGTGAGAGAAACCCAAAGAAAGTTCCAACTTCTTACCAGATACGTTTGCACGATATCCGACACCGTGAAGTTCAAGACCTTTTGTGAAACCTTTAGTTACGCCAGTTACTGCATTTTGGATAAGCGCTCTGTAAAGACCGTGCAATGCGCGGCTTTCTTTAGAGTCATCTTTGCGAACCAAAACAACTTTACCGCCTTCTACTTTCGCAGAAACAGCTGATTGCATACCGATTTTCAAAGAAGACTTCGCACCTTTAACGACAACTTCGTTAGCAGGTGTTACGCTTACTTGTACTGTGTTATCAAAAATAACGGGTGCTTTACCAATACGAGACATAATTCACCTACCAAAGTGTCGCAAGCAATTCACCACCGAGTTTTGCCTCAGTAGCTTGCTTACCGCTCATGATTCCTTTGCTAGTGCTGATGATGGACATACCCATACCAGAACGAACTGTCGGAATCTTGTCAGATTTAACATAAACTCTACGACCTGGACGAGATACGCGGTCGATAGAATTGATCACGTGGTTTCCAGCTTCGTCGTATTTCAAGTAAACACGCATAATGCCTTGTTTGCTGTCTTTAGCGACTTTGAAGCTTCTGATCAAACCTTCGTTAACGAGGATTTGAGCAATACCCGCTCTTACTTTTGAAGCAGGAAGATCCACTTTTTCGTGTTTCGCTGCTCCAGCATTTCTAATCATTGTAAGGAACTGAGAGATTGTATCCATAGTGATCCTCTTACCAACTTGCTTTCGTTACGCCAGGCAATTTACCGTCAAGAGCCAATTGTCTGAAAGCGATACGAGACAAACCGAATTTGCGGTAGTTACCACGAGGGCGACCCGTCAATTCACAGCGAGTGATAACGCGGTTTGGATTTGTATCACGACGAAGAGCTTGAAGCTTTTTACGAGCTCCATCTCTTTCTTCGTCAGAAAGCTTCATGTCGACAGCTTTCTCTCTAAGCTCTTTTCTATATTGAGCGTATCTTTTAGAAAGTTCTTTTCTTTTATTATTTTTTTCAATGCTTGCTTTACGAGCCAAGTTACACCCCTCTTACTTTCTGAAGGGCATGCCAAGTGCTTCAAGAAGCGCTCTGCCCTCAGCGTCGTTTTTAGCAGTTGTACAAATAGTGATGTTCATACCGCGAGTTTTATCAACTTTATCGTAGTTGATCTCAGGGAACACGATTTGTTCTTTCAAGCCCATGTTGTAGTTACCACGGCCGTCGAAACCTTTATTTGGCAAACCACGGAAGTCTCTTACGCGAGGAAGTGCCAAAGTGTTCAAACGATCCATGAAAGACCACATTTTTTCTCTTCTCAAAGTTACGCGAACACCCAATGGGATGCCAGCACGCAATTTGAAGTTAGAGATAGCTTTTTTAGCTTTAGTGATAACAGCTTTTTGACCAGTGATCGCAGTGATCTCGTCAACAACAGTGTTCAAAATTTTTGGATTTTGAACTGCTTCGCTCAAGCACACGCTTAGAGTGATTTTCTCTAAACGAGGAACTTGCATCACGTTTTTAGCACCCAATTGTTTTTGAAGAGCGGGAGCGATCTCTTTTCTGTATTTTGTATGTAAGCGATTCATCTCATCACCCCTTATAGAACTTCCGGAGCCAAAGATACGATCTTAACGAACGACTTAGCTCTCAATTCTCTGGCAACTGGGCCAAAGATACGTGTTCCAATTGGTTCCTTAGAAGCGTTGATAAGAACTGCAGAGTTATCATCAAAACGGATGTAAGATCCGTCTGGACGACGAAGTTTTTGCACTGTTCTTACAACAACTGCTTTAGCAACATCACCTTTTTTAACTTTAGCGTTTGGCAAAGCTTCTTTGATAGAAACAACGATAACATCACCGATAGATGCTACACGGCGTTTTGAACCACCAAGAACCTTTACGCACATAACTTCTTTAGCGCCAGAGTTGTCAGCTACATTTAGTCTAGTTTGCATTTGAATCATGACAACTCCCCTTACGCCTTAGCCGTTTCAACAACTTCAGCCAAAGTCCAACGCTTAGTTTTGCTAAGAGGACGAGTTTCACGGATCTTAACGATGTCACCAGTTTTAGCTTGGTTCTTTTCGTCATGAGCCTTGAAAACAGATGTCTTCTTAACGTACTTACCGTACTTTGGATGTTTCACCATGCGGTAGATGAGGACAGAGATAGTTTTATCCATCTTGTCACTGATAACTTCACCTACGACTTCAATTTTACGTCCTCTAGTATTAGTTTCAGTCATTCTCTACCTCTATCTCGCCACTTTTTTAACAATCGCTGTATTGATTTTAGCGATGTTGCGGCGAAGATTACGAATTTCAATTGGGTTTGAAAGTTGACCAATTGAATTCTTGATACGTGCTTGGAACAACTCTTCAGAAAGAGCTGCTCTTTTCTTCTTCAATTCAGTTACAGAAAGATCTTGAATCTCAACGAACTTCATAAAACTACTCCCTCACCAAGAAACGAGTTTTGAAAGGAAGTTTGTGAGCTGCGCGTTCGAAAGCTTCTTTAGCTTGTTCACGAGTCACACCGTTCATTTCGAAAAGAACTTTTCCAGGAAGAACGCGTGCTACCCACAACTCCGGATTACCTTTACCGCTACCCATACGAGTTTCAGCAGGTTTCTTAGTTACTGGGATGTTCGGGAACACACGGCACCAGATTTTACCACCACGTTTTACTGAACGTGAGATAGCAATACGACCAGCTTCCAACTGACGAGCTGTCAGACGGCCTTCCTCGATAGCTTGAAGACCGTAGTCTCCGAAATCAAGGTTAGAACCTCTGTAAGCAAAACCAGTTGCGCGGCCTACAAATTGTTTACGCCATTTTACTCTTTTAGGACTTAACACGACCTGCCTCCTCAACTTCGCGAGCAGATAAGATATCGCCTTTATAGATCCATACTTTCATGCCGATGATTCCGTATGCAGTCAAAGCTTCAGCAGTACCGTAGTCGATATCTGCACGCAATGTATGAAGAGGAACACTCTTCTCATTGTACCACTCTGAACGAGCAATTTCGGCTCCATCAAGACGTCCTGAAACACGGATCTTGATACCTCTCACGCCGCCTTTGATAGCAGCTGCAATAGCTTTTTTAAGTGCTCTTCTCCAAGAGATACGTTTCTCAAGTTGTTGAGCAATACTCTCAGCGACGAGCTGAGCATCGAGGTCTGGCTTGCGCACTTCTTGGATGCTCAAGAAAACTTCGTTGGGTGTAAGTTTTTGAACTTCCGCTTTAAGTGAATCAATACCAGTACCTTTTTTACCAATTACAACACCTGGACGAGCAGTAGAGATGATGATTTTGATCTTCTTCGCTGCACGTTCCATTTCAATTTTCGCCACACCCGCGTGCTTAAGCTTATTTTTCAAATATTTTCTTAAGCGGATGTCTTCGTGGAGATTTTCAAAATATTGGTTACCCTTCGCATACCAGCGAGAGTCCCACGTTCTGATAACACCAACTCTTAGACCAATTGGATTAACCTTTTGTCCCACGACTATTTCTCCTCGAGTACTACGTTAATGTGGCTGGTCTTCTTGCGAACTCCGAAAGCACGCCCTTGAGCGCGAGGACGGAATCTTTTAAGAACAGGGCCTTGATCAACCCAGATAGCTTTAACATAAAGATTATCAACATCCATAACCTTTTTGTATTCTGCGTTAGCAACCGCAGATTCGATTAGCTTTTTTACCATACCAGCAGTTTTCTTATTCAAGAAAGTGAGAGTTTTTACTGCTTCGTTCACGTCTTTACCGCGAACTAGGTCAACAACCAATCTTGCTTTCTGAGCGCCTACTCTTGCATATTTCAAGCTTGCTTTAACTTCCATAATCAACCTCTATTACTTCTTAGCAGCAGCAGGAGCAGCTGCTTTCTTCTCGGCGTGACCTTGGAAAGTTCTTGTTGGAGCAAACTCACCGAGTTTGTGACCAATCATGTTCTCAGTGATGTAAACTGGAACGAACTTTCTTCCGTTATGAACCGCAAAAGTCAGTCCAATTGTCTCTGGAAGAATTGTTGAGCGGCGAGACCAAGTTTTAATAACTTTTTTATCATTTTTTTCGATCGCAGTGTCGATCTTCTTTTGAAGATGCAAATCGACGAATGGACCTTTTTTAATCGAGCGTGCCACCTTTTACTCCTACTTACGTCTCTTGATAATTGAAGAGTTGGTTCTCTTGTTATTTCTAGTTTTGTAACCCTTACAAGGTTGACCCCAAGGAGTTACTGGGTGATGCCCTTTACCAACACCCTCACCACCACCCAATGGATGGTCGACAGGGTTCATGTGCATACCACGAACTGAAGGACGGATACCTCTCCAACGAGAGCGACCTGCTTTACCAAGATTGATGTTTTCGTTGTCAGTGTTACCAACTTGACCGATTGAAGCTTTGCACACAGACAAGATTTGCTTCAATTCGCCAGACGGCATACGTACTTGGCAGTATTGTTCACCTTTACCAGCCAAAGTTGCTGTAGCACCCGCGCCACGGCAAACTTGACCACCTTTACCCGGACGCATTTCGATGTTGTGGATCACAGTACCAACTGGGATCGCAGCCAAAGAAAGGCAGTTACCTGGTTTGATGTCGGCTTTATCAGAAGAAAGAACTGTATCACCTACGTTCAATCCAACTGGAGCGATGATGTACGCCTTAGCGCCATCTACGTAAGAGATAAGAGCGATACGGCAAGTTCTGTTTGGATCGTACTCGATCGCAACAACTTTTGCTGGAACGTCTACTTTAGTTCTTTTGAAATCAACCAAACGGTATTTTCTCTTATGACCGCCACCTTGGTGACGGATAGTGATTTGACCGTGGTTGTTACGAGCAGCTTTATTATGTAGAGGTTCAACTAGAGATTTCTCTGGAGTTGTTTTCGTGATTTCTTTGAAATCGAAACCAGTCATTCCTCTGCGACCATGAGAGCGTGGGGCAAATGTTTTAATACCCATCTTTATACTCCCTCAAAAAGAGCGATCTTCTCACCTTCAACAAGCTTAACGTAAGCTTTTTTCCAGTAAGGGACCTTTGTTAATCCGAATTTAGTGTACTTCGAGTGACCGCGGCAAACGCTAGTTCTAACGCTGTCTACTTTCACTTTGAAGTTCTTTTCTACCGCAGCTTTGATGTCAGTCTTAGTAGACTTAAGATCTACTTCGAACACATACACGCCAGCAGCGTTGTGATATGTATTTTTCTCTGTGATAAGAGGAGCTTTAATTACTTGTTTCATTACGCTTTCTCCAATGAGCAACGATCTACGATTTTTGCTACAGAGTCTTTTGTGATCACTGCTGCATCGTATTTCAATAGATCGAATACGTTCAAACCTTCAACTGGGAAGTATTTGAAAGATTGTAAGTTTTTAGAAGCGCGACCGAACTTTTCGTTCACAGCAGCGTCAACCAAAACAGCTTTTGTTAGACCGAAAGCTTTCAAACGTTTGTTAAGCTCAGCAGTTTTACCTTCAGATTGCATGCTGTCCACGATGAACAACTTGCCTTCTTTTTGAAGGTGAGAAAGTGCCATGCTCAAACCTAAACGACGAACTTTTTTAGGTAGAACGAAAGCGTAGCTACGAGGTTGTGGACCGAACATAGTACCACCACCAGGCATCAAAGGAGAACGTGAAGAACCTTGACGAGCTCCACCAGTACCTTTTTGTTTGAATGGCTTTTTACCACCGCCAGACACAAGACCTTTTGTTTTAGTCATGTGTGTACCTTGACGACGAGCCGCCAATTGCCATTGAACTACAGTGTGAAGAACTTCCTTTTTAACAGGAGCTTCGAACACGTCAGCAGCCAATTCAACTGATCCAACTTTTTCTTTTTTCCAGTTTAATACGTTTACTGTTGCCATACTATTCTCTCACCAACTTAACTAAAGTGTTTCTGGCACCAGGAACAGGACCCTTAACCATAAGAACGTTTTCGTCCGCTAGAACTTGAACGATCTCAACATTTTTTACAGTCACTGTTTCGTTACCCAAATGACCAGGGAATTTTTTACCAGGCATTACACGACCCGGCCATGTTCTGTTACCAGAAGAACCCGGACGACGGTGGAATTTAGAACCGTGGGCACCAGGACCACCGGCAAAGTTCCAACGCTTCATAACACCAGCGAAACCTTTACCTTTAGATTTAGAAGTGATTTTTACGAAATCACCTTTAACCAATGAATCGATAGAGATTTGCGCACCAACAGTCACGCCTTCAGGGATTGATTGGCGGATTTCTTTTACGAATTGCGCGCCATTTTCAAAACCAGATTTAGCCAAGTGACCTTTTTCTGCTTTGTTTGAGTTTTTAGCTTTTTTAGGATGGCAAGCTACTTGAATAGCTTCGTAGCCATCAGCTTCGTTAGTTTTGATTTGAGAAACAAACCAAGGCTCATAACGAAGAACTGTTACAGGAACTGCCTCACCATTTTCATTGTAAATGGTAGCCATACCTTCTTTGAATGCGAACAGGCCGTTCAGCTTCAGGCCTTGCTCGTTTGAATTTGTAGTTTGTGTAGTTTCGCTCACTGTTTACTCCTAGATTGCTGAAAGTTTGATTTCAACATCAACGCCAGCTGAGAGGTCGAGTTTCATGAGCTGATCGACAGTCTGCTGAGTGGGTTCTAAAATATCGAGCATACGCTTGTGTGTTCTCACTTCGAATTGCTCACGAGATTTTTTATCTACGTGAGGAGAACGCAACACTGTGTAGCGGTTGATACGAGTTGGAAGAGGGATTGGACCCGCAACCTTCGCACCAGTACGACGTGCTGTTTCGACGATTTCTTTCGTCGATTGATCAAGCAATTTATGATCGAATGCCTTCAATCTGATTCTAATCTTCTGACTTTGCATATGGACACTCTTCTTCTTTTTAAAGTATCGTAATTACTAGCAAATTTACTAAAATGCGCTTTAACCCCATCGAAAACTTGTCCCGAATTAGCCCTTGCGGCCTGCGATTTCACTCACGCGGGAGGTTTTTTGTAAGTTGTAGACGCTATGAGTGCGCGAGTATGCGCACTGTAAAACCCTTTGTCAAAGGGAAATTATTAATTTTTTAATATCTTCCCATTTTGTGGAGAATTTCGGTTTTTGCCTTGGCCGGAACCACGGCATATTCCAAAAATTCCATACTGAAACTTGCTCTTCCCTGACTCAGACTGCGCACATTGGTCGCATAACCGAATAGGTTCGCTAATGGGGCTTCCGCAGAAATCACCTGACCGCCACCGACTTTGGCGTTCATCGTGAGAATTTTTCCACGGCGGGAATTTAAATCCCCCACCACATTGCCGACGAATTCATCGGGACAAGTGACTTCTAACTTAAAGATGGGCTCTAGAAGTTCAACAGTCGCACTTTTCACGGCATCACGGAAAGCCAGGGAAGTAGCCGCTTTAAAGGCCATTTCACTGGAAGCCTCGGGACGCACTTCTACGGAATTTAAAGTCCCCTTAATACCGATCATAGAGTAACTCGCCAGAGGGCCTACTTCGGCAGCCTCTTTAAAGCCGTTCTCGACCGCTTTTAAGAAGGGAGCTGTAAATTCTTTAGACACGGAAACTTTGGATACGAACTGAATGCCGTCATGTTGAGAAATCGGCTCAATCGTCAAAGAGACTTTCGCGTACTGCTGCTCACCCGCCACTTCACGTTCGTAAACGTGTTCAACTGTAGCTGAAGATGAGATGCCTTCGCGATAAGACACCTGAGGGTTACCGACGTTGGCCTGAACTTTATGCTCGCGCAAAAGACGGTCAACAAGGATCTCTAAATGAAGCTCTCCCATGCCCGACAAAAGAATTTGACCTGTTTCCGGGTCATTTCTTAGACGGCAGGAAGGATCTTCTTTACCCAATTTTTCCAAGCCCTGAAGCATTTTTTCCTGGTCAGCTGAAGACTTCGCTTCAATCGCCACAGAAATAACAGGTTCAGGGAAAGTGATCGATTCAAGAACGACAGCGTGAGACGTTTCACAAAGAGTGTCTCCTGTCGCCGTGAATTTAAGACCCACAACTGCGCCGATATCGCCGGCTTTCAAGCTTGTGATCTCTTCACGAGAGTTCGCGTGCATCTTAACTAATTTTTGGATGCGTTCTTTTTTCTCTGTGCGCGGATTGAAAAGTTGGTCGCCCACTTTCACTTCGCCAGAGTACACGCGGATGTAAGTCAAAGTTCCAGCAAATGGATCATTGGCAATTTTGAAAGCCAACGCTGCGACATTCGCTTCGAAGTCTGTCTTACATACAATTTCTTTTTCTGGTTTTTGCGGATCATGACCCACGATATCTGGCACTTCAATAGGAGAAGGCAAATAGTCGATCACGCCGTCGAGCAAAGGTTGTACACCTTTGTTTTTGAAAGCCGCCCCACAGAATACTGGGAAAGCTTTAAGTTCGAGAGTTCCTTTACGAAGAGCGCGCTTCAATTCAGCAACAGTCACTTCTTCGCCATTCAGATACTTCTCTAAAAGTTCGTCTTCAAACTCAACGATCTTTTCAATGACTTCTGTACGGAAGCGAGTGACTTCTTCCTTCATGTCATTGGGAACATCGGTAACTTCGAAATGGTCACCCATTCCTGCTTGGTCCCACATGTAAGCGCGATTTTCTAACAAATCGACAACACCGCGGAAGGTGTCTTCCATGCCGATAGGAACTTGAACAGGAATTGGATTCGCATTGAGCTTATCTTTGATTGTCCCGTAAGACATCACAAAGTCAGCACCCACGCGGTCCATTTTATTAACGAAACAAATTCTTGGAACTTTATATTTATCAGCTTGTTTCCAAACGGTTTCAGACTGAGGCTCAACACCGTTCACACCGTCGAATACGGCAATAGCACCATCAAGGACGCGCAAAGAACGCTCCACTTCAATAGTGAAATCCACGTGCCCAGGAGTATCGATGATGTTGATTCTATGATCTTTCCAGAACGCCATGGTCGCGGCAGAAGTGATTGTGATACCACGTTCTTGCTCTTGAACCATCCAGTCCATGGTAGCATCGCCATCATGAACTTCGCCGATTTTATGACTTTTACCAGTGTAGTAAAGAATGCGTTCGGTAGTGGTCGTTTTACCGGCATCGATGTGAGCCATGATGCCGATATTACGAGTATACTTGAGATCAGCTACAACTTTAGGATCTTTAGCTGACATGTAAACAGATTACCAATTGTAGTGAGAGAAAGCCTTATTTGCTTCAGCCATACGGTGAACATCGTCTTTCTTCTTAATAGAGTTACCTCTATTGTTGTAAGCATCAACGAATTCGCCAGCCAAGCGCTTAGCCATATCTTTTTCACCGCGCTCGCGAGAGTACTCAACTAACCATCTCATTGCTAGTGCCAAGCGACGAGAAGGACGTACGTCTACAGGAACTTGGTAAGTCGCTCCACCAACACGGCGAGAACGAACTTCGATAGAAGGCTTTACGTTTTCAAGAGCTTTTTTGAAGATGTTCATTGGCTCTTCGCCTTGAATTTTACCTTCAAGCTCTTTCAATGCTCCGTAGAAAAGCTTCTGTGCAGTAGCTTTTTTACCTTGGATCATCATTTTGTTAACGAATTTAGCAATTACTAGATCCTTGAAAACCGGATCTGGAATAATTTCTCTTTTAAAGGTCTTTTTACGACGTGACATTTCTCAATCCTTATTTCTTAGGTCTCTTAGTACCGTATTTAGAGCGAGAACGCAGACGACCGTTCACACCTTGAAGATCCAATACACCGCGTACGATATGGTAACGAACGCCCGGCAAGTCCTTCACACGACCACCACGGATCAAGACAACGCTGTGCTCTTGAAGGTTGTGACCGATACCTGGGATGTAAGAGATAACTTCGAAACCATTAGAAAGACGTACTTTTGCTACTTTACGAAGAGCTGAGTTCGGCTTCTTTGGAGTCGTTGTATAAACACGTGTACAAACGCCACGACGTTGAGGACATGAAACCAACGCAGGTGACTTTGTTTGGTTCTTTTGAACTTTACGCTCACTTTTGATGAGCTGGTTAATAGTAGGCACTTTAAAACCCCTTAAACGATTTTTCAATACTCCGACGAGTCGGAGTGCAGATCTAATCCAAGACGCTGGAACTTACATTGCCAAAAGCGCCCTGGTCAAGACTTTGTTGTTATTTTTATAGTCCAAAAAGTGGTGTGAGCTCCGCTTTTTGATCTTTTTACACTTTGTCCCAGGAGCCGACCTAAATCGGCGCCCGGGTTTCTTTAGTTACTACCCTTGGTGAGGCTGAGCTGACGCCGTCATTCCTGGCAATGCCACAAATGAAGTATCGTCGTCTTCCGCTACAGACACTTTCCAACGTTTGTATGAAGTCAAACCTGTTCCCGCTGGGATCAAGCGACCCATAATGATGTTCTCTTTCAGACCACGCAAATGGTCTGTGCGAGAATTGATCGCTGCTTCCGTAAGAACTTTTGTTGTCTCTTGGAAGGACGCCGCTGAAATCCAGCTGTCAGTGCTCAAAGAAACTTTCGTGATACCTAGAAGAAGCGGGCTGCAAGTTGCAGGTTGTCCGCCTTCACGGTTGATACGATCATTTTCTTCGTCGAAAGCATATCTTTCAACCTGTTCGCCCGCCAAGAAACGGCTGTCGCCAGCGTCCTTGATTTCTACTTTACGTAGCATTTGGCGAACGATCACTTCGATGTGCTTATCGTTGATACCAACCCCTTGAAGTCTGTAAACTTCTTGGATTTCATTCACAAGGTATGCTGATAGAGCTTTCGCACCTAGAACCGCCAGAATGTCATGAGGATTTGTTGGACCATCCATCAACGCCTCACCGGCTCTTACGTACTCACCTTCTCTTACAGCAACGTGCTTACCTTTAGGGATGAGATATTCTTTTTGCTCACCCACTTCAGGAGTTACGATCACACGTTGTTTACCTTTAACGTCTTTACCGAATGTCACATAACCATCGATCTCAGAGATGATAGCTGCTTCTTTCGGTTTACGAGCTTCAAACAATTCAGCAACGCGCGGTAGACCACCCGTGATATCCTTCGTTTTCGAAGTCTCACGATGCATCTTCGCGATAACGTCACCGGCATGAACTTCCTGCTGGTCAGAAGCCAGAAGTTGCGCACCCACTGGGATCAAGTATCTCGCAGGGATGTCACGGCCAGGAAGATTCAATGTCTTACCATTGCCATCAACTAGGAATACAGTCGGTTTAATATCAGAAGACTTAGACTCCATGATAACTTTGGTTGCGAAACCAGTTACCGCGTCGACTTGCTCCTGCATTGTCGAACCTTCTTCAATGTCGTGGTATTGGATCTTCGCAGAAACTTCCGCGATGATCGGATTCGAATATGGATCCCACTCAGCAACAGTTTGACCTTTAGCCACCTTGTCGCCTTCTTTGAAGTTAAGTACCGCACCGTAAACAAGCTTGAAGTTTTCACGTTCACGACCTGTTTCGTCGATGACTAGGGCAGAACCGTTACGATTCATCACAGTCAACTTACCGTTACGGTTCGTTACTGCGTGAACGTTTACAAGTTTAATAACACCATCATGGCGAGTTGTATGAACAGATTGCTCAACCGCACGAGAAGCCGCACCACCTAAGTGGAACGTTCTCATCGTCAACTGAGTACCTGGCTCACCGATTGATTGTGCTGCAATGATACCCACCGTTTCACCAAGGTTCACAGTGTTACCGCGAGACAAGTCACGGCCGTAACATTTCACGCACACGCCACGAGTAGATTCACACACTAGAGCAGAACGGATTTCAACTTTGTCGATACCAAGCTCTTCTACGCGCTTAACATCAGACTCAGTGATTTCGTGTCCGGCTTTCAAGATCACAGCGTTTGTCATTGGATCAACAACGTCTTTCAGAGTTGTTCTACCCAAGATACGATCGCCGATATTTTGGATGATCTCACCAGCTTCGTATACTGGAGTGATTTCCAAACCATCTGTCGTACCGCAGTCCACTTCAGACACAACAACGTCTTGAGCCACGTCAACCAAACGACGAGTCAAGTAACCAGAGTTCGCTGTTTTCAATGCGGTATCGGCCAAACCTTTACGCGCACCGTGCGTTGAAATGAAGTACTGGATAACTGTCAAACCTTCACGGAAGTTCGCAGTGATCGGAGTTTCGATGATCTCACCAGAAGGTTTCGCCATCAAACCACGCATACCACCCAACTGACGGATCTGAGCTGCGGAACCACGGGCTCCGGAGTCAGCCATGATGTAGATCGGGTTGAATGAAGGTCCTACGATTTCTTTACCATCAACATGGAAAGTTTGTTTTTCAATCGCGTTCATACCTTCTTTAGCGATCTTATCACCAGTTTGAGCCCAGATATCCACCACTTTATTGTAGCGCTCACCATCTGTGATCAAACCTTCGTCGTACTGCTGCTGAATCTCTGTTACTTGTTTCTCTGCATCAGCAATCAAAGTTGCTTTTGCTGCAGGGATAACCATGTCGTCGATACCGATCGACATACCCGCTGCTGTAGAATATTTGAAACCAAGTTCCATGATTTTATCAGCCAAGATACAAGTCGCTTTTGCACCAGCAAGACGGAATGTCTTATCGATCAAAGCAGCGATTTGTTTCTTATTCATTGTTACGTTCACTTCGTTGAACGGAACTTCTTTTGGTACGATGTCAGACAAGATAGAACGACCTACTGAAGTCTCTTGAACTTTACCGTTCAAACGAACTTTACAAGCCGCTTGCAAGTCAACAAGTCCTGTTTCGTAAGCGTAAAGAGCCTCTTGAACGCTGGCGAAAATCTTGCCAGTTCCTTTTGCTCCAGGACGAATACGAGTCAACCAGTACAAGCCCAACACGATATCTTGTGAAGGGTTGATGATTGGCTTACCAGATGCCGGAGAAAGGATGTTGTTCGTAGACATCATCAATACGCGAGCTTCAACTTGAGATTCCACAGAAAGTGGAACGTGAACCGCCATTTGGTCACCGTCGAAGTCGGCATTGAACGCCGTACACACTAGAGGATGCAATTGGATTGCTTTACCTTCGTGAAGTACTGGTTCGAAAGCTTGGATACCAAGTCTGTGAAGAGTTGGCGCACGGTTAAGAAGAACTGGATGTTCTTTAACCACGTCAGCCAAAATATCCCAAACTTCTACAGTTTCTTGGTCTACAAGGCGTTTTGCTTGCTTAATAGTTGTCGCCAAACCTTTTTCTTCAAGTTTGTTGTAAACAAACGGTTTGAAAAGCTCCAAAGCCATCTTCTTAGGAAGACCACATTGGTGAAGTTTCAAAGTTGGGCCTACAACGATAACGGAACGACCCGAGTAGTCGACACGTTTACCCAAAAGGTTTTGACGGAAACGACCTTGCTTACCTTTCAACATATCAGAAAGAGAGCGAAGAGGACGTTTGTTAGGACCAGTGAAAGTCTTACCGCGACGGCCGTTATCCAACAACGCATCAACCGCTTCTTGCAACATACGTTTTTCGTTGCGGATGATGATGTCTGGAGCGTTTAGCTCCTGAAGACGTTTCAAACGGTTGTTACGGTTGATAACACGACGGTAAAGATCATTAAGATCTGAAGTCGCGAAACGACCACCATCAAGTGGTACCAACGGACGAAGATCAGGAGGAAGAACAGGAAGTGCTTCCAACATCATCCACTCTGGCTTGTTGATAGAGCCTTTGAAAGCTTCAACAACGCGTAGACGTTTCGTCAATTTTTTGATTTGCGCTTCTGATTTCGTGTCTTTCACTTCCATACGAAGTTTACGAGACAAGTATTCAGGATCGATTTTGCGTAGCAATTCACGAACAGCTTCACCGCCCATGCCTGCTTTGAAGCTTGGACCGAACTCATTAAGAGCCGCTTGGTAAGCTTCTTCAGTCAAAATCTGACCTTCTTCCAATGTAGTTTCCATTGGATCGATAACCACGTGAGCTTCACAGTAAAGAACCTTTTCAACGTCTTTCAAAGAAAGATTCAAAAGGTTACCGATACGAGAAGGCAATGAACGCAAGAACCAGATGTGTGCCACTGGAGTTGCTAGTTCAATGTGACCTAAACGCTCACGACGAACTTTAGTTTGTGTTACTTCAACGCCGCACTTTTCACAGACGACGCCACGGTACTTCATACGTTTATACTTACCGCACAAGCACTCGTAATCCTTGATAGGACCGAAGATTTTCGCACAGAACAAACCGTCACGCTCTGGTTTGAATGTACGATAGTTGATAGTTTCAGGCTTCTTAACTTCACCAAATGACCAATCACGAATCATTTCCGGTGACGCCAACGATACTCGTACGGCGTCAAACGAAAGTGGATCTTTTGGTTTATCGAAAAAATTCAACAAGTCTCTCAAAGAACACCCCTGTTGTTAAAATATTAATTAGTGTTGCTCTGGCTCAGTTGGAGCCGGAACAATTGCCTCTTCACCCTCGATAACGTCATCAGTCAACTCATCGTCTGAGTCGCTAAGGATGTCGGACTCCATCAACTCAACATTCAATGCAAGAGACTGAAGCTCTTTCACTAGAACGTTGAACGATTCAGGAAGACCTGGTTCAAGGATGTTTTCACCTTTCACGATGCTTTCGTACATACGAGTTCTACCTGCCACGTCGTCAGACTTAACAGTTAAGAATTCTTGTAGTGAGTAAGCGGCACCGTAAGCCTCGATCGCCCAAACTTCCATCTCCCCTAGACGCTGACCACCGAACTGAGCTTTACCACCCAGAGGTTGTTGCGAAACAAGAGAGTAAGGTCCGATAGAACGAGCGTGGATCTTCTCTTCCACGAGATGGTGAAGTTTCAACATGTACATGATACCCACAGTAACTGGGTTCGTGAACGGCTCACCTGTACGACCGTCAAAGAGGATCGATTTACCAGATGTTGGAACTTGCGCTTTTTCTAGCAAGCCTTTTACGTCAGATTCACGAGCACCGTCGAAGACTGGCGTACCCACGTGGATACCGTTCTTCATGCGAGTGACCATAGACTTCAATGAGCCATCATCTGCTTTATCAAGTTTTGCAGAGATGTCGCTATCACTGAAGATGTCTTTCATGTCTTTACGGGCATTTTCAGCGTTCCACTTTTCAAGGTGGGCACCTAATTGTTTACCCAAGTTGTGCGCAGCCCAACCCAAGTGAACCTCAAGGATCTGACCGATGTTCATACGAGAAGGAACGCCCAGTGGGTTTAGAACCATGTCAACAGGTGTACCGTCAGCTAGGTATGGCATGTCTTCCGCAGGCAATACTTTAGAGACGACACCCTTATTTCCGTGGCGGCCGGCGAATTTGTCACCGACTTGCATTTTACGTTTAATAGCAACGTAAACTTTAACCATCTTGATTACGCCAGGAGGCAATTCGTCACCTTTGCGTAGACGATCAATTTTCTCGTTGAAGACCAATTTAACAGCGTCAAGTTGGTTACGAGCATTGTCGATGATCTTGTTCACTTGGAACTCAAGATCTTGTTCAAGAGGGATATAGTTCAACAATTCAAATGGAACTGTCTCTAGGTCCGCTTCCGTGATGATTTGACCTTTATTAAGAAGCTTTTGGCTTCCATCTTCGTTCAATAGAACGCCCGTTGTTGTTTTACCAACAAGGATGTCACGAAGTTTAGAGATCGCGTTATTTTTGATAACGTTTTGCTCTACAGCCAAGTCCTTCTCAAGTTTGCGTTTTTTCTCTTCGATGATTGAAGACAAACGCTCATCGCGGTCTGCGCCTTCACGAGAGTAAACTTGAGCGTCGATCACTGTACCGTAAACGCCTGATGGCGCACGAAGTGATGTATCACGAACGTCACCCGCTTTTTCACCGAAGATCGCTCTCAAAAGCTTTTCTTCAGGAGAAAGTTGAGTTTCACCTTTTGGAGTTACTTTACCAACGAGGATGAAGCCTGGACGAACTTCCGCACCGATGCGGATGATACCAGAGCTATCAAGGTCTTTAAGAGCCTCTTCACCGACGTTAGCGATATCGCGAGTGATCTCTTCCTTACCAAGTTTTGTATCACGAGCCACACACTCGAATTCTTCGATGTGGATGGAAGTGTAAACGTCGTCTTTCAACAAACGCTCAGAAATAAGGATGGAGTCCTCGAAGTTGTAACCTTGCCAAGGAGTGAACGCTACTAGGATGTTTTGTCCAAGAGCCAATTCACCAAGTTCTGTAGAAGGACCGTCAGCGATGATGTCGCCTTTAGAAACCTTGTCACCTACAGTTACGATTGGTTTTTGGTTAAAGCATGTATTTTGGTTCGTACGTTGGTACTTAGTTAGGTTGTAGATGTCTACGTTCGCACCCAACTCGCCACCTTTTGCAAAACGGCGAACCACGATACGAGATGCGTCGACTTCTTCAACGATACCGTCGTTTTGAGCAA
This sequence comes from Bdellovibrio bacteriovorus, assembly GCF_001592745.1. NCBI lineage: Bacteria > Pseudomonadati > Bdellovibrionota > Bdellovibrionia > Bdellovibrionales > Pseudobdellovibrionaceae > Bdellovibrio > Bdellovibrio bacteriovorus. The sequence goes on from NZ_LUKD01000001.1 coordinate 536,708, forward strand.
CAACAGATGTACCAGAGTCACGAGCTACCAAACGCTCTACGCCTGTACCAACAAGTGGTGCGCGAGAACGCAACAATGGAACCGCTTGACGTTGCATGTTCGATCCCATCAACGCACGGTTGGCGTCGTCATGCTCAAGGAATGGGATCAAAGAAGCCGCGATAGATACTAGTTGCGATGGAGAAACGTCCATCAAAGCAACTTTGTCTTTATCAACGATTTCGTACTCACCGTCACGACGAGTGATCGTCGTCGCAGTTTGGATAGCTTTATTACCAGCTTCGTCACGAGCCGCAGGAGCAATGTAGTGACCTGCTTCTTCCAAAGCTGACAAGTAATTGATGTCTTTAGAAATAGAACCTTGCTCAACCTTACGGTACGGAGTCTCGATGAAACCGTAGTTGTTGATACGAGCATAAGTCGCCAAAGACGCGATCAAACCGATGTTTGGACCCTCTGGAGTCTCGATCGGGCAGATACGACCGTAGTGCGTAGGATGTACGTCACGTACTTCGAAACCGGCACGGTCACGAGTCAAACCACCAGGGCCGAGAGCTGACAAACGACGTTTGTGAGTGATCTCTGACAATGGATTTGTTTGGTCCATGAACTGAGACAATTGAGAAGAACCGAAGAATTCTTTAACAACCGCGTTCACTGGTTTCGCGTTCACTAGATCGTGAGGCATCATCGTCTCAACGTCTTGAAGAGACATACGTTCACGAATCGCGCGCTCCATACGAACTAGACCAATACGGTATTGGTTCTCAAGCAACTCACCTACAGAACGAACACGACGGTTACCCAAGTGATCGATATCGTCGATAACACCGCGACCGTTTTTAAGGTCGATCAGAGTTTTGATAGTGCTCAAGATATCTTTATGAGTCAGTGTTCTGTGTGAAGGTGGGCACTCGTCCATAGAGATGCCGAATCTGTGGTTGATCTTAATACGACCAACTTCAGAAAGATCATAAGTCTCTGGATCGAAGAACAAACGACCGAAGAATGTCGTAGCGGCTTCCAAAGTTGGAGGCTCACCAGGACGAAGACGTTTGTAGATCTCAACCAAAGATTCATCTTTGTTAGAAACTTTATCAACTAGCAACGTGTTGCGAAGGTAAGGACCTACAGTCAAACCGTCGAAGAAGATCATGAAGAAACGATCAATTCCAGACTCGATAGAACGCTTGATGATCGCAGAGTTCAATTCTGCATTGGCATCAGCGATGATCTCACCTGTTGACTCGTCAATAAGTGGTTTCGCCAATACTTTTCCGTCAAGGTCTTCAGGCTGAACTTCAAGCTCAGTGATGTTAAGATCTTTGATTTTCTTAACGATCGCACGAGTGATACGACGACCTGCTTTAACAAGCGCCTCACCTGATTTTGGATCGATAACGTCTGTCAATGCTCTTTGGCCTGACATACGCTCGATATCAAGTTTACGATAAAGCTTTCCAGATTTTACGTAAACTTCGTCTAGGTCGTAGAAGTACTCAAGAAGTTGCTCAGTGTTGTAACCAAGAGCCTTCAAAAGAATTGTCACAGGGAATTTACGACGACGGTCGATACGTACGTGGATAAGATCTTTTTGATCGAATTCAGCATCCAACCAAGAACCACGGTAAGGAATCACACGTGCAGAGTAAATCAATTTACCAGAAGCATTGTTCTTACCACCATCGTGGTCGAAGAATACGCCCGGAGAACGATGCAACTGAGAAACAACAACGCGCTCAGTACCGTTGATGATGAAAGAACCGTTTGCAGTCATCAATGGGATTTCGCCCAAGTAAACTTCTTGTTCTTTCACGTCGCGGATGCTGCGTGCTTCAGTTTCTTCGTCAACGTCGAAAACGATCAAACGAAGAGTCACCTTGATTGGAGCAGCGAAAGTCATACCACGCTGACGACACTCGTCCACGTCGTACTTAGCTGGCTCTAGAGTGTATGATACAAACTCAAGGCTTGCTGTGTTGTTGAAATCTGTAATTGGGAATACAGATTTGAAAACGCCATTGAGACCCGCATCGCCACGGCGATCTGGATCCATATCTTTTTGAATGAAAGCTTCGTAAGAAGATTTCTGCAATTCAATCAGATTTGGGATATCAATGACCTGCTTGTTTTTTGCAAAAGACTTTCTAACTCGGATGTTAGAAGCTGTAACTGGAGTTCTTTCCAATTTACTCTCCTGATCTGTTTGCACTCCGGCAGGGCCGGAGTAGAAAATCGGACATTCGCTTCGGGGGGAATTATCCAAGGCCCACATTAAATCTTTAGATAAGCATCTCAACCTACCTGAAGTTTTAAGGAAATCAAGTGATTATAATACTTTCCGCCTGGTTCAGAAGAGACTCTTCGAGGGGCTTAGAAACCTAAAATTTGATGATTTTTTTGGGAGCCGTGCGGCCCCGATAAAGTAAGAACCTTACCCCACGAGTTCTGTCTTTCGACGGAGACATTAAAGCGAAGATCAATCCTTCACATGATCGCCCATTGCGTTGCGTTAGTTGATTGAAATATAAAGGAATTTTAAGTTTCCAGAAAGAGCTCCGATGGAGCTGAGTCTTTGTCACTAAAGATGCGTGACCGCTTTAAAAACGGCTTTCCTGAACCGCATTGATCGACCGTAAGTCTATTTTGCGCATCGCAGCCATGCCTCCTCTGAGCGACATTCGTATTTAAACCTTTTCCTTTTTTCAATCGAAGAACCGGGAACTGCTTGAAAAATACGCAGGCCAAACAACCCTTTCCTAGTTTTGCAAACGATCTTCCTGTTTGCGCGGTCGTTTTAAAACTTCTAAGTGACCTTTGTAATCCTCCCACCCCACTTTTGAAAAAATCCTAATTTGCTAGGCTTTCAGTAAACAAGGAGATCCCTATGAAAGCATTGGTCCCATTTCTGGCAATGATGGCCACGAGCTTCGGCGCTTATGCGGGCCCCAGCGATCTGTCGGCCTATTTTTCGAAAGACTTTCTAATGAAGAAGGCGGACACCGGCTGCATGCCCAAAGGAATGAAGGCCGATAAAACCGGAGACTTTCTTTACGTCGCGGAAATGTGTGGAAAAATAGATCCCGCGAAAAACCAACGCATGCCCACGGCGTCCGTTTTCGATTTGAAAAAGCAAACCTTGGTTAAAACATTGGTGACACCTGCGGGACCTACGGACGGCATTTTTGCGAATACCGAAGTGGATATTTCCATAGATGGGAAGTTTGCTTTTATTTCTCGCGCGGAGGGAGGAAAAACAGCGGAGGTCTTTAAAAACGGGGGGCTTTTGAGTGTCGTGAATACAGAAACTCAAAACATCGTGAAGTACATTCCGACGAAAGGCGAAGGTTCTAAGATCATCGCCTCACGTCCCATCGTCGCCGAAAGACCTTCGGAACAAATCCTTTACGTCGCCAATTATTTTTCTGATGACATCAGTGTGATTGATGTCACGAATCTTAAAGATGATGGCAATTTGGATGGCAGCCGTCACCTTGTGAAAAAAATCCGTTTGCAGACACGTTTTACAAATCCATCGATTAAAAAATATCTGATCGCTCCCCGCGGAATTACTTTTACGCCTGACGGAAAATACGCATTAATTCTCGCCACCGAAACCGGCAGTCTTATCATCGTCGATGCTTTGAACCATCAGCAGATCGCGGAAATTTCTCCGATTGAAGATTCCACTGCGGGCCGACCACTTAATTTACGTCATGTGGTTGTTACTAAGAATGGACGCCTGGCTTATTTCAGTCATATGCGCGGCAACGCCGTTTCGCGGATTGATATGGAAAATCTGATGGAGGAAATCGCAAAAGTCGCCGCCACGTCGATGACTCCCGTATTGCCATCAAGTGTATGGAACAGACTTCTTGTTCCCTTTAATACTCCGAAAGGACTTAAAAAAATTTTGATACTTGAAGATTACCCGTTAGATCACCCTAACTTCCCCGGTAAAAAATGGGATCTCGCGCATCCTAATACCATCGTTTTAGATCCTTTGGAAAATCGTTACCTGTTCGTTTCATCGCGAACTACGAGCTATAAAGATGACAGCAAGGTCGATCCAAAAATTAAAGGAAAAATCGATATCATCGACACTCGCAACGGAAAGATTGTTTTCACTTTGGTGGGAGGTGCACAACCGACGGCATTGGAGGTTTCACCGGATGGATCAACACTGATCTCGGCTGGCTTGAAAGATGATAAAGTTTATTTCTACGATATCAGCAAAATTATTTCTTTGTATCAGCGGTGGTAATTGAGCGCCCTTTCAAAAGGGGCTCTTTAAGTATATTTCTGAGCAGTCGCTGAAACTCTTTCGTAAATAATTGCAATCGAGACTCCTCCTTGCGTTACCGCAGGGAGGAGCTCATCACCCGCGAATTACTTTTCTACTCCCGCAGCTGCCAAAATAGCATTCACAACACGAAGAGGTTGAGATTGCATAATGACGTGACTTCCTGGATAAGCCGTCATTGTTGCTCCGATTTTGGAGGCCATGGCTTTTTGAAGGGCTGGCTGAATCATATGGTCTGTTTCAGCGACAACGTACCAAGAAGGTTTAGTTTTCCAAGAAGCGATCGTCGCCTTCTCCGCAAACGAAGTCGCCGCCGTCGGAATCTGCGTTGCAAACATCAAGGAAGTTGTTTTGCGAGGAAGATCTTGAGCGAAATATTTTTTCATCCCCATCTCCGTCAAAGTTCCATATCCAAAAGAATCAATCACCAACTGGCCAAAACCGGGCGACACTGGATAGTCCTTCGTCAAATCTAAAACAGACTGCCCTTCAGAAGGAGCAAATGCCGCTACATATACTAGAGCATGAACATTCGGCTTACTCCCTGCTTGCGTGATGACGAATCCTCCCCATGAATGCCCTACTAGAACCACGGGTCCTTTCACATTTGCTAATGCTCGCTCCGTCGCAGCGACGTCTTCAGCAAAGGACGTTAACGGATTTTGAACGGCAACGACTTTAAATCCCCGCTCTTGCAGCATGGTGGTGACACGACTCCACGAGGCAGTGGCATCGGCAAAAGCTCCGTGAACTAAAACGATAGTATGATCTGTGGGGACGAGGGCTTGAGCCCACGGAGCCAACAGAAAAGATAAAATAAAAATACTTAAAATATTTCGCATAGGGTGCTCCTTTTTCAGAAAAGTAGAGCATCATGCTGTATCCGCCTCAATCACGACGCTTAAGATACACAAAGTTCTATTTGAAAATTCACTGACAATTCAAATGGGATTAAAACAGATACTGCAAAGAAAGACCGGAAGAGATGTAGTACTGAAGGTCGCGATTGTTATTATTGAAAATAGCAATCACACCGTTATCAAAGATGCGGATGCGATATGAGATGCCAATGCGACTTCGCATAAACGTATACGTTGTTCCAAACTCGGCCCCGTAGCGAAGCGCCGTAAAGTCATAATAATCAGGGTACGGATACTTGTCTGGCGACTCTAGAAAGTACTTGTCAGAATTCAGGGCGTAAACAAAGAAGAATCCAAACTGCAAAGGTCTCCAGACATCTTCGCGCACGGGAGTGTTCCATCGAGAATAACGATAGACTAGATTCGCCTGATAAAAAACCTCGTCATCAATCGGATAACCACCCAAAGAAAGATCGACCGCGTGTTCGGGCTCAAACTCGTAACTGGCCCCTGCGGCAACGGTTCCCATGAATCCTGCGCGCTCAACCACGGCACGCCAGTCATCGGCCTGCGCTGACGACACAAAAAGAAACAGGAATGCTATCGCTAAGGCTTGATAGTTAAGCATGTGTTCCCCATTGTATCCATCCGTGTGACGCAAAATTGATTTCCTTGGACTGTGATACTTAACCAGTGAGTCCCCTCTTCACCGGCCACTCGCCCACATTGCATCATGATAGTGTCGTGATCAGTGGAAAGATCATAAGCGTGATTATGTCCGTTATAGATGACCTTTACTCTCGGGTGTTCGATCACGTAACCCAATGTGGCCGCGACATCGTCAAAGTAGCGATCCGTATCGCGCAACTGCACATGCGAAAAGATCATGATGTTTTTCGTCGTTTCATCTACGCGCGCCTTCAGCCAATCCGGGTCGAACTCTTGAGGATTTTCAAGATTGTTCGAATTAAAGAAGATGAAACGATAGTTGTCGGATTCGAAATAGAAATTCGAAGGCCCAAAGGCTTTGCGATAAAGTTCTGGTCCGGCACCGATAGAGTCGTGATTACCAACCGCATTGATGACGAGTTGACGAAGTGGGTTGATCGCTTCGATGAACTCATCATATTCGAGATTGTATGCCGAGTTCGTGAAATCTCCTAGCCCCGCGACGAAGTCAAACTTTTCGGCTTGATTCATTTGGAAGACCATTTTGTCGGTAGCCTTATAGTTTTGATGAGGGTCAGAAAATACAGCAATGCGAATCACGCCATCGCTTTCGGGGTTCCCCACTTTATCTAAAGAAAGCTTATTCAAACTTCGTTCAGGCCGTAACAAATTGTCAGAGAAAGGCGAATCTACAAAGGGAGCGCAAGAACTCGTAAATACAAATGCCGTGATATAAAAAAGGAGTCTGATCATAGTTTGAACTCCACACCCAAGCGACCATAGAAATCATTGTCTATCTGAGTGACGTTGGAATTTGGATGATAGATTCTTTCGGATTCATAAAGGCGCCTGTCGACGGCAGCGCCCAGGGCGAAGGTCACTCCCGTTTTGGCAGTCACAAATTTTTTGAAAGCGGCTTCGGCGAAGATCTCTTGATAATACAGACGATCCTCATCGTCGGCGCGAGAGTCGTACATGTAAGAGCGAACCGTCAGTCCCACTCTGCCGTCGAAAACAAACTCATCTTCAAGAAACTTTCGCGCCCAGTAGTTGATTCCAAATGGGGTAATTCCAAAACTATGCAGCCAATTCACGTCTGCTCCCCATTCAATACGGAAGAAAGGAAAACCGACGGTGGTTCTTACATTTTCACTCAGATTATAAATCACCCCAAAGTACGGAAAGGGTTTTCCATCGTGAATGCCGCGATTGTCAGATTGGTTGATCGCAAAAATCCAGTGGTAGTTTTCTGCCGGCGCCGTTTGATAGGCAATAGTTCCATCAAAATAGTCGTTGCGCGGCTCGCCCCAGGGCACGTCACTGGCTGTCGCATAGGATGCGAAAAAGCCCAAGCGTCCGCCATTTGAAAATTCACGGCGCGCACCGAAGCCAGCGCCCTGGTTTTGCAAAGAATTGGCAATGAAGACTTCCTGCTCTCCTAAGGTAAACTGAGTGCGCCCTAAACTTAAGCTTTCTGAAAACACGTTCGCAGAAGCGCTCCAGGTTTCAGATTTATAAAGAGGAATGCGAATATCGGTATCAAAAATACGCACTGGAGAATCTTTGTATGTGTAAGGAGACGTCCACAGATCCGAACGAAAGCTAAAAAGCATTTGCAGATTTTGTTCTTCAATTGTGGGAATAGTCCCTAAAGGTACAGAGAAGGCCCAAGGGGCTTGTAGAATAACAAACGCAAAAAAGAAAAGACGAATGAAGTAAATCACCATCTATTTGTAGGCCCTCTTAAAACTTCCGTCAACTTCTGCACAAAGTTATCAAAAGCAGTATCGGGGCCCGAATTATTTACCTACGTATGCACTGTCAACTTCACTTTTTAAAGGGATTCAAAAGATAAAGCCAACTTTGTCCCTTTTTTTTCATCCCTTTTTCGATCACAGCGACCTGATCTTCGTAAATTTTGTTAGCATCTTCAGGCAAAACAAAATCATCCCAGCTAAAATAAATTTCCGGCCAATCCCGGCCCTCCACCACGTCGTTAAGATGCCCTTTCAGATGTTCTTTTACGAACTCCAGTTCTAAATTCCAATTTTGTGGCCAACTTTGTTCCGAAACAACTTTCTGACGTCGCGAAACTTCCCATTTTGCTTGCACTATTTTTTCTAAATACAGATGAAATAGAAAGTACGCAGGAACATGGCGTTTCAGAGAGCTACTGCTAGTTTGGAACACTATCAAGGTAAAATAGGAAGGATAATTTACGGAAATATCCATCCAAACCAGACTTCCCGGTCGACGAAGACTCCATACCCATTCGTCATTTTTACGTTTCTTTAGATATTCAGCCATTTGTTCACAAGGAGTATATCGATGGTCGAAGATTTCAAAATTATACTCTCTCGCGAAATCAGTTATATATTTCTCCACATTTGCGTCAGGAAATTTTTGGTGCTTCATAATTTATTTACCTCTCCGAAAATATTTAATACTTCATCATCATAAAACCGGCTTCGCTCTACCAATTTTTTGGGATTTCCGATGTCAATTACTGTCACCTCATTTTTTACGATCTCATCTACCCAAGACATGTTTTCCTCATACATACTCGTGGTCGGAACTTCGTCATAAGAGACACGAGTCCCACCATTTAATTTACCCAGGCCGACGGAAGCTTCGAGTGATGGTTCGAAAGTCACAACTTTAATTCCGCTTAACTGCAATTTATCAGCAGCTTCTCGAACGGTTCCCATGTCCCGACCTATCACTGCAACTTCTGAAAGATCTTTACCTTCTTTAAAGCGAGCGACTTTCATACTTCCAAGCAAATCGGAAATTTTATCGTAGGATTTTACGGCGCTGTTAATTCCAGTCTTTGCAAAAGGATGCCTAGCTACAATCTTGATGCCCGCGAACGCCAGACCCGCAGCTCCAGGCATTACAACACCTGCCGCCGCTAAAATCCTTTCTGTTTGAGAGAGCTCTCTGCCATCGACGATGCTCTTTCCGGTGATGAACTCGTAAACATCCTTTCCCCAACCGAGAGGGGAAATACCAATACCAATGTCAGCGATAGTTTTTACGATTTCTAATGAGGCTTGTTGAAATACGTGCGCCTGCTCTTCCGCGTGGCCAGTGTATGCACGTTCCGCTTTCTCAAGAAAATACTTCGCCTCATTTAAAACTTTGATTTTGCCCGCGTCATTCTGATAAGCCACTCGGGCGGTCGCAATGGAAGTTTTTATGGCGAGTTGTTTTTCCGTGAACTGAGCTAAATCCCAGTAATATCCTGCATGAGCTCCATCTTCGTAATCGATGTAGTCTGGATAATTCCACCAATCAGGCCGATAACCGAAATCTGCACAGTTAAAAACAGGGGCACAATCTTTAATACCTTCAAGTGGTAAAAAAGATTTACCGTCCACTGATTTTACAAAAAGAGTTTCATCCAGCCTTTCATAAAGATTTTTGTGGCCGAACGCTCCGGGATAATAGACTGTCCCGCTTGAGTCTTTGGCGAATATGACTCCGTCTCCACGATCAGAGTCTTGGCGCGCAATCACGTGGCGTTCTATTCGAGGTACCGAATTCGAGGTGCTAGAACCTCTATCTTCGGAAACACTTTCTAAATCACGATCATCTTCCTTACCCTCATGCCCAGTATCAGAACTATCATGATGATCATCATCATAGTCGGGACCATCATCATCGTAATCTCCATATCCGCCGTCACGATCATCATCTCTTTCATCGCATCCTGAACCGACGCAGTCTCCGTCGATGTGGCCCTCATAAGCATCTTCACCGGGAGTAATAACAAAAGGTTCATCATCAAAAATTTCGATGCGCCCATCATCGTCATGGTCGTGACCATCATTTTCGTCATAAGCATAAGCACTCGGTAAGAACGATGTATGCAGAACCAACAAAATGGCTAAAATATTCTTAGATTTCCAACGATCAAAAAGCCCGAACACCATAAGGTCCTCCGCTTTCGGAGGAGCTATAAAGCAAAGAGAAAACCCACTAAAAACACCCTAAAAAGGGCTTTATTTGAAGATGAAGAACACCAATTCCGCCGAATCGGACAGTGTCCGAGACTAGGGAATAAAGAGAGGATGCCAGTTTTCTATTGTTTAAAAGGAACCTGGTACCTTATTAACACGAAGGGAAGCAGGTACCTTTGGGCAGAGAATAGCAAATCATCCCATCAATCGGCGCGAGAGCGCTGATTCGATAAATGAAAAGGACGTCGTTAAGAAGTTTAATTTTTGATGCAGATAATGCCCCTGATACAGGCTTGATTTTTTCTTTCGTTGTAGCATGGAGCCTTGGATTGGAAGGGTGAGGTATTTTAGAAAATTCAGACCTCCGGCCCCGCAGGATGCGGTATTCAAGGCCGGCGAGCGCCGGAAGCGCGCGTCTGAATTTTCTAAAATACCTCACCCTTCCACTCCAAGGCGGCCCTCGCTACAAACGAAAGGCAAAAAAAAAGCCCCGTGTTTCCACGAGGCTTTCGATTCTTCGCAAGAAGAGCAAAAACTACTTAACAGTAACTTTCGCGCCTGCAGCTTCAAGAGCTTTCTTGATTTTTTCTGCGTCTTCTTTAGTAGCGCCTTCTTTAACAGCTTTGTTACCAGCTTCAACAAGGGCTTTTGCTTCAGCAAGACCAAGACCAGTCAAGCCACGAACTTCTTTAATAACGTTGATTTTGTTGGCGCCAGCGTCAACAAGGATAACGTCAAAAGCAGTTTTTTCTTCAACAGCAGCAGCAGGACCTGCGCCAGCAGCAGCTACAGGAGCAGCAGCAGAAACGCCCCATTTTTCTTCAAGCATTTTTACAAGTTCAGCGATCTCAAGAACAGTTTTTTGAGACAACGCATCAACTAATTGATCGTTAGTTAGAGACATTTTAAAATCCTCCAAAGGATATAAATTTATTGTTAATTCAAATATTCAGCACCCAAACGTAACTATTACGCTTGTGGAGCTTCTTCAGTAGTAGCACCGCCACCAAGTTTCTCAGCGTAAGCATTTAAGCATCTAGCAAGTGCAGAACCTGCACCCAATAGTGTACCGAGGAACATAGCGCGAAGTTGGTCTTTGCCTGGAAGAGTCGCCAAGAATTTGATCTTAGCATCGTCCAACGCTTCACCGTCCATAACACCAGACTTGATCTGAAGAACTTCAACGTCCTTCGCGAATTCAGCCAATGTTTTTGCAGTAGCGTTCACTTCACCGTAAGAGAATACGATGGCGTTAGTACCTTTCATTGAATTAGCAAATGCCTTTTCAATAGCTGGGTGATCTTTGAACGCTCTTTTTGCAAGAGTGTTGCGGACAACCTTCATCTCTGATTCAGCAGCATTCAATTTTTTGCGCAAAGTAGTAACTTGCTCAACCTTGATGCCTTTGAAGTCAACGATGAAAGCTCCTTTAGCTTTTCCGAATTTCTCCGTGATTAGCTTAATCTCTTGCTCTTTATCTGCGCGAGTGATCATAAGTGAGCCTCCTTTCGTTAGATTCTTTCTACTCCAGTTTTGCTGAAGTAGGTTGTGCGATTCAGGTTGGTTTGGAGTCACCTAGAACTAGGAAACTTTTTGCCTTATCTCGGTAGGCCCCACACCGTCGTGGGATTACATCTACTAAAAGAAACCTACTGTCTCTGATCGCAATAAAAACTTAAGCTCCGATTTGCACCGGAGCTTTTAATTACATTTAAAATTATGCGTTAGTAGCAGTTAGAGCTGCTGCCGCATTTGGCTCAATCTTAACACCAGGACCCATAGTTGAAGCTACGGAGATAGTTTTAAGATAGATACCTTTAGACGCTGCTGGTTTAGCTTTAACGATAGCACCCAACAAAGTTAGGAAGTTATCGCGAAGTTTAGCATCGCCCATAGATTTCTTACCGATACCAGCGTGAACGATACCTGCTTTATCAACGCGGAAATCAAGCTTACCTTTTTTCTCGGCAGCTACGGCTTCACCAACGTTCATAGTTACAGTACCGATTTTTGGATTCGGCATCAAACCACGAGGTCCCAAGATCTTAGCAACTTTAGAAACAGTCGCCATCATATCTGGAGTCGCGATACATTTGTCGAAATCCAACCAACCACCTTGAATTTTAGCTACAAGGTCGTCAGCACCAACGAAGTCAGCGCCAGCCGCTTTCGCTTCAGCCTCTTTAGGACCTTTTGCGAAAACAACAACTTTAACTTCTTTACCAAGACCGTGAGGCAAAGAGATCGCGCCACGAACTTGTTGGTCAGATTGCTTAGGGTCAATACCCAAGCGCAAAGCTACGTCGATAGATTCATCAAATTTAGCTGGAGCAGTCGCTACCACAAGTTTGAATGCTTCTTCAACAGAGTATTTTTTTTGAGAATCAACCTTCTTAGAGGCTGCTTCGAATTTTTTACCTGCCATACATCACCCCTATGCGATATCGATGCCCATGCTCTTAGCTGTACCAGCAACTTGTGACATTGCGGATTCAACTTTCAAGCAGTTCAAGTCAGGCAATTTCGTTGTAGCGATTTGCTTGATTTGATCGTTATTGATTTTGCCTACTTTGTCTTTTTGCGGTTGTTTGGAACCAGATTCCAATTTCAACGCCTTTTTGATCAAAGAAGACACCGGTGGTGTTTTCGTAATGAAAGTAAACGATCTGTCTTGGTAAACAGTGATGATGATAGGGATGATGCTATCACCCAACGCTTGTGTACGAGCGTTGAACTGCTTACAGAATTCCATGATGTTTACCCCGTGCTGTCCAAGTGCCGGTCCAACGGGAGGAGCTGGATTAGCTTTCCCTGCCGGTATTTGCAGCTTGATCATTCCTGTAACTTTTTTTGCCATGACCCACTCCTGCAAGAGGTTTGTTTTAAGAGTGCCTCGACCTATTCGAAGCGACCCGTGCTTAAAGTGCTACCTATGTAGCGCTTAAATTATTGTTTTTCAACTTGAATGTAGTCCAATTCCACTGGAGTTGGTCTACCGAAGATGCTGACAAGGACTTTCAGCTTACCTTTGTCCTCGTTCACTTCTTCTACGGAACCCTGGAAGTTGCTGAATGGACCGTCAATAACTGTCACATTCTCACCTACAGAGAACTTCACTTTCGGCTTCGGTTTTTCAGCCACGCCCGCCATTTGCTGCGTTACGCGAAGAACCTCAGCTTCCGGTACTTCCGGAGGACGAGTTTTAGTCCCACCCACGAAGCCGGTCACTTTAGACGAATTGCGTACTAAATGCCAAGTCTCATCATTCAAAAACATCTGAACGAAGATATAACCTGGGAAAAATTTACGCGATTTAGTTTGTTTTTGGCCTTTTACAAGCTCAACAACGCTTTCTGCCGGGATAAGGATTTCCCCGAAGAATTCTTCCATTTTATTGGATTTGATCTTTTCTTCGATCGCCTTTTTAGCGGTGTTTTCACAACTTGTTTGAACGTTAACGATATACCACTTTTTTTCCATGGTCCGTTCCTTACTTCATGAGGTAGTTGATAAAGAAGCCAGAAATCAAATCAAATGAGCTGATGATCACGCTAGAGATAAGAACCATCACCACACAAGCAATTGTCATGGCAGTGGTGTCTTTACGAGAAGGCCATACCACCTTACGAATTTCAGAGACAACTTCTTCACCCCAAGCCATTACTTTAGGATTGAATTGAAGGACTGCGAAGACAACCAAGCCCAAAGCGACCGGAACACCGTGACGGATAACGTCTGAGTCCGCAGCTCTTGCTACAACCCCGAACGCGCCCGCGAAAGCTTTGATGAGAAGAGATGTTGTCAAACCGACCAAGATAGCTGCGATGGCAAAGCTGATTGTCAAAATCTTAGAGTTGGCCTTTTCCATAGTTCCTCTTTGTTTGGATTTCAAAATTGGCAGGGGCGGAGGGATTCGAACCCACGACCTAACGATTTGGAGTCGTTCGCTCTACCACTGGAGCTACACCCCTGCTGATCTTCTTGATGACAATCGCTTATTCCCTTCGTTGCTCGGTCGTCGGCGTACTATTAGTACGTTCTCCTCGGTCGCGCCTCGGGCCTAAGCAATTCTCATCAAGAATCTCCCTATTTGGGAGAACTTTGCAGTCTAAAAGTCGTTCTTAAACTGACTAAAAATTTTATTTTTTAGTCATGCCAAGAAACACCGCGGGGGACCCTTTTGTCAAGGAGTCCCCCAGGTGATTTTAATTTAGCCTATGCTGCGTTATCGTTATTCAACGATTTCAACAACTACGCCGGCGCCAACTGTACGGCCACCTTCGCGGATCGCGAAACGCAATTCTTTTTCCATTGCGATTGGAGCGATCAACTCAACAGCCAATTCAACGCGGTCACCAGGCATAACCATTTCAGTTCCAGCTTTCAAAGTACAAACACCAGTTACGTCTGTTGTACGGAAGTAGAACTGAGGACGGTAACCATTGAAGAATGGAGTGTGACGTCCGCCTTCTTCTTTAGTTAGGATGTACGCTTCAGCTTTGAATTTTTTGTGAGGTTTTACTGAACCTGGTTTAGCCAAAACTTGACCACGTTCAACTTCTTCTTTTTTAGTACCACGAAGAAGAACACCACAGTTGTCCCCTGCTTGACCTTCATCAAGAAGTTTACGGAACATTTCGATACCAGTTACAGTCGTTTTTTGAGTTGGACGGATACCGATGATTTCGATCTCGTCACCAACTTTAACGATACCACGCTCTACACGGCCAGTAACAACTGTACCACGACCAGAGATAGAGAATACGTCCTCTACTGGCATCAAGAAAGTTTTGTCAGTAGCACGAACTGGTTCAGGGATGTAAGCATCACAAGCGTCCATCAATTTCATGATAGCTGGACGACCGATTTCAGAAGTGTCACCTTCCAAAGCTTTCAAAGCAGAACCTTTAACTACTGGGATTTCGTCGCCAGGGAATTCGTACTTAGAAAGAAGCTCACGAACTTCAAGCTCAACAAGGTCCAACAATTCTTTATCGTCAACCATGTCAACTTTGTTCATGAATACAACTAGAGCAGGAACACCTACTTGACGAGCAAGAAGGATGTGCTCACGTGTTTGTGGCATTGGACCGTCAGCAGAAGAAACTACTAGGATAGCTCCGTCCATTTGAGCGGCACCAGTGATCATGTTTTTTACGTAGTCGGCGTGGCCTGGGCAGTCAACGTGAGCGTAGTGACGTTTGTCAGTTTCGTACTCAACGTGAGTTGTAGAGATAGTGATACCACGTTCTCTTTCTTCAGGAGACTTATCGATTTGATCGTAAGACATCGCCTGAGCTTTACCAGCTGCTGCAAGAGTAGTAGTGATAGCAGCAGTCAAAGTTGTTTTACCATGGTCAACGTGACCGATTGTGCCGATATTTACGTGCGGCTTCGAGCGGTTAAATTTCTCTTTAGACATTATTCCTCCTGCAGAGATTTATTATAAAAGTCGTAAACGCTTTAACTAAAAACTTAACTTCAAATTCCAAATTATCCGAGTAACAAGTGGAGCCCATGATCGGAGCCGAACCGACGACCTCACCCTTACCAAGGGTGTGCTCTACCACTGAGCTACATGGGCAAGTGCATCGCCAGATAAATCTTCTCTTCGTTGCTTTGTCGTCGGTGTGCGGTGCACACCTTCCTCGGTCGCGCCTCGATAAGATTTACCTGTCGAAGCACTTCCTCACAACTTAGAAAACTTATCTCGCGATACCCAACTCTGACAAATTTGGAGCGGGAAACGGGTCTCGAACCCGCAACCCTCTGCTTGGAAGGCAGATACTCTAGCCAATTGAGCTATTCCCGCCCTATCAGAGTGCCCGAAGAAGAGTAAACTCCTCTTCCCATTTTCATCTGGGTTAACATTCAAAATGGTGGGCAGGGAAGGATTCGAACCTTCGTAGACGCAAGTCAACGGATTTACAGTCCGTCCCCTTTAGCCACTCGGGCACCTACCCATTTTGTGAATGTTGACCCAGAAAAAATGGAGCTGGTTATGGGACTCGAACCCGCAACCTGCTGATTACAAATCAGCTGCTCTACCAATTGAGCTAAACCAGCCTTACTGAGATAACCGAAATGTTTTACGGATAAAATCTAAGTCCGTCAAAGATAATTATTTGCCAGATTACGATTTTTTTCGGTTTCCGCGCGGTGCGTGCTGCCTGAGAGTTTCAGTTAACGCCATAGCTGTCGCTACAGAAGCGTTATAACTCGCCGAAGAACTAGCCTGCGGAATGAAGACCAATTCATCACAAAGTCTTTCTGTTGTCACTCTCAAACCTTTGTCTTCCGAACCAATCGCCCAAATAACTTTATCTGGAAGATCCAATTCAAAAATAGATCTTTTTCCACGCGGACTAAGACCAAAAATCCAATAGCCTTTTTTCTTTAATTCTTCTGCATAGTTAGCAAAATTGGTCGTTTCCTCAACCGGAACGTGCTCAACTCCACCACAAGCGACTTTATGAACTGTCGGAGTTAGACCCACCGCGCGATCTTCGGGAATCAATACGCCATGAGCACCTGTAAGCCAAGAAGTTCTCATAATTGCGCCCAGGTTGTGTGGGTCTTCGATACCGTCCAACATTAACACGACGGACTTATCGAAACTATCCAGACCATCCATATCCAAAGTCGGTGCGCCATCGACGAAAATCGCAGCACCCTGTTGTGAAGAACCGAACTTTTCGATCACGTTCTCGGGCTTGATATCGACCTTCACTTTTTTCTCTGTCGCTAGATCGTGCATGTCGCGAAGGTCACCGGAATGCTCCCATCCTTGACGGATCCACATGCCTTTCACTTGGTTAGGACGCACGTTTAAGACTTCATTGATCGCATGTGTCCCGATCACGATACGCCAGTCACGTGGAATCTGATTTTCAGAGCGAGCGGCAGGATGAGGACCACGTCCCTGCTGTGGACGACCGCTTTGAGGACGACCTCCCCCAGAGGAGCGAGCACCGCTTTGTTGCGGACGTTGAGATTGAGAACCACGAGACGGACGAGAATTATTTTTCTTCATAAGCAGCCATTACAAAATCTGTTGCAGTTTCCTTGATGTTATTTGATTCAAGGATGGGTCTTCCAACGACCAGTGCCGAAGCTCCTTTGCGAAGAGCTTCTTTGGGACCCATGATACGCTTTTGATCGCCGGAATCCTGCATACTAAATCGAATTCCAGGTGTGACAAGGTAAAGATCGCGGTTTTGTAAAAGGTCCAATTCATGAGGGGAACAAACCACTCCAGAAAGACCTGAAGAACTCACTAAATTCACAAGATCCGTCACATGTTGAGCAATCGGTTGTTCCTTCATATTCCCAGGCACAGAAGCCTGATCCCAAGAAGTCAAAATAGTCACGGCCAAAATCTTAAAAGGCCTTTGGCTTTGCAGTTCTTTTTCAACGGCAGCCATACGCTTTAGGGCCTCGTCTCCACTCAGAGCGTGAACAGTGACTAAAGAAGCTCCTGCTTCGAAACTAGCACGAACGGCTGCCTCCATTGTCGAGGGAATATCAAAGTGTTTGTTATCCAGGAAAATCGGGCCTCGTTGAGCCATCTCTTTTACGAATTCCATGCCATAGCGAAGACAAAGGCGCGGACCCAGCTTAAATCCGCCCACGATCTCACTGAGATCATCAGCAATTTTTAAGGCCTGATCGCGAGTGTCGACGTCGAGAGCTAAAATAATCGGATTTCTCATCGGATGAGCACGAAGATTTTTTTTCAAAGGGACTCCTGACATAATGGATTTTTGCAGTTTCTCATTCGGGGATGCACGAGGCAACTATCGGCGCGGCCCGTCTCACCCAGAGACACCTCTTTTTCCAGCTTAGAGAATTCATTTAGCCGCCTGTGCGCCTGGGATATACTAAGAAAAAGGCTGAAAAGTATGAAAATCTTTAATCAAAGACGTCGGCTGATCGTGAATCGTGAAGTTCAATACGATGTACTTATGTACGTAGGCATTTTTGTGATGTCCATCTTTGCGGTTCAGGCCTTGGCGATGTACATATTTTTAAGTCAGCTTGAACACGTCGTCAGTCATATGACGGCCTTGGAGTTCGTCGCTAAATACAAAGTCAGCATTCTGATTTATCAGCTTATTCCGGTGGGCTTCGGAATGATAGTTGGAGTCTATGTTTTTAACAAACTGACCAGCCGTATTGTTGGTCCTTTATATAACGTTAAAAGAATCCTTCATAATGCCGTTGAGACCCAACAGATTCCGCAAGAAATCAAACTGCGCGAACATGATTATTTCCGTGAAGAGATCAACGACATCAATGTCATCTTGAAAAGAAGAATCAAATAGTTCATTTTTGCGCACAAGCATCAGACTCGTCTTCGACACCAGCCTAGATAGACTTCGCATGAAATAAAAAGAAGAATTCAAAAAAATTTTGCGACTTCCTTTGAAGCAGAAAAAAATAAGGCCATCAAAGGAGGTCCTATGAAATATATAATTCCCTTTCTATTAAGTATGGCTTTATCCCATTCTGCCTTTGCGCAAGACCCAAATGATATGACGGCGCCACGGGAAGACGCGTTTGAAATTGCTTTGGGCGAGCACGGAGAAGTGGAAGCACAAACTCGTCATTTCTTTTACAATTTCGGTCGCACTTACCTCAATCAAACTAAATCCGCCCGTTTTTATATTCGCAACACCGGAGGCCTCCCCATCTATTTCAATGACTTTGACATTAGAGGAAATGGATTCTGGTATAACGAAAACTGCCCGCGTCTGCTCTTCTCAGGACAAAGATGTTCTGTGCGCGTTTACTTTAGACCTAACTACATTGGTAACTTCAATGGCCAATTGGATATCGAAATGACTGGAGCGGAAGACATCCGCATTCACTTACGAGGCCGAGGCATTTGGCCTTTTTAGAATAGAAAGGGGAGTTCAAACTCCCCTTTTCCTTTACAATTTCCAATCCGTCATCTCTATTTGACCAGAACCGCGAGTGATATGGCCGAGCATCCAAGCTTTTATGTTTTTGCCTTTTAACTCTGTCATAACTGCTTCTGCATGGGCCTTTTTTACTAAGACCGTTAGGCCGACACCCATGTTAAAAGTACGGAAGAGTTCTTCTTGGGATAAATCCATGCGCTGAAGCATTGGCTTAAAGACAGGTGCCATTTCTTCCACAGAAGGCCAGCTTGTGATCGTATAGTCGAAGTTTTCACTCATGCGCGGAATATTGTGGATACCTCCGCCGGTCATGTGCGCGGCAGCCAGAATACTACTTTGAAACTTTTGTCGAAGATGCATGAAAGTTTCGACATAGATTTGTGTTGGTATTAGCAACTGTTCTAAAAGCTCTGTTTCTGAATCCTTCACCAGTTTGCGTAACAGCGAATAGCCATTGGAGTGAAATCCGCTTGAAGCCAACCCGATGAGAACATCGCCTTCGCTCATCGCTTCTTCTTTGAACATTTCTGAAGGTGTTAGCTCACCGACACTAAAGCCCGCAAGATCGTACTCACCGTCCTTATAAATTCCTGGCATTTCTGCGGTTTCTCCGCCGATGAGTGCCATCCCTGACTGACGACAGCCATCAACCATGCCAGCAATCAGCTCTTCACTGATGCGGGTATCGAGTTTTCCGAAAGCCATGTAATCTAAAAAGAACAAGGGCCGCGCCCCTACACATAAAAGATCGTTCACACACATTGCTACTAAATCAATTCCGATACCATGGTGTTTATCGAGATGCTGACCGATTTTCAGCTTCGTGCCCACACCGTCTGTACAGGAGGCGAGATACTTTTGATCATTCAATTTGTAAACGGCGGCGAAACCACCAATTCCCTGCAACACTTGATCGTTGAAGGTTGTGGGAACAAGTTTTTTGATTCTTTCCACAAAGGCATCGGCTTTAGTGATGTCAACACCGGCTTCTTTATAATCTACTTGAGACATTTTAGTTCCCTTTCTTAGTGAAGAAAATGACGACGGCCTGTGAAGATCATCGCGATGCCAAGGCGATCCGCCTCTGCGATCACCTCGTTATCCTTGATCGAACCGCCGGGCTGAATGATATATTTCACCCCTAAATTCGCCGCGACTTGAATGGAATCGGCAAATGGGAAAAAAGCATCTGATGCAAGAACCACATCAGAAACATCTTTGATTCCTTTATCGCTTAGACGTGAATGAATCAGCTTTTCAATGCAGTCCACGCGGTTTGTTTGACCCGATCCCATAGTGAGGAGTTCAAACTCCGGGCCTTCTTGTCGGCAAAGCGCGATGGCATTGCTTTTAAGATTTTTAACGGCTAAAGCGGCAAACCCTGCAAGCTTCTCTTTATCCGCTGCAAACTTTTTCTGAGTCACGGTTTTCATTTGGGACAGATCAAAACTATCTTGTTCTTGCATCAGCACACCGCCTTCAATCGAGCGCACTTGCCAAGAGGAATGGGGTGTTAAGCCGACTTCCATCACGCGACAGTTCTTTTTCAACTTTTCACGAGCCGAGTCGGTGAAAGAAGGTGCTAAAATCACTTCGACAAATTTTTCGGAAAAGAATGTCGCGACTTCGTCGGTTACCGGGAAATTCAAAGCAATGATTCCGCCGAAAGAACTTTTTTCGTCGCCCTTCCAGGCTTTTTCTAAGGCGCGCAGAGGCGACTCCGCAATCGCCAGACCGCAAGGCGTATTATGTTTCACCACTACAGCGGTAGGTAAAGCTTTGTCTTTTTGCCATGAATGCACATCTTGCAAAGTCTTTAGAGCAAAATCCGCGTCTAAATAATTATTGTAAGACATCTCTTTTCCTTGAAGGGATTTTGCGTGCGCCAAACCCTCCTCAAATGGATTTTTCAGAACGAAGGCTTTTTGGTGAGGATTTTCACCGTAACGAAGTGCTTCTCCACTTTTCTGAGTCAGAAAACCTGCGATGGCCATGTCATAAAAAGCTGTCATCGTATAGACGCGCGATGCACATTTTTGGCGGAACTCAAAAGAAGTGCTACCCGTATTCTCAAATTCTTGAACAAACTCTGAATACTGATTGGATTCACAAAGCACAGTTACAGACTGAAAGTTTTTTGCTCCCGCACGAAGAAGAGTGGGGCCACCGATATCAATGTTTTCAATACACTCTTCAAAGCCACCTTGCTTTTTCAAGGTTTCATGAAAAGGATAAAGATTTACGACGACTAAATCAATCGGCTGAATCTCGAGCTTTTCAGCCTGCTCGATGTCGCTGGCATCGTCACGACGGAATAAAAGACTTGAGGCAATTTCAAAGCTGATGGTTTTCATTCGGCCTTGAAAGGCCTCTCCATGCCCACTCAATTTTTCAACAGGTGTGACTTTAAGGCCTGCAGTCTCAAGAGCTCTAGCCGTTCCACCGCTAGCGATCAACTCGACATTTTTTGCCGCCAGAGTTTTGGCTAATTCTACTAAACCCGTTTTATCAGACACGCTTAATAAGGCGCGACGAATCTGTCTCATAGTTTTCCCCTTAAAAATTCAACTGCACTTTTAAAAAATTCAAGACCCCAGGCTTTTCCCGCGAATGGCAAATGCCAATCGTGCAAAGCGGCTTCGGGATGCGGCATCAGGGCAAAGACCAGCCCCGAAGGATCACAGACACCGGCAATACGCTCGGTGGCTCCGTTAACATTTTCTTTATAGCGAAGGACGGCTTGTTGGTTTTGTAAGAGACGTCCCAAAACCTTTTCATCCTGACAAACAAAGCGCCCTTCTCCGTGACGGATCGGCAGCACAAATTCTGCAGGTAAGTTTTTCGTCCAAATACAAGGCGATGAAGAGTTTTTTTCAAGTGTCGTCCAATGATCGATGAAGTGACCTTGTTCATTCTTCACTAAGGCGCAAGATCTTTGAAAATCTGCATCTGGCAAGAGTCCCAATCGTACCAGCGTCTGAAAGCCATTGCAGATTCCAAGAACGGGTTTGCTTTTCACGAAGGTCTGCAACTCTTCTTTCAACGTGTTCTCGAGCTTTAACGCGAGAATTTGCCCACTTCCAAGATGATCTCCAAAAGAAAATCCTCCTGGAAAAACCATGGCCTGATGATCCCTTAAAAGCGCGGGATTTTTTAGGAGCTCGTTCACATGCACTTTGCAAGCTTCACCGCCCGCTAGATCAATCGCTCGCGCCGTTTCGTTTTCACAATTGATTCCATCACCCCAAAGAACTAAAAACTTAGGCTTCATAGACATTTTTAACCCCTTCGGACCAAGGTTTTTGCAAGCTCTGTAAAGATGTGTTCGCCGAGGTTCCCGCAAATTCCACTTTGAATTCCGGCTCGTTTAAAACGGTGCCAAGGTGTTTAAACCATCCGGCGAAATGCGTTTCAAAAGCGACTTTTTTACCTTCAGGAACACTGACCACGAACAAGGATCCCGTCTCGGACCAAAGCTCTTCCCAAGAAAGATCTTTGAACGAAAGCTTCATTCCCAAAGAATTTCCGAAACCACTTTCAGCAAGAGCGGTCATCAATCCCCCTTCCGAAATATCGTGGCAAGAAGACAGCACAGAAGCTTGGTGAGCTTCATAAATCTTTTGGTAAAGTTCGATGTTTTTGTGCAAGACAGGATACTCCGGTTTCACATCGCTTTGGACTTCGAACTCTTGCGCAAACGCCGAAGCATACAAACTGTGTGTCAAATTTCCGACGACATAAATTTCGTCGCCTGCGTTCTGAAAAAATCCTGGAGTGATTTTATCGGCGTCAGGAATTTGACCAATCGCTGTCATTAACAAAGTCGGAGGAACAGATATTTTGACAGTCTCTCCGCCTTTTGTTTTTCCGATAAAATCATTTTTCATGCTGTCTTTACCACTGACAAGCGGAGCCTTGTAAGCCAGAGCCGCTTCGTACATCCCTTCGCAAGCGCGAACCAATTGCGCCATCTTGTGAGCGGCATCAGGATTTGTTTTTTTACCAATGGGATCAGGCCAGCAGAAGTTATCTACCAGAGCCATTTTCTTTGGATTAACACCCGTTGCGACAAGATTGCGAACAGCTTCGTCCACCGCTTTTTGTGCCATCAAATAAGTGTCATAGTAAGAAAACTGAGGACACAGCCCGTTGGACACCGCTACGGCGTTGTTTGCTTCACCACCGTGGACAGACAAATCAATGACACCCGCATCGTTAGCGCCGTTTTGAGTTTTACCGGCGTAAGGCTTCACTCTTGTGGCACCTTGCACTTCGTGATCATAGTAGCGCACAAGAGGTTCTCTGGACGCGACATTAGGGGACGCTAAAACATTTTTAAGAGCTGAAAGAAGTCCCTCTGCATTTTTCTGTGGAGCCGTCTTACGAGGAAATTCGCGATGATATTCCTGATAGTTTTTGGGTCCTTCAAAGTGAGCCGGGATCTTCATGCGGCTAAGGCCTTCATGGAGAAAGTGCAGCTCCAACGACGCCAAAGGAGTTTCCCCATAAGAAATATCAAATCGTCCTGAATCCGTGAATTCCCCCAGGACCGTGGCTTCTACACCCATGTCTTTTGCAAGAGACATAAAGTTTTGGATATCTTTTGGGTCCACCGCATAGGACATACGCTCTTGAGATTCGCTGACCAACATCTCCCAGAATTCAAGATTTCCATACTTTAAAGGATGCTGACTTAAATCCATTCTGGCGCCGCCTGAAAACTGCGCCATTTCACCAATGGAAGAACTGACACCGCCAGCGCCATTATCCGTGATAGCCTGAATCCAACCACGGTCGCGAGCCTGTAATGTAAAATCAAGGAGACGTTTCTGAGTGATGCTGTCGCCGATTTGCACGACGTTTGAAGACACTTGGTCATGCAATGCTAAAGAGCTGAACGTCGCCCCGTGAACACCGTCTTTTCCCAGTCGTCCTCCGGCAACGACAATCAAATCGCCGGGTTTGATTTGCTTTTTTTCGCTCGGACGCCCGTGCACCGTCTTCGGCATCACTCCCAGAGAGCCCACAAAGATCAAAGGTTTTGCAGCAAATTCGCTGGCAAAATAAAAGCTCCCGTTCACGGTCGGAATGCCACTTTGATTTCCGCCTTCTTCGACCCCTTGATGAACGCCACGGAAAATCACGGCGGGCTCTTTCAAAAGTTCAGGACGCTTTGGTGAATCTGCAGAAGGAAATAAGTCTTTCTTGGAAAGACAGAAGACATCCGTATTTGCGATGGGTTTTGCACCTAAGCCACAACCAAGGATATCGCGGTTCACCCCTAGAATCCCCGTCAGCGCTCCGCCGAAGGGATCCAGTGCAGACGGACTGTTGTGGGTTTCCACCTTAACACAGACGTTGATGTTTTTATCGAAATCGACGATACCGCCATTGTCTTTAAAAACCGAAACTAGGTAGCCACATGATTCCAGTTCTTTTGTGGCCTTTTGAATATAAGTTTTATAAAGACTTGTGATGTTTTTATTTCCAACGGCGGGGAAGTCCCCTTTTTCTTCGGTGTAATTGACTTCCGCTGCGAAAATTTTGTGCTTACAGTGCTCGCTCCAAGTTTGCGCCAAGCACTCTAGCTCTACTTCCGTGATTTTATTCGCCCACCCTAAAGAAGCTCGCGCTTGATGCATTTCCGAAGACGAGAAGTGCTGAATAATCGTTGTGATTTCTTCATCCACCAAGGCCAGCCCGCGCTCTTCATTGATTCGCTTCAATGTTTCCAAATTCAGATCAAAAAGTTGAAGACGACGATCTTCTAAAACCGGTGACTGCCAAAACTGACGAAATTCTCTCCAAGGATTGGAGCGCTGAAGTTCAGCTCCTCGGGCAATTTCCAGTTTGTGCAAAAGAGGATTTGCCAAAGATTGAAAAAGAATTTTTTCGATTTGTTTTTGAGAATAATCCCCGTCTATTTCAAGTTCCCAGCCACTGTGCGCTTCGATTCCAAAATCCTGCCAAGAAGAATTATGTTGCGAAGAAAAAAGCATCAAAGCTTCGGTTGCTGATCTTGCTAGATTGTCTGTCACGCCCGCTAAGAAACGCAGTTCAACGTAGGTGGATTGAGAGCGGAATTCTGGAAAGCCATGTTGAATTTCTTCAGCAACAGGATCGAAAAAGATTTTATCCATCAATGTGTCTAGGCGAAGTTCTTTGCCGAATCCTGGTTTTTTCTCTAACAGCCAATACACACGACGCAGACGAAGATCTTTCAAAGGCGCTTCTTTTTCAAAAGCCTTTTTTAAAGCATTTTCGGTACTGTGATCATAAAGACTGCGAACAGAAATTCTTTGCATTACGGAGTCTCCTTAAAATAGACCGTATCTTGGCTTCCCAAAGCCACTTTCTCTAGAAACTGACAATAAAGGCGGTGTTCCACTTCATGAAATTGTTGTGCCCATTTCGCAAGATTCACTTCTTCTTTGCGCGAGACAATTTCTTGAACTAAAACCCGTCCCGTATCCATGCCCTCATCCACCAAATGAAGAGTCACGCCGCTTTCTTTGACTCCGTCGTTAAAAGCGCGTGCTATAGAGTCGACACCAGGATAAGCAGGCAATAAAGAAGGATGAATGTTCACAATTTGCTCCGCTCCGGCATGCCAGTGGCGAAATTGCTGAATAAAATCGGCTGAAAGCAATCGCATGTAGCCCGCAAGGAAAATCCAGTCTATGTGATACTCACGAAGAAGTTTTAAGACTTCACTTTCGTGCGTTTTACGATCTGTCTTCTTTTCCACAAGATAAGTTCGCACGCCGGCGTTCTGCGCTTTTTCAAGGACGGGAGCCGCCGATTTGTCAGAAAGAACAAAGGCGACGTCGATTTTTTCTTTTGAAAGCTCTTGAGCTTTTGCGACAAGAGCCATCGCATTAGATCCTGTACCCGAAGCAAAAAGAGCGATACGCACAGGTCTCATAGTCCGATATCCTCGCGCACGTACATTCCTTTAAAAGAAACCTTTTGGATGTCTTTGTAAGCAAGTTCACGAGCTTCTTTGCGCGATGACGCCAATGCCGTCACACCTAGAACCCGTCCGCCAGAATTAACCAAAGCGTTCTGTTTTTCACTGACGCCAGCGTAATACAAATGATGATGGACCTTTGATTCGATCATCACCGGGTGTCCCGTATTCAATGGACCTTGGGGATAACCTTCACTGACGGCCACAACATGCACAGAAGTTTCTGCTTTCACCTCGCACTTTTGATTTTTCAACTCGTGAGTGACGGCAGCGACTATGAGTTTTGCCAAGTCTGTTTTTAGCCTTGGCAAAAGAGCTTGTGTCTCGGGGTCGCCCATACGGACGTTGTATTCTAGAACAAAAAGTCCTTCGCTGGTTTTCATCAAACCCGCAAATAAAAAACCTTGATAAGGAAGATTCTTCGCCTGCAAGCAAGACAAAGTCTTAGAAAAAATCTGTCGAATTGTCTCTTCGTCTTGGGAGGTGATAAAGTCGCACGGGCTGTAAGCTCCCATACCACCGGTATTCGCACTGAAGGGATCCGGAGTGATGCGCTTATAATCACAAGCTGTTCCCAAAAGAACAAAGTCCTTTCCGTCACACAAAGCAAAGGCAGAAAGCTCTTTTCCAATCAAACACTCTTCTAAGAGTAAGGGATAGCCATACTGACTGCCTAAAACACGAACTGCTTCTTGGGATTTTTCTAAACTTTCACAAACCCAAACACCCTTTCCTTGCGCCAATCCATCGGCTTTGACAACGATGGGTTTCTGGAAGTCGTGCTGCTCTAGGAATGTCATCGCTTCTTTTTCAGAGTATCCTACGTGACAAGCGGCCGTAGGAACTTGAGATTCTTTAAGAATACCTTTACAAAAAAGTTTTGAAGACTCGAGTTCGGCCACCTTCGCTGAAGGGGCAAAGCAAGAAATACCTTGAGTTTCCAGTCGTTGTTTCAGATCAGAAAGAATTGCGGCTTCCGGTCCGACGACCACCAAGGACACCTGGTTTTGCAGGCAAAAAGCCTCAATTTCAGCAGGTGATTCGGCTGCCTTACATTGAAGACCCGCGACCTGCATACCGGGATTCCCAGGGCACACCCAAAGGTCATGAACTAAAGAAGACTCTTTTAGCTTTTGCGCCAATGCGTGCTCTCTTCCACCTTTACCGACGACAACGACTTTCATTTTATGACTCCAAAACTTTTTGCGCTTTTTGATGCCACTGTTTTAAATTCAACTCTTCCGCGAAAGGCTTCTTACGGCCGACCACAGAAGCCACTTCATTGGCCAAGGCTTGATACAAAAGTGAACTGACTTCGATTTGTGCGGCATTTAAGCTTTGAGGAACTTCGCGAAGTTCTTCGCGACAGATCCCTTTCCAGTCTTGAGTTTTGCGTTCTTGCGCCATCTCTTTGGCTTTTTTGACGGCGGAATGCCAAGACGTTGGCGCATACAGCTGGCGAAGGAATTCCTTAGATAATGGAAGACCTTCATAAGTCAGACGAAGTTCGTCTGGACCAATAGAATCAACAAGAAGGAGCGTCCTTGCTCCAGAGGGACCTTTATCTCCAAAAGCAAATTCTAATTTTCCATCCCACAATTTCACACCGAAAGACGCAAAAAGCTTTTCCAACTCTTGCACGACGGCTTGGGTGTGAAGACGCAGATTTTTAAGCTCTTCTTCAGAAACAATATTCATTTGTGCGATTTCCGCACGACTGAGATAGCGATCGGAAGTTTCAAGCTTGGTCGAAAACTCGATCAACGCCGGATTAAAAACCGTCGATGCGTTTGGCATTTCTGTAAGCTGCAAATCTTGCAGGTAAGAAGGATTTTTCTTTAAACGACCTTCTAAGGAATTTCCCTGTCCCAGAAATTTTCTAAAAATCACTTCTAAAGGGACCAGACAATTCGTAGGGACATCTTTATAGACAGAGTAGTCGTATTGACCTTCATACCATTCCGGGCGCAGCACCTTAACGGCCTTTACGGCGATCGTATTTTCTCCGGTCGCTTTCACGAAGTGAGAAGGAATTCCTTTATTTGATAAGTATTCAAAGAAAGAAGCCGCCATAGAAGCCAAGGCCGCCCCTTTCATCGGGATTTCATTGGGCATTTCACCCCAATCAAAGATCGAGTAACGATTGCTGTAATTAAAGACCAGGCTGTCGCCGTTTTTATAAAGATCTTTGACTGACCCCTTATAAATTAGTTCCATGCCGATTTCCTCATTTCAGAAAGCTTTTTCCATTGCAAAACAAAGTTACCGATATTGTTGGCACCGACCCAGGCTCCTGAGTGACGTGCTTTTGCAAAGAAATCCAACGCCAAGTTCGAGCTTGTAATTTGCTCTTTTTCGCAAAGGAAAAGGTTTAGGCCGACGACTTTGGGAAGTTCCCAAGGACTGACAATTTCACCCAGACATTTTTCATCTGTGTGTGAACACCACTGAACTTCCGCGCCGCTGTCTTTTTGAATATCCTCTAAAGATCTTTGAATCGGAGAATAAGACTCAAGACTGCGGTTCCAGTGAAGATAGATTTTGTCTTCTGGAAGGTTCTTCCAGCGCAGAAGAAGGTCTGAAATATGTTTGTAATTTTCTTCCGTCACAGCCATGACCGGAACACCCTTCGGCATTTGAACGATCGACAAGAAGGAATCAAGACCCGCAAATGCACCATTCACAGCAACACCGAACACGGGCTTCGTTGTCAAAGAAGCGACAACCCCTGGTAAGTGAGCCGCTAATCCCGCGCCGGCGACAAATACGTCTGCACCGCATGTCGTGACGATTTCGCGCACGCGATCGGGATGACGGTGGGCCGACGCCACTTCCATTTTTACTTCACCAAACTTTTCTAATGAGTGACACAAAGGACCGAAGACTCTTTCATCACTCGCACTGCCGAACAAAACCTGAATTTTCATAAAGGCACCTCGCTTTTACCATCTCCACCAATATTGTGATGTCTTGTTTTCATAAATTTTTCTGTAGCCACTGGAACTGGATAATCTCCGTCAAGGCAGGCACTGCAAAGATTGGATAGCCCTAACCCCTCTTGCAGACGAGGCAATGGCAAGAATACCAGCCCGTCGACTTCTAAAACCCTGGCGATTTCGTCTTCCGATTTTTTGTGAGCTACTAGAGATTCTCCGTCGGGAAAATCAATGCCGTAAAAGCATGGATGACGAATCGGAGGACACGTACTTGCTAGATAAACTTTTTCAGCACCCGCTTCGCGCAAAAGACGAATGATTCGCGCTGACGTCGTTCCCCGCACAATGCTGTCATCCACTAAAAGAATTTTCTTTCCGCGAATTTCGCTTTCTACAGGGGACAGCTTTAGATTTACCATCATTTTTCGTAGCTCGGGTTGATTGACGATAAAACTTCTTTGCACGTAACGATTTTTAATCAGAACTTCACGATACGGTTTTTCCAAAACCTCTGCCAATCGGCAGGCAGCTGCGCGAGACGTATCGGGAACCGGCGCAACGACATCGACATCCAAACCTTTTTTCTGAACCTCTTCCGCTAAGATTCGCCCTAGATTCAATCGGACTTCATAGACCGGACGGCCGTGCCACTCTGTCTCTGACCCCGCAAAATAAATCCATTCAAACATACAGGGACGGGCTTTCTTTTCACTCAAAAGGAATGAATGCAAATTTAAATCTTTATCAACGAAGACGAGTTCTCCGGGGCGCAGATCACGGAAATATTCAAATCCCAGTCCGAAGAACACCTGCTTTTCCGAAGCAAAGCAGTAACTGTACTTATCCCCGCTCTTTTTTCGCCCTAAAAGCAAAGGCCTGATTCCGTGAGAATCACAGAAAGCAAAGAGTCCTTGATCCGCCAGCATCCCAATGGCGCTGTAAGCCCCCTGCACTTGCTGCAAGAGTTCACGAATGGATTCCGAAAGATTTTGCGCAAGTTCTCCAGACTCTTTCCGGGAAGCAAGTCCAATCGCCGTCATGTGCAGCAGAATTTCTAGATCATTGCGGCTAAAAGTCCAACGCAGTTTGCGATTGCGAAGATAATCAACGACTTCGTCGTAATTTGTGACGTTCCCGTTGTGAATCATGCCAATTCCATAGGGATAACTTAAGAACAAAGGCTGAAGATCTTCTTTATCAACCGTTCCTATCGTCGAATACCGGGTGTGCCCTAGGGCCATGGAACCTTTTAATCGAAGCTGCCTTTCAGAAGTGAAAACGTCTTCGACCAAGCCAAGGTCTTTTTCAAGATGAAACTGAGAACGTTCAAAATCATAACTCAGAATTCCCGCGGCATCCTGACCACGATGCTGAAGAGCGAATAAAGCAGGATAAAGTTTTTGACCGGCTTTCTCTTCTCCAATCAGACCAACGACTCCACACATGGATTAGGACTCCCCTTGAAAAAACAAAAACGGCGTCATAGAGACGCCGTTTTTATTAAGATACATATTCAAATTTTTTAGACACTTCGGGTATTCAGACACACGGAGGGTGTGGAGTCGGGATTTTTCCCCCGGACTGCCCCCTGATGGAGGGCCATAGAGCGAATTTCTTAAGAACAGTCGCTGAGCCATACACTCTCTACTTAGAAGATTTAAAAGGATGCCCAACGCTATCGACTGTGACAGAGTTCGGTCAAGAGCCCTAACACAATCCTGACAATTCAACACACCTAGACAATTTACGAATGCGGAGCCGACTTCACCGTCGGAATTGCAAGCAAAGCTGTTGCGATTCCCAACAATACCAATGCCGCAAAAACTTCCGCAGAAATAATTTGGGCTTTGTACGCGTAAGACGCAGCCAGTATCTCCATGGCCCCACGAGCATTTAGAAGAGAGCTTAAGTTGAAAGCTTCCGCATGGGAGGCGCCGGCACATCGAGCCGCCACATAAGAACCCAGATACTTTGATGTCACTGCCGCAGCAAAAATAAGTAGGAACGTCTTGAACTCGAATAAGGCAAAGAAGTTTAAACTCCATCCCAAGACAATAAAGAACACGGGAGCACAAATTCCCATCTGCAAGAAAGCTAATGATTTTTTGGGGGGGAATGATTTAAGACGGCCAAAGAAGATGCCCAGAAAAAATGAGAGAACTACCCAATGGCTGAGCAGCCAGCCCGTAACATCTTTTTTAGGCAATAGAAATGCCAGAATAATCCACGCCAACACATCACACAGACTGGCCAGAGTAATGACTCTTCTTGCCAGCAAAGTGTTGTACAACTTTTTTTCTTTCAAAAGCTGTATCGCCACCGGTAATGCCGATATTGCAAACGCCGTGGCGACGAAAAAGCTTTTTTCGAAAAGAAGGTAACCTGTTAAAAATGGCACTAAAAAAGTACCGATGAAAGTGATGGAGTAAAATCGGGCCTCTTTAAAGAGATGAAAGAACTGAAGCTCCCACCCCGCTAAAAAAAGAAAAAGTGCACCGAAAAACTGAGCCGCTGTGTTGAACCCCGTAGGAAGGGTCAGATTCAAGACACCAGGACCCAGACATATTCCAATGACAATCCATAATAAAAGCTTCAAAGCATCCTCGCTTCAGCGATGGTTTTTCACGATACAGGAAGACAGTTTTCGTTTTCTCATTTTGAGTTCAACTACCATGCGCAACTACATGGCCGAAGACGAACCATCGTCCTTGGGGTCTTTCTTTTTTTTTGATTTGCGATAAGCAAATACCCCTAAAGAAATAAAGGAAAAGGCAATAGCAAGAAGCACATAAATGCGTCCCTCTGTCGTGTCTTCTTCAGCTGACTTGATACCGAAATAAAAGACGGCGGTTTTTGTGACCAAGGTTGCCTGCAGTAAAATCCAAATATAAGAGAAGAGTTCCCAAAAAATTTTGTCTTCTTTGGTTTCAGGCTTCTTTTCTTTTTTAAGTAACCTTTGTTCGCCCCACTGATTTTTATGGAAATCACGAATGACCGAAATCCATGCACTTTGAAAGTCACTGCGAGAAGGCCCTTGCACCTCTGCCGCAAGCTTTTGCATGGCTAGCTTTCGAAAATTTTTGGTTGATTCTAGGCTCCAATGACCACCGGCACTTTGCCAAAGATCCTGAGCGATGGTTTTTTCTAAATCTGCGAGAAAAGAAGCTCCCTCGATAGAAAGGTCTTTGTATTGGCTAAATTCATCTTTGAGGGAATGGCTCATGCAGAATTTCTATCGCAAAGACGATAGCCTGACAAGCCACACCTCTATTGAAACGCGATTAGCGATCTTCGACGATGATCAGAGTACGATAGTTCACCCGACGGATGACGTTTCCACGACGATCTCGAGAAACGGTGCCATTTCGGTTGATCACGGGTACCAGGCCACGTCCTTCGGTTTGGATGCGATTAAAGATAAAAGCGGCATTTTCGTGTTGAAGACGGACACAGCCTCCCGACGCGCGGGATCCCAACTGCTTATAAAGTCCCGGAGTCGTAGCGTGCACGGCGATTCCACCATTAAAAAAGACGGCATAAGGCATCGGAGTTTTCCAAGTTTCTGAATAATGATCTTTATTCAGCATGTAAGGATAAAAATATCCGGTAGGAGTCACGGAGAAATAGGTGCGACCACTTTTAGCCGTTTCCCATCGCTCTCGTCCTGTCGAGACCAGCCAATCATAAGTTAAAAATCCGTTCAGGTATACGCGCATGCGCTGGGCACCGACTCCTGCGGCTTTTTTATTAATGATTAAGATAACGCGAAACTCACGAAAAATATCCATGGATTCGGTGCGCGCGATATCATCGATAGATTTAACGACGATGGGAATTTCCGTGCGCGGAAAACCGCTTTCTTCAGCGATTTCATCGGGTGACATCAAGTCATCTAGGGGTTGAGGTTCTAAGGACTCTTGTGCCTGGGCGTTCAGCGATAGCAACAACAAGAGCGGCAAAAGATATTTCTTCATGGTGTCTCCTTCATATTTTTCTGAGTCGTAAAAAGACCGGACTCAACGCTACTCTCGCGATGAAGGGGGGCTCAAGACGATATTATCTAGTTTGTCTGAATAAACTTTTGACGAGGGCGTACGAAGGATGTCCGCAAAGGCAGCGACTAAAAATGCAGATTCACGTTCACGGTGACGCCAGGGTTTCTAACGAAGTTAGTCTCTCGGACAAAATCGATATTGGGAATGATGTCGTAATCAAGGATACGATTTAAAACGATATGTCGCCATGTCACTGAAAAGTTATAACCTGCTAACTGATAGTTAGGACGATTTGATGATGTGACGAAAATGGCATACGACAAAGAACGACTCTTAGAAAAACTTTGTCCTAAAGACAAACCATTCGTGACCGTAAAAATATGCGGACGACTTTGGTAGTCTCCTTCGTTAATCAAAGTAACTGAGTACTTCGCACTCAAGGGCCAGTTGAAATTCAGCGCCTCAAAGATTCCGGCCCCTTTGCCTGGGGTCGCATAGAACTCAAGCTCTGGATTAATACGATAGGATTTTTCTTCAACGATAGTTTCAAATTTCAAAGAGTGCGATATCGCAGGGGTTCCCTCAAAAGTGATACGCGGCTGAAATGATGTTCTAATATCACCCATTCTTTTAAAAAGGCTTAACGAGGCCCCGTAATTTCTTTCACGTGGCTCCGTACGAAGATACTTGGTTTTTGCATCTCTTTCTTCGTTTTCATCATAACTGGTAAAGGTCAGCTGCCAGTACTCTTCCACGTTCGGAAGACGAAGATCGATATTAAAGTTGAAGGCGCCCGAGGTGCCGTCGAGCTCGGTGTAATAACCCGAAGATTCTAGGGTGACGATGGTTTTATTCGGACGCTGTGTGTACCGTTCTCCCGCCAAAAACACGTCCAAACCGTCGGCCACGCTATCTAGCCACTCGGATACATTGACGTTCTGCCGAATGATGGTCTCTTCGACAGTTTCATAGGCCCCGAGACTTGAAGGCGCATACAGCAAAAATCCAAGACATAAAAAGGCCTTCCACGACGTGAAGTTCCTTTTGCCTGAAGATTTTGATTGTATTTTCTCGCTCAAAATTTAATCTCCCTACATGGACCACTGTAAACTAATTCTTAGTATCTTGTCCTTTATTTTGTTGTTTTCTTTCAATGAAAACTCTGAAGCTTATATTCCCCAAAGAGGCAACGTCCACACATCGATTGGTCCCTACTTTTTTCGCACCAATTATGACGGAGAAGGTTCAGAGCCAGGATATAAAACAGGAGTAAATTGGGTCATTATCGGAGATGTGAATGATCGAGGCAGTCTTGAGTTCACAACGACTTTCATGAACAAACAATTCGTAGGTCGCGACGATGGTTATGTCGTTATTGAAGAAACTCAAGTGGTGCACGCTGCCGCCGGTTATCGCCGCTGGTTTGGGGAAAGATTCAGTGCGGTGATGTCCCTTTATACATCCTACCCTCTTGGAGATTCGGAAAAAATCTATAATACATTTCCCGGAAATCCCGTGACAACGTACGCCCAAGAAAACGCTGAAACAGGTTTGGATTTTGGTTTGCAGGCCGAGCTCTGGTCCCGTGGACGTTATGCCCTCACTACGGAAGGCCGTTACTCCTGGGCTTTAACAAAAAAACACGACGAATTTTCAGATCAATACGGCTTGATGATTGTCATACGCTATTTCTTCCAGGGGCAAAACACACCCCGCGAGGATATAGATATTCTAAAATAAAAAGCCCCAGCTTTGAGGCTGAGGCTTTGTTATCTAGCAAATATAAAATATCTAGTAAGACTTCGCGAACAGGACCCATTTCGTCGCTGGTTTACCAGAGAAGATGCAGTTTCCTGTCACCCCTTCCTGCTGCAAAGGCGCACATCTTGGTGTCACTTTAAGTTTTGCCAACAATTCATGCCCCATGCCTTCTTCACACCATGGCACCATTGCAAATCCTGGAGCCGATGCTTCATCGCCCGAGAAATACTTTTCAAAATCGTTCAATGAAGTGATGCGCTTGATGTTGTCGTCACGAAATTTCTTTGCTCTTTCAAAAAGCCCATCTTGGATTTCTTGAAGAAGATTTCCGATATTTGCGACAAAATCCGCCTTCGTTTGCGAAGCTTTTTCTTTAGGGCCACGATCACGGCGACCGACGAAGACCTCGCCTTTAGCCATATCCCGTGGTCCGACTTCTACACGCACAGGAACACCTTGCTTGATGTACTGCCATGCTTTTTCTCCGCCACGCATATCGCGATCATCAATTTTCACGCGCACTGAAGATCCAGAGAAGTTTTGTTGCTTAAGTTCTTTGGACAAAGTTTGAACATACTCAAGAACTTGGGCTTTTTCTTCGTCATTGCGATAGATAGGAATAATCACCACGTGAAGAGGGGCAATTTTTGGCGGAGCCACAAAGCCGTTGTCATCACTGTGGGTCATGATCAAACCACCGATAAGACGAGTTGAAACGCCCCAGGATGTTGTCCATGCGAACTCTTCTTTGCCTTCCGCGCTGAGGTATTTAATCTCAGAAGCCTTAGCAAAGTTTTGACCCAAGAAATGTGAAGTCCCTGCTTGAAGTGCTTTGCGATCTTGCATCAAAGCTTCGATGGTGTAAGTGTCCACCGCTCCCGGGAATCTTTCATCCGGCGTTTTCATACCTTTAATCACCGGCATCGCCATGTACTTTTCAGCAAACTCTGCATAGACATCCAACATTTGCAGAGTCTCTTCTTGTGCCTCTTTCGCCGTGGCATGAACAGTATGACCTTCTTGCCATAAGAATTCCGCTGTTCTTAAGAACATGCGCGTGCGCATTTCCCATCTCATCACGTTACACCATTGGTTCACCAAGATAGGAAGATCGCGATAAGACTTCACCCATTTTGCGAATTGGTGCCCGATGATAGTTTCAGAAGTAGGACGAATGATCAGAGGCTCTTCAAGTTCTCCGTCGGGAACCAATTTGCCAGTGCCATCACCTTTCAGGCGGTGATGAGTGACCACTGCGCACTCTTTCGCGAAACCTTCAACGTGAGCCGCTTCCTTTTCCAGGAAGCTCAAAGGTATCAACAGAGGGAAATAAGCATTCACGTGTCCCGTGTCTTTGAACATACGGTCTAAAACAGCCTGCATGTTTTCCCAAACAGCATAGCCCCAAGGTTTGATCACCATACAACCACGGACCGGAGAGTTTTCCGCCATGTCCGCTGCTGTGATCACCTGTTGGTACCACTCAGGATAATTTTGTGCTCGTGTAGGAACAATCGCTGTATCTGCCATCTGTCTTCTCTTTCTTAATTGTCTTTAGTATCAATACCGTAGGCTTTGATCTTTCTGTGAAGATAACTTCTTTCAAGACCAATGACTTCTGCTGTCTTACTGATGTTTCCGCTATTTTCAGAAATCTTACGAAGCAGATAATCTTTTTCAAACTGAGCGCGGGCTTCACGGAATGTGGAAAGATCCTGCATCTCTACCGCTTTTTCGTCGTCTTTGTCGATAAGGCCTGCAAAACGCAAGTCATGCACGTCGACGAATTCACCTGGAGTCAAAATATAAACGCGCTCGATAAAGTTTTTCAGTTCGCGCACGTTCCCTGGCCAAGTATAAGCAATCATTTTTTCAATCGCTTTTTCAGAAAAAACTTTTTTCGGATAACCGCTTTCGCGCGACACGTTGTCAGAGAAATAAGACACCAACACAGGGATGTCTTCCATGTGCTCACGAAGTGCAGGAATGCGGAAAGGAATAACGTTCAGACGATAATATAGATCTTCGCGGAAGCGCCCCTCCTTAACCTCTTTCTCGAGATCTTTAGAAGAAGCAGCAATGACACGAACATCATTTTCGATCAGTTCGTTACCACCAACGCGGGAGTATTTCTTTTCATCAAGATATTTTAAAAGTTTCGCCTGACATTCTTTGTTCATCTCGCAGATCTCTGCGATGTAAAGCGTTCCACCTTGGGCGAGATCGAGTTTGCCTTTTTTAACTCGGTCTACGCCCGGCATAGCGCCTTTTTCGATACCGAAAATTTCTGAATCGAGAAGGTCTTCCGGAATACCACCACAGTTGATTTCAACAAACGGACGGCTGGCGCGCGCACTCATGTAGTGCACATTTTGCGCAACAAGCTCTTTACCCGTGCCCGCCTCGCCTTGAATCAACACCCAAGAGTTTGTCGGTGCTACACGCGCGATGATTTGTTTCGTCTGCATGATGGAAGCCGCTTCACCGATAAGCGCGATGGACTTGCGGAGTTTATTTAACAACAACGCTTTTTCTTCTTTTTGTTGTTGGTAACTAAGAATGTTTGAAATCACGATCAGGATTTTATCCATGGACAACGGCTTTTCGATAAAGTCCCAAGCGCCTAACTTCGTCGATTTCACCGCAGTTTCAATAGTTCCGTGACCCGAGATCATCACGAACTCCAACTGAGGGAATTCTTTACGAGCCATCGTCAGCACTTCGATACCATCGTACTTGCCTGGCATCCAGATATCTTGAAAGACGATATCAGGTTGAATTTCACGAATAGCTTTCAGTCCAGACTCTCCATCGTGAGCTAGAAAAACTTGATAGCCTTCGTCTTTCAAAGAAGCCGAAAGCACATCACGAATCGGAGCCTCGTCATCAATAATCAGAATTTTTGTATTTTGAGCTGTCATCTAAGACCTCTTTCTACTCGCCAGCAGGTTTCCAAGCACCTACTTCATTGACTGGCATTTCGATCACCATCTTGACCCCTTTGGGTTCATTGGCTGTCGCACGAATGAATCCATTATGATCTTCGATGATCCTTTTCACAATGGCTAAGCCTAGCCCAGTTCCGCCTTCTTTTGTAGAGTAGTATGGCTCAAAAATGCGACTTCGATCTGCCGCAGGAATACCTTCACCATTGTCTGACACCGTCAAACGCACGGTTTTGATGTCCTTGTCGTATCGAGTCACGATTTCCACTGTGGCCTGTGGCTCTTTTGCAACAGCGGAAACCGAGTTATCGACCAAATTGACGATCACTCGTTTGATCTGATCGGGGTCAAATTTAAAGTCTGGGAGGTCAGTGTCTTTCGAGAAAACAAATTTCACGTTCCCATGAGCTTGTCGATAAAGCCCTAAAGATTCTTCAACCACGCTATTCAGGTTAGCCACCACCGGACGTGCTTGCGGCAGACGCGCAAAATTACTAAACTCATTCACCAGGTTCTTCAATCCATCCACCTGTTTTACAATCATCGTCGTACATTCACTGAATGCCGGATCCGTGATTGAAGCGCCGAACTTTCTTTGCAGGCGCTCCGCGGAAAGTTTGATAGGGGTCAGTGGATTTTTAATTTCATGCGCGATACGACGGGCCACTTCCGTCCAAGCAGCCGCGCGTTGGGCATTGGCAATCGGAGTCAAATCGTCAAACACCAAGATCTTGCCCATCTCGTGGCCTTTTTCATCCTTCAAAATCGAAAGAGTCATCAAAAGAGGCAAGGCCTCCCCTTGCACGTTCAGGCGAAGCTCCTTTTGAATACTTTCGACTTTGTGATCAGCCATGGTCTTCTGCAATTCAGCGAAAGTGCGGAAGTATTCCAACGTTAAAAGATCACGCACAGACTTCCCAATGTATTTTTCAGGATCAATCTTCAAAAGATGAGCCGCATGACGATTGATTGTTGTAACAACACCGTGTTCATCAACGGAGATAACACCCGCGCTGACGTTCTTTAAAACTGTATCTGTGTAGCGCGCGTGCTGATCTAGCTCCTCCAGCGTCTTTTCCAGGGTTACGGTCATCTGATTAAAGCTTGAAATCAAGTCATTGATTTCTTCAGAGCCAGCCTGAATTTGCAAAGGTGTGTAATCGCCCCCGGCAACTCGGCGAGTGGCACGACCTAGTTGCACGATCGGAATAGAAAGTTGTTTTGCCAGATAGAATCCAAACCAGGTTGCGGCAAGCAGGATCACAAAGGTCATCAAAACCAAGATATAAAGGTAGATCGACTTCAAAGGATATTCCAGCGGATTGATATCTCGGAATTCGTCATAAGCCGTCGAGATGTCATTCATCTTGGAAATCAACGACAATGGCAAGAAACTAGAGACGACGATCGCTCCTTTTTCTGAACCTTCTTGCACAGGCACAATCACGCGCACCAAGTTCCCGTCGCCGAACTGGTGAATGATACTGGCTTCGGCCTGAAGCTTAATACCTTTTTGCAAGAACTCCAAAGACACCGCCGGCACGTTTGGGACAGTATCATCTTCGGCCGCAGAAACTACACGCTTACCGAACAATGAAGGATAGTATTCCACGGCATCCAAACTGAATTCTTCACGCAAGTTTTCAATGCGCCTTTTGATCTCGTTCGGATTTTTAACCGTGCGAATAGAGTCTGCGATCTTGTGAGCGAAGTGGTAATTGTCTTTCTTCGCATTAAAGTAATAAGCGTTCGTGACTTCGATGGAGCTTTTTAAAACGCCCGCCATCTTTGCACTGAACCACTTATCAAAACTCGAATTGATATAAAAGACCGAGATGATGAACATCAAGACGGTCGGAACAAAACTAAACGCCACGAAGGCGGCGATCAATTTGGCTTTTAGGCTGCTACCGAAAACCTTCCCCTGTCTTTCGACGAAAACCTTCACAACGTTGCGGAAGATCATGAACAGAAGAAGTAACAACAAGATGATGTTGAAGTTTACAAGACCGAAGAAAAAGATACTGTGAACAAACGGAAGCTGTTGGCTGGTGGCGAAAAGACGAATTTCAAACCACGTCAGAAGACCAAATAAAAACGACACCAAAAGAACTAAAAAGATCTCGCGGCGTCGTTTCTTAAATTCCTGAGGACCAGGAGGCAAAAAATCGTCGTTTACAGGGGTGTTTTCCATCACCCCTATGCTAGATTACTTTTTTGCTTTTTTCTTCTTTTTTTGTGTTTTTGATGCGGCTTTCGAGGACTTCGCCGCCTTAGGTTTGGCCATCATCGCTGCTGTTTTCAAAGTCGCAGGAATCTCTTGAGTCAAACCGATCATTTCCATAACAACTTGAGCCGCTTCTTCACCTTTATTTCCGTGAGCGCCGCCAGCGCGAGCCAAAGCCTGCTCTTCATTTTCCGTCGTCAACACGCCAAAACCGATTGGTTTTTTGTAATCAAGCATCAAACGAGTGATACCATCAGTCACAGAGTTGCAAACATAATCGTAGTGAGAAGTTTCACCACGGATCACCGCCCCCAAAGCAATAACGCCGTCACAGCCTGCATCAAGGAAAGCTTGGCAAGCTAAGGGAAGCTCTACCGCCCCTGGAACCAAAGCCGCGAAAATCTCAACACCTTCGCAAGACTCTAAGTAAGAGATCGCTCCCTCTTCCAGTTTTTCAGTGATTTCATTATTAAAACGAGCTGTTACTACTCCAACTTTAAGTCCCATTACTTGTGCCCCTTTACATTTTCAATAGCTACGATTTCTACAATTTCAATTCCGAAAGCTTTCAGGCCGACTTTCTTTTCTGGCTTGTTCGTCAAAAGTCGAATCTTGTGTGCACCGATTTCGCGCAAAATTTGCGCACCGATGCCATAATCACGTTCATCCATCAGCGGCGTTGAAGGACGAACATCCTCCATACCAACAAGAACATTCAATTCTTGCACAAGACCTTGCGTGCGGTTGTTTCCACGAAGCAAGACAAAAGCGCCCGAGCTTTGCTCATTGATGAGCTTTATACTTTCAAGAACTGTGGAGGCGCCTCTTTGTAAGACCGCCATGAAGTCACGAGTGAAATTATCGACATGAACACGCACCAAAGTTTCAGTCTCAGGTGTGATTTCACCTTTTTGGATCACCAAGTGCTCAAGTCCATCCACGGTACTTCTGAAGACACGAGCTTTTAAACCCTCACCGAAAGAGGCTGGCAAATCAACGCTTGCAAGTTCTTCGACCAAAGTTTCATTGGCCAAACGATACGCAATCAAATCAACGATGGTTCCAATTTTCAGATTATGCTTTTTCGCGAACTCTTTAAGATCACCGACGCGAGCCATGCTGCCATCTGGATTCATGACTTCACAAATCACCGCTGCTGGATTCAATCCCGCTAAACGAGCTAAGTCCACGCTGGCCTCTGTGTGACCGGCGCGCTTTAGAACACCGCCTTGCTGAGCACGAATAGGGAAAATATGTCCCGGCATATGAATGTCGGAAGGTTTTGCGTGAGGGTTCGCCGCCACACGAAGAGTGTGAGCGCGGTCCGCCGCTGAAATACCGGTCGAGATTCCTTCAGAGGCCTCGATACTCACCGTGAACGCAGTTTTGTTCGGCGCAAAGTTCATGTCGTCGCGTACCATCAAAGGAAGTTGCAAACGTTCGATCTGCTGAGCCGTCACCGTTAAACACACAAGACCGCGGGCTTCAGTAATCATGAAATTCACGGCCTGAGTCGTGACGTGATCCGTTGCTAGAATCAGATCTCCTTCGTTTTCGCGATCTTCATCATCGACAAGGATGACCATTTTTCCATTACGAATGTCTTCGATGATTTCAGGGATTGTATTAAATGACATTAGTCTTTCCTTACTTCAAGAGAGCGCTGAATCGCACGAGCCATGTAGTCGGGCTCGACGTTCACTGAAGAACCTTTTTTTATTTCGCCTAAATTCGTGCGTTTGATAGTTTCAGGAATCAAACACACCGACACGATATTGTCTTTCAATTCGTTCACCGTCAGACTGACCCCATTCAAAGTGATGCTGCCCTTCTTCCAAACAAACGGAAGAATGCTGTCTTTCACCTTCACATCAATGAACAGGGATTCGCCTTCAAGATCAGAACGAAGAACCTCACCCAAACTATCTACGTGCCCAGTAACAAGGTGGCCGTGAATACGATCACCAAAACGCAGGGATCTTTCTAAGTTCACTTTTTTGCCAATCCAGCTTTCCGGATTCCAGTTAAGAACTTTGATAGTCTCTGCCGCCAAAGCAAAGGTCATTTGCTCGTCATTGAAAGCTTCAACGGTCAAGCAAACCCCGTCACAGGCGATGCTGTCGCCAAGCTTTATGTCATTGAATTCACTCGGTTTTTTAACTTGAATTCGGTAGGCATTATCGAGTTCTTGAGAACTCAGAATAGGCATCACCGATTCTACGATTC
This sequence comes from Bdellovibrio bacteriovorus, assembly GCF_001592745.1. Lineage (NCBI taxonomy): Bacteria > Pseudomonadati > Bdellovibrionota > Bdellovibrionia > Bdellovibrionales > Pseudobdellovibrionaceae > Bdellovibrio > Bdellovibrio bacteriovorus. The sequence continues at coordinate 578,486 of NZ_LUKD01000001.1, forward strand.
CTGAAAACATAAGGGCCTCGGTTTGATGCCCAGGAAACTACACTTTTGCCCTCGGGAAGGCAAGGAATCCATCCCAGATCTCAGACCTTGTCCGAGGGTTCGGACAAAGTCGAAGCGATTTTCCCGTCAGCTCAAATATAACGCCACTACAGCCGTCCAAGATCCGGAACGCCAAATGCTTTAGAGGGATTTCGCAAAACAAACTCATAAAAGGAGAAACCATGAACCCTTTAAAAAACGCCCTCTTATCATCGGCTCTGTTAGCAGCCCTCTCTGCTTGCGCCCCTCAGGGAGACTCTACTCCCGAGGCCAAACCTAAAGCGGTCAGCATGACCTCTGACATCTACGTGAACAACGAAAAGGTCGGAGAAATTTCCCGACAAGTAAAATCAGAAGCCGAAATAGAAAAATTGAAAGAGAAAAAACGCTCCTCTTCTCTGACTCCGATTCCCGTGTCACCGGAACACTCCGCCACTGTTTACAAACTTTCCGGACAGTCTGTGAAAGACCAGTATCTGGTGTCACCGCGGGTTTTCGTATATAGCGGATCTCGGCTGAATAGTTTTATAAGAAACAGTGATGGTTCGGTTGTTATTCCTTTTAATATCGCTTTGATTGATGGCTTAACAAACCGGGTTCACACCGCCGACGTTTCAGGTCCAACACAAGAGATTCCAGAATCTTTACGCGTAAAAAATTATCGCCAACTTCTTGAAGAAGTCGCCCGCTTTACTGCACAAAAATCAGATGAATTCGCCATCGGCGCACTTCCGGGTTGCCCCTCAAGAATCACCGTGGCGGCAGGCGGACTCAATTATGACGTCACTCCACCCAACTTAACGGAATCGGACTTTTGTGAAATCAATAAACCTTTCACCGTCAGTCTGAAAGTTCCAGAAAATGTAGCGCAGTATATTCTTGGTGATGCTCTTCGCGCCAGCATGGTGGACGTCATAGTCAATTACGCCATCATGGTGCCAGTACCGGTAAGTGAGCTTTCCGTTCGCTTTGATAAGCAAAAGGTCTATGAAGCCATCTTCGTCAATTTGCAGGCGTCCTACCCTCCGTATGGAGAAGCGGAAGTCGAATACGCCGTGGAAAAAGCGATGAAATCAATGAAAATGCACATTCACATCCAAGGTGACTACAACGATCAGATGAAGCGCATTGTGAGCGATGCCATCACCGCTTTTTTTGAAAAAATGCCGCCGAACCCGGACCGCGCTTCCGCAGGGAAATGCTCGAAAATGGTGTGCTTGACCGTAAAACAACAAAAGTTTGAGCATGAAGAAAAATTTGAAGTCCAATGGTCGCAGATAGAGAACATGCGAATGGACAAGGTTCTTCGCTTAGGTTCAAAACTTCGCCCCGTCAACGATGAACAAACCACGATTGGACAAGACAGTGCCATCGGTGCCAGCAATGCTTCAGAGTTCTCGAATAAAAACCTTAACATTAAAACAAATCCCTTCAACGTTTACACCGTAGGGATCACACCTCAAAAAGGCTCTACAGTTCACTTCAAGCCTTCTCTTTACACGTGGGAAAGAAGAAAGCGTGAAACAGAAACCTTAATCAATCATCGCACCTGGAATGATTGTACGGGACGCGTTGGTATCGAAAATCGTTGCAGCTACACCACTCGCCACGAATATCTTTATACTTGGGAATATACGGGAAAGGACATTTGGGTAAGCACGATAAATCCACTGAGTTCCGTGCCGCAATTTTTAAATGGCATCAAGTTGTACTTCCGCTTTGCTAACGGCGAGCAAATCCGTTGCGCGATTGAAGATTTGTACGGAATTAACGAAGAAGGCCGACGTACAATTCGTATTGAGAACACTCCTTCGTGCCCGCTTTTTGATAATGACAGAAAGGTGATCACAAGCTTCGGCATGATCAATGAAATAAAACTTGATGATATTAGCTATATGTCTGGTCAAAGAATGGACTCTAATTATACGCTTCGTTGGAACAAATACGTTCCCGTTATCTACAGCCCGACGGTCCTTATCGCAGGGCAATTAACTCTGCTTGGAGGGTCTTTCGTGTCAGATAGAAGTTTGCAATAAACACGGAACAATAAAAAGGGAGAGTCGTTGACTCTCCCTTTTTATTTTAAAAATCTTAGTTTAGCGCCCTGGCTTCGTCGATGCTCCTGATCCTGGGTTTGGATTCACCGGAGTCACCGGCGTAACGCCGGGATCTGCTGGTTTGTAATCGGCAGCATGGAATTTGAAAAGCTTTACTTTCGCACCAATCACCGCATTTTCATCGTTTTGTTCGATCACGCGGCCACGAGAAATTTCGTCACCCACCCAGTCGATTTCGATTTTTGCCACTGCTGAACTTGCTTGCGCACCACCACCAAGATAACGAGAGTTGCAGGGCTCTCCATCCCAGTAATAGTCTTCGTTATACACAAGCAACTGATCGCCCGCTTCTAGTTTCACGTCCGCCCCACCCACAATAATAAGATGGGTGTCGTGATTCGCCATCACGCGCGTATACCACTCTTCGGATTTAAGTTGGTTATTCAGTGAAGTGACGCCGAGGTTTAATGCATTCTTAGTTACATTCGCAAGTGGCGTTTGATAGTACGCACTCGGTCCCAACGTGAATGCGCCAAAATTAAGGCCAAAGCTCACTTTGGTTTTTGTCTGTTTGGAAGTTACGTTCGCTGCAGCCATCACTTTAGAAGTTAAAGGACGAGTCGCCACCATGGACAAGTCAAGTTGAGCCCATTCTAAGTTGATACCTGCTGATGCCAATCCATTGGTTGGATATGCTCCGCTTGGATTAAACCCCAGAGTGATACCGCCACCACCAATCAATTCAAACGAATTCACTGAGCCCGAAATCTTCGCTTGAGGAATGTTAACCATACACCAAGCCGTCTTCGCATATTGCACACTGTAATTGTCTTTGCCTGCCGCTTCGGCGAACGCCTTCATCATCTGACCGTCTGTTTTAGTCAAGTTGAAGAAACCGACGTCACCCGTTCTGGCCTGAGATGGCGGGACCGCAATCGGCGGGTTGTATTTCAAGGTGAATTCTTTGCTGTCTAAAAGCACGCTGTAAATCTGTTGATTTGCCACGAATTGGAAATCGAAGGCCGTCCCCCCCGGGAACATCACTGAACTAGAACGGATGGAGCCCAGTTCAACTATCTTCTTTAAAGCGCGAGGTGGTGTGGCAACGGGTTGTTGTTCACACTTTTGATTCCCCATCGTCATGGCAGCGCCGGCTACCAGGATCGTTGCTTTAAAAATCTTCTTCGATATATTTTGTGCTTTCATGAGTCCATCCCTTTCCACTCATTGCGCCCCTATGCGATACAGGCACAGTATACGGAGAAAAAGAGCTAGACCTTAAACTTGCGCTAAGTGTTCGAAGCGACTTGCAAAAACAAAACCGATATCAGCCTGAGACACGCTAAGTAATTGATTTCAAAGACAACCTAAAAAATTCGCATTTACCAAAAAAATTATGTGTGTCGAAACTTTGGACTCTTTCATCAAACTTTATACGGGATGTTCGTAGAGTGAACACTCGAGTTGTCGAAGTCTTGTTCAGAAAATTTTGAAATGAAAAGTCTTCGGAAAAATCTTCCAAACACAATCTTAACTTTCAGATTCAAGGCGTCTGTGTTTTAAAGCGGGCACGAAGAAGGAGATCCTATGAAAACTTTGGTTCTTATTTTCACTCTATTAATGGGCTTTTCGGCACAAGCAAACACAGCCTGCCTTTCAGAAGACCAAGCTCGTGAACAACTGCTTTTAAAAGAATCGACAGTGCTAAAAGCACTTCATCAGAAAGCCGGAGTCCGTATTTGCAGAGGCACTCCGAACCAAGGATGCATCACTAAAACTCACTTCGTAAAAGCTATTTTAGCCTCAACATGGAATGAGTATCATCAGGCCTTTGTCTCTAACACTCTGTACGGTTGGGATTGTGCAGCGGGAGCCTCTTGCTGGTTGCAAGCCGGCATATCTTGCCAGGGTGAGGTAAGACTTGTTGAAACGGGCGACTAGAAACTACCGCCGCCCGACAAAGTGATGAAGTACTGGACTTCATCCTTCCCTAAAACAAAATCATTTTTATCCGTGCGGTCTTCTAGATAATGGAAGGCCTGCACACCACCACCGATGCGAAGTCCACCGAGTCCAAAGGTGATTCCGGCTTTTCCAAACACCGCGTTGGATTTTTCCGTCGCCACGCGCAGGCCGGGACCAGCAAAAAACTCAACGCCGAAAGCGCGATTCTGAGTGTACAAGTCATAGTTGAATAAAGCGGCGGAATCCAAACCGTACACCGTTTTTATTTCAGTGCCGAATTGAGTGAATAAAGAGTTCCGCCAGTTCAACCAATTCGTCGCATAGTAATTAAGTCCCAGATGAATTTCTGAGTAGGACTCTCCGTCACGCGTACCTGAAGAACCACTCAAATCATAACTAAAGCGATTTTGCGCCAAAGATGAGAGGGAAACAAAAAAAGAAACGACAAAGAGCAAGATAGAGTTTTTCATTAGAATATTGTGCGGACGGGCTCTAAGGAAGGTCAAACTCTTTTTTGTTCACGCGTGCGCACCAGGTAAACCACGATCGTAATGTTCACCAAAGTGATAAGCACCTTAATCCACGAAAAATGAAATAGAAGTTCGTAAAATTCGTAGGGGAGGTAAATGCCTCCAGACAAGATTCCTAACCATTGAGCCCAAGATTTTTCGCGCCATAATCCATAGGCCTCAAGCCAACGCATAAAACAATAGGCAATAATTCCGATGGCCAAAAGCTGCATGTTTTGGTCAGTAAGACCTGAAATATACTGAGCTAGCGGCTTAGGAATCTGATGATGCGCATTGAGACCCGCGTGTGCTAAGAAGTGTTCGCCGACATGTTGCGCGCGGTAATGCAGGAATTCTAAAAAACCCAGGCCTGCTGTCAGCACCGTCAATCCCTTTAGGAATTCAAACAGAGCAATGACTTGCAGGCCCGACATAGATTTACCTCTTAAAAGCTCAGTTGTTGTCCGTTCCCTTTGACATGAACGGTGTCACCGGCTTTTACTTTGCCAGAAATAATCTCTTTGGAAAGCGGATTCAAAAGTTCTGACTGAATCGCACGTTTTAAAGGTCTGGCTCCGTACACCGGGTCGTAACCTTTTTTTGCCAAGAAATCGACCGCGCTTTGATCAAAATCAATATTGATCTTTTTCGCTTTCAATCTTTGCGCAACAAGGTCTAACTGCACTTTCACAATACCAGAGATTTGTGATTCACCTAAAGAATGGAACATCACGATCTCATCAATACGATTTAAAAACTCTGGACGGAAACGTTCGCGCAAAGCTTCATTCACCGCTTCTCGCTTGGCATTTTCGTTCATGGCTGGATCCAAAATCGACTGCGAGCCAACGTTGGAGGTCATGATCAAAACCGTATTCTTAAAGTCGACAGTGCGACCTTGTCCATCTGTCAAACGCCCGTCATCTAACACTTGCAAAAGAATGTTAAAGACATCCGGATGAGCTTTTTCAACCTCATCCAAAAGGACGACGCTGTAAGGACGACGTCGAACGGCTTCTGTCAATTGACCACCCTCTTCGTAACCCACGTATCCCGGAGGTGCCCCGATCAAGCGAGCCACAGAGTGTTTTTCCATGTACTCACTCATGTCAATGCGAACGACGGCTTGTTCATCATCGAATAAGAATTCCGCCAAAGCCTTGACCGTTTCAGTTTTACCCACACCTGTTGGCCCCAAGAACATAAAGGTTCCAATAGGACGATTCGGATCTGAAATTTCAGCGCGTGCGCGACGAATGGCATCCGAAACTATCGTCAATGCATGATCTTGGCCGACTACGCGTTTCTTCAAAGCGTCTTCCATGTTCAGAAGTTTTTGGGACTCACTTTCAAGCATTTTGCTGACCGGAATACCTGTCCACTTCGCCACAACCTCGGCCACGTCTTCCGGGCCGACTTCTTCTTTCAACATGCGACTTTCCGTCGTGCTCTTTTGTTCTTTGCTACGTTCTTCCAAGCCTTTGAGTTTCTTTTCAGCTTCGGGAAGCTTTCCGTATTTCAGTTCAGCCGCTTTCCCCAGATCGCCCTCGCGCTCAGCGCGTGACACTGCAAGCTTCAAATCCTCGATGTCGGCTTTGAGTTTTTTAATCTGATCAATGCCACCTTTTTCAAACTCCCACTGCTCACGCAAAAGTTGGTTTTGCGCGTTCAAGCGAGTGAGTTCTTTTTCGATGACTCCCAAGCGTTCTTTCGAGCTTTCGTCTTTTTCTTTCTTCAACGCCTCTTTTTCAATACGAAGCTGCATCAGTTCGCGTTCGATCTTATCGATCTCTTCAGGAACCGAGCGAGTTTCAATACCGAGTTTACTTGCCGCCTCGTCGATAAGATCGATGGCCTTATCCGGTAAAAAGCGATTCGTAATATAACGATGAGAAAGTTTCACGGCCGAAACCAACGCTGAATCGGTGATGCGAATACCATGATGAACTTCGTATTTTTCTTTTAAGCCGCGCAAAATGGTAATGGCGTCTTCAACACTCGGTTCTTCCACCATCACTGTTTGGAAACGTCTTTCAAGCGCGGCGTCTTTCTCGATATATTTACGATACTCATCTAACGTCGTCGCCCCGATACAGCGCAATTCCCCGCGAGCCAAGGCAGGTTTTAAAAGCTGGCCGGCGTCCATTGCGCCTTCCGTCTTCCCTGCACCTACTAACGTGTGAAGCTCATCAATGAACAAAATGATCTGCCCATCACTGGAGGTCACTTCTTTAATGACCGCCTTTAAACGATCTTCGAATTCACCGCGGTATTTGGCGCCGGCGATCAAAGCTCCCATATCTAAAGACATGAGTTTCTTACCAACTAAATTGTCGGGCACGTCGTGTTTGATAATTCTTAGAGCCAATCCTTCAGCAATCGCCGTCTTACCCACCCCGGGTTCACCAATAAGAACCGGGTTGTTTTTGGTACGACGAGAAAGAACTTGCACCACGCGACGAATTTCTTCATCGCGGCCTACGACAGGATCCAATTTTCCTTCGGCCGCTAGAGCCGTCAGATCACGTCCATACTTCTTTAAAACTTCGTATTTGTTTTCAGGATCGTCATCCGTGACTTTTTGATTGCCGCGCATTTCCTGCAAGGCTTGCTTAATATTATCCGGAGTAACCTTATTCTTTTTAAACAGGCCGTTTAATTCAGGGTCCCCGCTTTTTAACATCGCAAGGAAGAAGTGCTCGGTAGAGATGTAAGAATCTCCCCAGGCTTGGGCTTCATCTTCAGCTAATTTAAAGACTTTTTCTAATCGGGCACTGGCAAAAAGCTTTTGGCTACCGCCGGTGACTTGCGGAAAACGCTCAATTTTGTTTCTAAGTTCCGTCAGGAATTGGGCCTGTTGCACGCCCACTTTATCCAGCAATCGAGGAACAATGCCTTCGGACTGCTGCACCAGCTCCATAAGAAGATGTTCTGGTTCGACAGAGGGGCTGCCTTTACGCTCAGCCAACTTTGCGGCCGCTTGCATGGCCTCCTGGCTTTTTCGCGTCATTTTTTCAATATCGTTGCTCATACAACCTCCATCTGGAATAAAGGATGAGTCTTATTTTAGCTTTGTCAATGGAGGGTTTTAAGAATGGCTGTGGGAATCGTAAATCCCAAGGGAAAAAACAAATCGCAGCCGCGAATCCACCCTTCTATTAAAAAAGACACTGTGAACCCTCAAGATTACATGCGCTATGAAACACGCTTTTCGTGTGAGGACTGTTCCCACTTTGATGGCGAAAAAGTCGTTTGCACCATTGGCTACAACCCGCAAAATCACCTTCGTGCGGTCCAAACTCACCAGTACGAGACTGCGGGCAATATGGCCTTTTGTCGCTTCTTAGAAATTGACTGAGCCTTCGCCCAGAAAAATCCCGGTTTTCCATCTGAAAGTATTGTATCTAAGTGGTTCAGGACAATCTTACGTCCTGATTCCCCGATCTGTCGTTAGACTAGTATTGTAGAAAAAAGACAAAACCCGTCTGACGTCCTGTCAAGACATCGTCTCAAATCCCGATCAAATGTGTATCAATGATTCACTCAGAAGGAGTCAGAGAGAGAAGGTCACTCTCTCTGTGTAACCGAAAGGAGGGCCTTCAAGGATGAAATAGAAAAGAACAACAGATTGTTCAAGCGCTGGAAGCAGGAACAATAAAGGGAAAGATCCCTGATTAGAAATTCCAGCGAAAAGGTTCGAAAGAATAAAAAGGCCATTACTTTTAGCACAGACTCGGATGTCAGTGCTCGGCGAAGCAGAGTAGGTTCTGCCAAGCCAAAAAAACAAATCAAGGAGGGTATTGAAAATGAAAAATAAATATTAACGGAGGAATTTAAAATGGGAATGAGAGTAACAACTAACATCAGCGCGATCAATGCTCAACGTAACCTAGTTGGTTCACAAAGAGCGATCAACGACTCAATGGCGAAACTTGCTTCTGGTAGCCGTATCAATAAAGCGGCAGACGATGCAGCAGGTCTTGCGATCTCTGAAGGCTTGAAAGCTCAGATTCGTTCTGCAGCACAAGCTCAAAGAAATGCGAACGATGGTATCTCAATGGTTCAAACTGCTGAGGGTGGCTTGAACGAAATCGGTAACATCGTGGTTCGTCTTCGTGAGTTGGGAATCCAAGCGGCTTCTGACACTGTTGGTGAAACAGAGCGTGGCATGTTGAATAAAGAGGTTCAGCAATTGAAATCTGAAATTCAACGTATCTCTTCTGTAACTACTTGGGGTACTACTAAACTTCTAGATGGTTCATCTCCGAAGTTTGATTTCCAAGTTGGTTTGTTCAACAACGCTGAAGAAGATCGTATCTCTTTCAACGCTGGTGAGAACGTTGCAACTTTGGACGCTCTTGGATTGAGTGGTGTAGACTTCTCTTCTAAAGAAGGCGCTCAAGATGCTCTTGCAATGCTTGATAATGCTCAGACTTCAATCTCTGGAACTCGCGCTAACCTTGGTGCCCTTCAGAACAGATTGACTTCGACTGTTGACAACTTAGGTGTTGCTCAAGAGAACTTGTCTGCAGCTAACAGCCGTATTCGTGACACAGACGTTGCTCAAGCATCTTCAGAGATGACTCGTAACAACATCTTGTTGCAAGCTGGTACTTCAACATTGGCTCAAGCTAACCAATCTAACCAATTGGCTCTTAAGTTGATCGGTTAATTGCGCTAGGCGCACAGAGTGCAGGGCGACGCCCGAAACTGAAGTGGCGCTTAAAAACGTAACTTACTAAAAACCCGATGAGTTCGCTCATCGGGTTTTTCTTTTTTTGGCGAAGGACTGACACCAAAAGAATCTGCTTAGCGAACAAAGTTTAGACACCACCCTGTCCAAGATTTGACTTCTTCAAAAAACTGTAAAACTTATTTACCAATAATTTCAAATATTTAGCTCAAGTATCCAGGAATTTCCGCCGAAAATATGTAAGAAGCATGGAGGAATTCTATGAACACGGCGCAAACAGCAAGATTACTGGTGATGGCATTGATGACGACATCCCTACTTGCAGCCTGCAGTAAAGGCGGCTTTGAAACTTTGGCTACGGACGGCAATTCAGGCCAGGGATCTGTAACCCCGGGCGATGATTCTGGCCAAGGCACTCCCCCGCCTGTACCGAGTGCGTTCGATAAATTAGATATGAATGCTTATGTTGGCAGCGGTACTTATGAAAATGAGCAAGTGCTGGCATTGGACAAGGCTAATAAGGCACTTCTTCTTTATCTTCCTTTGCCTCCTGGACCTTTCAGTTCCGTGTACATTGATGTCCCTAGCGTCAAAGGTGTTTCGGTGAAGACGGTTCTGGACTCGCAACAGAAAGCTCGCGTAGCCGTCAGCATTCCGCTGCGCCTGATCGTGAAAGACAAAGTGACCCTCCCACCGGCAACGACTTTGCCTGGTGGCCGAACATTGCCAATGATGCCGAGCGGAGAATACCCTTCCCTAGCCCTGGGTCTTAATCAGAACTCCAGCAACAAGATCTACCTTTATTTAGGTGTCAATGCGGTCGGACTCTTCGTGGAAAGCTCATTCTTTCCTGAATATGTGGGCATCACTGCTCCGATTAAAAACCAAGCAGGTACCAGAACCCTGGGGTACTTTACCATCGTGCCTAAGCAAGGCGTTAACAACGGTGGTTTGTTCCTGTCTTTCTTGATGCCGAATGACTTGGCTGCAATCATTGATGATCACTTGAGTGGTATTATCAACTAAACAAGACTCTGAAAATCTCATTCTAATTTTCTTTGCCTGCCCCCTTAAATGTCGCTAGTCTAAGGGGGCTAATCATTTTTGAACGAAGTTTGACTTCTAGCATTTTCAGGGAGCGATCAATGGCAAAGAAAAAAGCGAAAACAGCTAAGAAAGCCGCAACTAAAAAAGCAGCAAAAAAACCTGCTAAAAAAGCTGCTGCTAAAAAAGCAACTAAGAAAACTGCAAAACCAGCGAAGAAAGCTGCCACTAAAAAAGCAGCAAAACCCGCTAAAAAAGCTGCGACGAAAAAAGCCGCTACTAAAAAAGCAGCTCCCAAAAAAGCTGCGAAAAAGTCTGCTGCTAAAAAACCAGCTGCGAAAAAAGCGGCTCCAAAAAAAGAAAAAGTAGCTAAAGCCGCAGCCGTTGGCGCGGGTGCTGCTGAAGTATTGAAACCTTCCACTTCTCCGGCAGTTGAAGAAATCTCTTCTGATTTCGACGACGAAGCGGAAATGGACAACATGATCGACATCGAAGAAGAAGACACTGGTTCTGACGACGAGTGGGAAACTGAATCCGATGACGAAGACATGGAATCTGAAGACGAAGAAGGTTCTATCGAAGAAGACGAAGAGTCTGAAGACGTCACTTCATCTGACGATGATGACGACGACGAAGACGATGAAGATGAAGACTTCGGCGACGACGAAGGTTACTTCTAATTCTGAAATCTAAATAACTGCGAAGCTCTTTCTAGAAGATTTTATGAAAGAGCATTTGCGGAAAATATTTAAGATTGGAAAAGCGCTCTTTGATGAAAAACAAGAGCGCTTTTTTGTATCTGCGAGGATCTTCTCCAAACGCCTCTGCCTTCATTCCTAAAGACCGAGCCATCGCTAAGGCTCGCGGTTGATGATACTCTGATGTTACAATCAAAACTCTGGGATCTGTCTGAGCCATTAAAGGCCGGCTATTTTGCATATTGTCCCAGGTGTTTTTGCTTTCTCCTTCTTCCAAAAAGTCCGTATGACCTTCCTTCGCTAGAAGGATTTTATAGACGGCCACTTCTCCCCGTCTTTCATCGCCAGAAAGTATCAGCTGCGCATGCGGCCAACGACTTTTAGCTTTTGCCGCATTACTGGCGCGATCGCGGGTCACGGTACTCGTTAAATCCCCGTTCGCACCCAATAAAAGAATATAGTCATAATCAGTCAGTGAGCCGTTGCGGGAAAATCCATAAACATACAGTTCCGCCGCTAGAAAATAAAATAAGAGAATGCCTAGAACAGTCATGGCGATATTGTAGCGCGAAGTGACCGGTCTTTGTAGTCAACGCCCCCGGTTTTGTTTATGATTTTTATATGTACAAGCATCTTTACCAGCGTTTTTTAGAAGCCCATCCCCAAGAACTTCATTTTGCCTGCCACAGTCATCACTATTGGCCGGATGTTTCTCGGGACGCTCATATTCAGTATTGGGATGATTCTGCTCGTTACGTGGATGATAAGTGGGCGCATATTTTTTCGGTGAAGGTGCCAAGGGCGCAGCAGCTGATCGCCGAGGTTTTAAATATCTCGCATTCGGAGCAAATCGTTTTTGCGCCGAATACACACGAGTTCGTATTTCGACTGTTAAGCTCTTTGGATTGGAAAAAGAAGATCCGTATTTTAACGACGGATTCCGAGTTTTACAGTTTTGACCGTCAGATCAACCGCCTTTCCGAGATGGAAAATTTTGAAGTGGTCAAAGTTCCGACTTTACCATTTGAAACTTTCCACGAAAGATTTGAAGCCGAGATGGCGCGCGGTACTTGGGATCTGATTTTCTTAAGCCATGTGTTCTTCAACTCGGGCTTGGTTTGCGAGGTCCATCGCTTAGCCACGAAAGCTCCGCAAGGAAGCATGTTCGTTATTGATGGGTACCATAGTTTTATGGCTGTACCTTTGGATTTTTCTGCGCTTCAAGATCGCGTCTTTTATATCGCGGGTTCTTATAAATATGCTCAAGGTGGCGAAGGGGCTTGCTTTCTTTATGTTCCACCGCAGACGCGACACCGCCCATTTCATACCGGCTGGTTTGCAGAACTTTCTCATCTGTCGGCGGTGGGCAATCAAGTGGGATACCCGCAAGATGCTCTTCAATATGCGGGAAGCACCATGGACTTTTCCGCACTTTACCGCCTGACGGCAGTTTTAGAAAAATTTAAATCTGAGGGTTTGAATGTCGCTAAAATCCATCAAACGATCAAAGACAATCAGCAGACCTTTTTAGCTTCTTTAGAAAAAATTCAACATCCGGTATTAAACCGCAAGAATCTATTTATCTCAGCGTCTGCCACCACCGAGCACGGACACTTTCTGACTTTTGAGTGTCCTAGCGTTGAAGCCACTCAGGCCCTTGTTCACCAACTTAAGCAAGCGAAAGTCCAAACGGACTCTCGAGGGACTCGGTTGCGTTTTGGCTTCGGTCTCTATCATGACAATGGCGATCTTTTAGAACTGGTGCGCAGAATTGAGACTCTAGCATAAATTGCAGCTGACGCTTTTCCCGCATCAGTTGCATTCTCGATTCGGGCCACAGACTTCCGAGTAAAGCATGACGTATTTGTTATCATTCTTTTAGTGCATATATAGTTGTTTCCTATTTTATTGCGGAAGGACGTGAAGGACGATAGATACTTCGTCATTAACAAAACGGAGTTACCCATGAAAACACTTTTATCTATCGCCTTGATTTTGGCCTCTACTACTTCGGCTGTTGCTGCAACTAAAGAACCCGCAAATCTTGAGCTTTGCACTTTAGAACTTTATGAACCTAGCGAAGAACTTTTTATCACTGAAGAAATCTTTGATGTAAGAAAAGCAACAAGCGTCTCTAAACTTGAGCTTAAGATGCTCAACGCTCACTTAAACTACATCAGCTTTGAAGAACCTAAAGAATTTACGTTTGAGGACGTCAAAGCTGCGTTTGCTAATGGCTTCGATGAACTTTACATCCTTAAATTGACATCTCGTAAAACCGGCAAAGTATACTTGGAAACAAAGTCTTATCCAGGTGACAACGCTTACGGATTGGTTTTCGACCTTAAAGGAAATGTGATTGCTCAAAACGGCGATGACTCTTACACACTGATCGGTAAAGATGGCAGTGAGTTTTCTTGCTACGAAGTGAATAAAGACAAGTACGACAACTAAATCTTTGCTACTAAAAAGAAAAAAGCCTCCTTCTCAGGAGGCTTTTTTTATTTGGTTAAAACACCCGTGCTTTTCACCATGTTTTCCAGAACCCCAGTGAATCTGTTTAAGTCTTCATTGTTGATCTGATTCCAGAACGTAGAAATCTTTGGCGCCCATTGCGGGAAGATTTCCTTCACCAAAGCTTGTCCCTTCTCTGTGATCTTGATCACGAAAGAACGTCCATCCTTTTCATGCAACTCACGCTTCACCAATTCAGCCTTCTCAAGTCCATTGATGAGTCCTGAAATCGTGGCCTGAGTTACGCCAACGCGATTTGATAGCTCCGAAGGCATCATTCCCTCTGGTGCGTCCCCTAATAGGAACAACAACGTGAATCGACCGCTGGACAAGTTGTGCGGCGCTAGCAAACTATCTAAATAGTTTTCCATGTCATTTGCCACCTTCATGAAAAGAAGATTCGCGTAGAGCGCTTGTGAATCCACGGCGTCGTGGATTCGCGACGCCGAGACTCTTAGTTCTTCTTTAGAAGGCAGAGTTTGAATGAATAATTTAGCCATAACATACTCCTATTCTATTATCCTTCTGACAAACCTACTTCGTTGGACTCGACAGAACCTTTCGATTCAGAGCCCACTTTCACTTCAACATGACGATCTGCTTTTTCTTTCTTCATATGTGTCGTGAATCGAGAACCCAGGTTATTAGCCCAAATTCTGAAGCGATCGACATAAGTGAACACCGCAGGTACGACGATCAAAGTCAAAATCGTTGATGAAATCATACCGCCGATAATTGCCACACCCATCGCCGTACGAGTTTTCGAAGCCTCATTCATACCGATCGCCACAGGCAGTGTACCTGCGATCAATGCAAAGGAAGTCATCAAAATCGGACGAAGACGTGTCTTACCAGCTTCGACCAAAGCTTCCGCTCTGGATTTACCTTGCGCCATCATTTGGTTCGTATAGTCGACAAGCAAGATACCGTTCTTACCGGCAACCCCGATCAACATGAAGAAACCAAAGATCGCAAAGATCGTTAATGTTTCGCTCATCAAGAACAAGCCCAGGAACGCACCACACAGAGCCAGTGGCAAGGCCACCATGATCGTGATCGGCGTGATGAAGGACTCATACAGACTTGAAAGGATCAAGTAGATGAACATGATCGCAAATCCAAGAGCCAGAACCGTTGATGTCATAAGCTCTTGCATGTTTTCCGCATCACCACCGAATGTGTAACGCACACTTGGAGGGAAAGCATTTGGACCCGTTGTCATAGATTTAACAACGTCGTTCACGGCATCACTTAAACCTACGCCCGGCGCAAGACCCGCTGTCACTTGGATATAACGACCACGGTCTTGACGTTCGATAGATGCAGGGCCCGTCGCCAAGTCGCCTGTCGCTACGTCAGAAAGCTTCACTAATTTTCCGTTCACGTTGGGAACATAAACTTGGTTGAAGGCTTGTTTAATATCACGTTGCTCTGGCAACAGACGCACACGCACTTCATATTCACGTCCCTTTTCACGGAACTTAGCCGGTGTTAAACCTTCCACTTGAGCACGCAATTCGCCACCCATTGTTTTCGTGTTAATACCGTATAATTTTGCAGCTCCTGGTTTCACATGCACTTGCATTTCGGGTTTACCAGGGCGGAAGTTAGAATCCACGTCTTTAAAGCGCGGATCCGCCTTCATTGTCGCGAGAACTTTCGTTGCTGAAGCTTCCAATTCTTTGGGATCTGCAGAGATAATATTCAAAACGAATGGTTGATCACCCATACCGCCGGACGCATCGTACTGTTTCACAACCGGATTTGCATGAGTGAAACCCGCTAATTGTTTACGAATCTTATCGCGGAATTCTTCCGTCGTTAACTCACCACGCTCTTTGCCGTCTTTCATACGCACGTAGAACTGTGATTTATTAGACTCCCCGTACAAGCTACCCACGATTTTCGCGGTGTAGTTCACTTCAGGGTTCGCGCGAAGAATATTATCCACTTCATCCGCCACTTTATTCATACCATCTAAGCTTGTGCCCGGTTCCATTTCCAATGTGACGGCGAACTCACCCGAGTCGTCATCCGTGATAAAGGCACCAGGAACTTTAGTGACAGTATAGATACTAAGTACGAACACCATGAAGGTCGCACCGATCGTCATCAATGGATGACGTAAAGTCACACGCAATAACTTTTCGTAAACGTTTTCTAACCAGCCTTGGAAGCGGTCAAACCCACGCACCAAGCGACCCAGCGTTTTACCATAAAGTGTATTATGATCTTGCGGAGAATGACCGGCACCGTGACCTGCACCACCAAAGTAAGCCGTTAACATTGGAATGATCGTCATCGCCACGAACCAGCTGATAGCCATAGAGAACACGACAGTCATACCGAACTGTTTTAAGAACTGGCCGATAGTTCCCGACATTGTACCTACCGGCACGAATACGGCGATAACAACCAGAGTGATGGCCATAACGGCCATTTGAATTTCCGTTGTTCCTTTTTCTGCCGCTGTCAGTGAGTCCTCGCCGAGCTCCATACGACGGTAAATATTTTCGATAACCACGATGGCGTCGTCGATCAGAAGACCTACGGCCAAAGTCAATGCCAGCATCGATACGATGTTAATCGAGAATCCTGCCACCTTCATAATCATGAAGGCACCGATCAAGGAAATCGGAAGCGAAAGGGCTGTGATCAATGTTGAACGCGCACTGCCCAGGAAGAAGAACACGGTGATGATCGTAAGAACGATACCGATAATGATCGTTTCATTCACGTCATAGATATTATCTTTAATTTTGATTGAACCATTCGTCACGACTTGAACTTTGGGCGCACCATCAAGCTTCGCCAATTCAGGTCCGATACGATCTAATTGTTTAATAACGTCGTCAGCCACACGCACGGTGTTTGAGCCGGATTGACGATACACTTGTAAGAACAACGCTTTTTCGCCATTCAAATAAGCGCGGGATTTTTCATCCTGCATGGTATCGACAACTTTACCTAGATCAGCGACACGTGTTGGAACCTCGTTTCCGTAAAGATTCACAAGAGTGTCTGAAATTTCGGGCACGGACTGGAACTCTCCCAGACCACGGAACACAAGCTCTTTACCACCTTGTTGTTCCACTTTACCACTGGGAATATTTTCGCCTGAAGCGCCGACTTGGCCAGCCACTTGGCTGACAGAAATTTCACGCGCACGCAGCTTATTGCGATCCAAGATCACGTGAATCTCACGCTCACGGCCCCCGAAGATTTCGATGGCACCGACGTTGTTCACTTGCTCAAGACGTGGCTTGATAAACTGGTCCGCGATATCGAAAAGTTGCGCATCATTCAGGTTGTTCGCCGTTAAAGACACCATCAAAATCGGGGTGTCTGACGGGTCAAACTTTTTGATCACAGAATCTTCAGCATCGTCTGGAAGTTTTGGTTTTGCGATATTTACTTTATCACGCACTTGTTGTTCAGCGTACTTCACGTCGACCGAGCTATTGAACTCGACGATAACTTGTGAAACACCTTCTAAACTTTTAGAAGTCAGACGTTTAATACCGGAAATGGTACTCACTTCTTCTTCGATCGGACGGCTGACCAAGGTTTCAATCTCGGAAGGTCCCGCACCAGGATAAGTTGTTTGAACGGTGACAACCGGGATACTGACGTCCGGGAATAAGTCCACGCTCATCGATTTGAAAGAGGCCCAACCCACAACGATGATGGCAATCGTCACACAGGCTGTAAAGATGGGTCTGCTGATAGATATCTTAGGTAAGCTCATGATTATTTTCCTCCTTCAACAGAGGCTTGGTAAAGTTTAACTCTAGCTTGAAGTCCAAGAATCTGAGCGGCCGCTTGCACGCGGTTCACTTCAGATTGCGAGAAGTCTTGTTCAAAAAGAAGAACTTGATAAGTCGTAGTTCTTCCCTGACGAAGACGTGTGCGCTCATTGTCCAATTTGGCTTTTTGCGCGTTGACTATATTTGTAGCCAAACGAAGGCTTTCTTTAGCTTCCGCCATTTGTTCTACTAAATTCGTCCATTCTTGTTCTTGATTGAATTGTTTTGCTTGGTAAGAAAACTCTGCCGCTTTGCTCGCTTTCAGTGCTCCGGCTTTCGCATCGTTCAAAGCGAAAACATTTAAGGGAAGATTGAAGCGCAGGCCTACGAAAGCCGTGTCTCTGCCATCTTCACCCGCTGCTTTTAAAGCGTCGTTAAGCTCTTCGTTACGACCGTTTAAAGCGTAACTTCCGTAAAGATCTAAAGTCGGTTTGTTTTTCTCTTCAGTAACTTTAGCTGAAGCTTGTGCCAAACGAGACTGTGCTTCCGCAGCTTTCACGTCGTAGCGATCACCGGGTCTTGCATTAGGCACTTCAACAGTTCCTAAAGACGAATAGTTGATACCATCCAATGCCGGAGTTGGTTCTTCTGCCTTTCTATTTAGGAAAGTGTTGAAAGCGCGACGAGCGGCTTTTTCGCTATTTTCTGCTTGTTGCACTCCGAAGATAGTGGCTTCCACCATGGCTTTGGCTTGAAGAACGTCGGCGTTTTCGCCTAAGTTCATACGAGCTTTGCGAGAGACATAATCCAAAATACTTTGAGCTTGTTTCAAAGCGCGTTTCTGAACTTGCACAAGTTCCTGAGCTGATGCCAGTGACCAGTAAGCCGCTTCGGCTTCAACCAAAGTTCCAACAGACTCTGCCTCTGCTCCGAATTTTTCTGCGACATTTTGTTGGCGAGTCAATTCTTCATTCGCGCGTGCCGTGCGACCGAAACCATTTCCCCAAAGAGGCATGTTTAGTTCTAGAAGCGGAGTCGCATCCCAAAAGCTGTTCGGAATTCCTGCTGGAAGATCTGCTCCGACAACTTCCGTGCGATCCATCGCATAGGAAAGTTTTGTTTCAAGACCGAAACTGAAATCTTGAGATACTCCGAGAGAGTAATTCTGCATTTTCAGTTCATCATATGTAATGGTGGAACCGAAAGGCTCTTTACCATCGTAGCCAATTCTTGCGTTGGCAAAAAGACGCGGAGTAAAGAACAAGTCTGCTTCGCGTGTCTTTAGTTGAGAAGCTTCGGCCTGCTCAGAGCTCGCCTTGTACCCTAAACTATGTTGTTTAACTTGATCGAGATATTCATTCAGATTCATTGCGGACGCCGAATTTCCAACCAGGGTGGCTGCGAGAATCAGCGAGAAGCTAGCAATGTTTAAAACGTCGGATCTTTTCATTTCATAACTCCGTTATGTAATCGCTTACATACTTAACCTAACCGAAGACCCCTAAGTATGCAATCAATTACTTTCTTGCGTACTGATTTAGCTTATGATACATTATATAAAGATAAGACATTTCAAGTACTTAATTGAATTGTCAGGAGATTTTCAATGACGGATTCATCTCAAGTTAAGATCCAAAATGACGAAAGTCCTGCTCATGTTAAGGGCAAAAAAAGGGACCGTTCTGCTTCTGAAGAAAGATTGATTCAGGCAGGCTTAGAGATCTTTGCGAAAAACGGATTTAATGGTGCAACGACAAAAATGATCGCAAAGAAAGCCGACGTGAATGAATCACTGATCGGTCGTTACTTCGATGGCAAAGAAGGTTTGTTGATTGCCATTATTGAAAAGTTCTTAGAGCAAGTTATTCAAGACGAACTTCCCTACCCTCCTCAGAATACCTTGGCTGCAGAGCTAGAGAACTATGTGCGCTTTCGTGTGAACCAAGGATGTATGCACGAAGAGTTTGCGCGTATCGTGTTTTCGCAGTGTCTAGTGGATAGAAAATTTAAAAAGAAAGCACGTGAAACGATTCCACTGCTCATTGACCCTAAACTTATTGATCGCGTGCAGATGTTAGCTGATAAGGGCCGCTTGAAAGAAGGCGCCAATGTCTTAGAGATCTGTGAACATCTTGATACTTTTTTAGACGGGATTTTCTTTTTCGATCATATCCTGCATGAGGAGCCGCCTGAAGTCACCGGAGAGAAAGCCGCTCGCTTCGTAAGGACTTACTCTCGCCTTTTTGATAAATAAAATATTTTATAACTGAAAAAATAAAAAACCCACAGTGAGAGCTGTGGGTTTTTTGTTTTATTCGTCGAACGCCGGAAGATCGTCGATCGTTGTTGTTGGTGGAGGTGGAATCACTCCAGGTTCTTCCGTTTTTGTCGTGCTGCCAGTACCTGAGTTTGTGCTCGTAGATCCTGTGGAGCCTGTCGAAGTGCCCGAGGATGACGAAGAACCTTTTTTCTTATCTTCCTCTTGCTTTCGTTTTTGCTCTTCCGCTTTTTTACGAGCTTCTTCTTGTTTTCTTAGCTCTTCTTGTCTGCGAGCTTGTTCTTGATTTTGAGTTTGTGACTGACGACGTTGCTCTTCAAGGCGACGTTGTTCTTCGGCTCTACGTTGAGCTTCGCGCTGTGCTTCGATGCGACGTTGCTCTGCCACTCTTTGCGCTTCTTGCTGACGTCTTTGTTCTTCGAGGCGCGCTTGCTCGGCAGCGCGACGTTGTGCTTCTCGACGTGCCTTGATTTCTGGATCGTGTTTCTCTAAGCATGCTCTTGCGACGATATCTGAGTTCTGACCGCGGCGAACTCCATCTTTGATACATGTGTTAAGTTCAAAGTTGGTTTGATTACGGCAAAGTCTTAAGACATCCGTCGTCGCGCGAAGGTTTTCAAATTCTTGTCCGCCGTTGATGTACATATCAGCTGCGCACTCAGCAAAGCGTGGGTTCACCGCCTGCGAACAGATAGAAACGAAATAGTCTTGATAGTCTTTTGAAACCTTCGCAGACAATTGAAGAGTACAGTCTTGAACTCGAGAATCCAAAACTCCTTTTGCGCAGAAAAAACCAGCAACATCTACTTTGCCGTCGCCAAATTTATAACGAGCCAACTCAACCGTACATCTTTGGAACTCGAAATCAGTACGGCCGTAAGAACAAGCTTGATCCGTCAACGACTCGAAAGTACCTAGTTGGGAATATAGATTTGCTGAACACTCTTCACGAGAAACGTAATGAGGCGCCGGCGGTGGCACTTGTCTGTCACGTTTTCCCCAAGCCTGTGCTTGGTTTGCAAATGTTAAAGTCACTAGGACCAATGCAAGAATGTTCTTCATATAAACCTCTTAATCCGGATCTATGTTTTGCAAGGCATAGGCCACGTCATCTCGTTTTAATACGGTTTTTAGGGCGGTGACGTGGCGAGGGTTTTTACACAGTGACAATTCAGTTTGGCTCGTGAAAACGCTGGCTTGGGATGGTTTTTTGGCAAAAAAAAGCCCGAGGTGGGAAGAGAGAAAACCACCTCGGGCTAGCTAGTAATACTCGTACTTTCGTACTTAAGATCTATTTCATGGGCTTCGTGTGAACTGCGAATTTTTCGAACTCGCCGTACTCATGAAGTTTGTTATAAAGAGTCTTGATTGTAATGCCCAAGTTGTTAGCTGCTTGAGTTTTATTACCACCAAAGTGCGCTAGAGCTTTCAAGATATAGCGCTTCTCTAAATCGTGAAGAGTCATTGTTGGATCGTAATCGATCACGTCTTTTTCAGTCTCGCCGTTACGGATATTCTCTGGAATATCGTTCAACATGATCATGTGACCTTCAGAAAGGATCTGAAGTCTTTCGCACACGTTTTGAAGTTCACGGATATTTCCTGGCCAGTCATAACGAACCAAAGCTTTCATCGCTTCTTCATTCACGGAACGACCACGGTTCAAATACGCGTGTTGAGAGTTGTTCAGGAAGTGGTTGATCAACGCCGGGATGTCTTCTTTACGACGACGAAGAGGCGGAGCACTGACCACGATCGTGTTGATACGATAGAACAAGTCTTCACGGAAGTTACCTTTTACAACTTCTTGGTCCAATTCTCTGTTCGTTGCACAGATCAAGCGGATATCTACTTTAATAGGGTCTTTGCCACCCACGCGGTAGATTTCACCTTCTTGGATGAAGCGAAGAAGTTTAGCTTGGATCGCAGGATCCAACTCACCGATTTCATCAAGGAACAAAGTTCCGCCATTAGCCGCTTCAGCCAAACCGATCTTACGGTTGTAAGCGCCAGTGAAAGAACCTTTTTCGTGACCGAAAAGTTCAGATTCAAGAAGAGTCTCACGAAGAGCACCGCAGTTGATCGCTACGAAAGCTTTGTTTCTGCGATTAGAACGATCATGGATAGAGCGAGCGATAAGCTCTTTGCCCGTTCCAGATTCACCAAGAACCAGGATGTTCGCCGTCGAAGGAGCCACGCGGTCGATCATCTTCATCAAGCTTCCCATCACCTCAGATTGGTAGACGATGGTCTTGTTTTCCAAAACTTTGGAAGTTGTATTTGTATTCCACATCACTTGATTTGCATTCTGAGAAGAGGGCAAGATCATAGAGTTGTTGTCGTTCATGGGTTCCACCTTTCGGTAACGTACTTTATAAATCTGGGTGGGTGTCTCAGATTGAATATCTCGTTCTGATACACCGCAGCAACGCATTGAGTTATAACTTTGGTCGTGTAAGTTTTGCAAGTAAATTTTTGCATGGCGTTAAATTTTTTTTAGGGCCTATGCTTCAACCCATAGGATTTCAGCATCATGGCAAAGCCGTTTAAACTGGCCGAAAACATTGATAAATATCTGAAATTCATGACTTTTGTGAAGTCGGCCTCCCCCCTCACAATCAAGCACTACAGCTTAGATCTTAAGCAGGCTTTTAATTATGAGAATTCGTCGGCTTCTTTGAGCGAGGCTGAACTGCTGGCTACGGCTCGCAGAGCCTTCAACCAGTGGGCTCACCTTTCTTTGGCCTCCCGGAATCGCAAAGCCGCCACTCTGAAAAGCTTCTTTTCCTGGGCTTTTGACGAGTCACTGACCGAGAGAGATTTGTCTCTGCAAATCACTTGTCCGAAGGTTCCAAAAAAACTTCCGCACTTTCTAAGCGTCGATGAAGCTCTGGCAGTTTTTAAAAGCTTTGATAGCGACAAAGAGGTTCCACTTAAAGAAAAGGTCTTATTCCTGCTTCTTTATGGTGGCGGCTTGCGCGTCAGTGAGGCTTGCAATCTAAAATGGTCCGAAGTCTTCATGGCGCAGAAAATTCTGCGTGTGACAGGTAAAGGATCTAAAGAGCGCGTGATTGCTCTTCCCACTTTGACGGTGCAAGTGCTGCATACATGGAAGAAAGAAAGTGGCTTCAACGAATTCGTCTTTGGCGAAGAACCGCTAAACCCCCGCACGGCCTACGACATGGTAAAATTAAGTGGTCAGCGTGCAGGGCTTTTAAAGCCATTGCATCCGCATGCTCTTCGTCACAGTTTTGCGACTCATTTATTATCTAGCGGAGCCAACTTAAGAACGTTGCAAGAGCTATTGGGCCACGAAAGTCTGCAGGCCACTGAAAAATACACTCATTTGGGGATCGATCAATTAGCGAGGACGCTAGAGAATCTGCACCCTTTGGGAAAAGGAAAGTGATTACTTTCTGATAAATTCACACGTGATCTGATAACCCGCGCCTTCATCCAGCGCCAAAACCACTTTATCACCGTAATTCGTAAGAATATAAGTCTCTGAAAGATAGGCCTCACCGACAAGAGGATACATGATAGTTTTTTGAGTAAGAACATTTCCGTCGAGGGTTCCGACAACGTCATAAGCAGAGTAATGACCTTCCTTTAAAGTTACGCGGCGAAACCCTTCTTCTAAAAGAAAGCCTACGGCCTCTTCTCCGTATACGTTGATCTCGATGTCCTTCGGATTAGACGTCTGCTTGCTATAACTGATGTAAGCTCTTTTCCCCGGAGCTAATTTACATTCTTCTTGGTTAACGGAGTAAGCTCCTAGGAACTGCTGTAGACCTTGAGCGTGAGAGATGTTTGAAAATAAAACTATCGCGATGAGTGAGGAAACGAATTTCATAAAACCTCCGAGAGGTCTTATAAGCTATCTTCGGCGTAGATCAAAATTCGCGGTGCAAAACTTGTAATAGGTATAAAGCATATTCGAAACTGTCGCTTAGTTTTACAGAGTCGCGTGTTCAAGATAGTGGCGGACCATAGCTTCGACATTGCGAAGTTCCTGATCCACAAGTCCACGTTGGGGAGCAAGCTTGTCCGTATCCGCAAGATGAGCCTTAAAGAACGGCGCCATCCAAGGTTCTGCATTCACAACACCTTGCTGAAGAAGAAACTTGATATAAAAGTGCATCTTTAAAACGAGAGGATCCTTTGCGGTCTCGACAGCCTTTAAAGCATTCCCTAAAAGATTGAAAAGAAACTCAGAAGATTTATCACCTTCCTGACTGACTTTGCTCACACAATCAATCATGTGCAGAGCAAGTTCCAGGCGGTCATAGTCTTTACGAATACCAGGGAAGTCGTTCAGCAGAGTCGCTTCTTGAAGAACATTCAGCTGTCCTTCTTCGGCCTGTTTATAGGTGAAACTCACGAAATGGGTGGGTTCAAGCACTCCCCCACCGAAGCGCTTTTTACTTTTCAAGGCACCCCGAGCGATGAAAGACAGCTTTTCCCCGACGGGTGAAAGCGCGTGAAGGATCAAGTCGGCTTCCGAGTATTTGATTTTTCTTAGAATGATGAAGCGGTCTTTGCCTTGAGTCACACGTCCCAACTTTGCTGCAGCTTTACTTCTTCATACGAAGATATCACAAGCTTGGCAAAGTCTTTTGTATTCAGAAGCTCCAGCCCCACAATCAACAAGCCGCGCAGTTGCTCTAGGCTTGGCGTAGGCTCCCACCAGTGGCGAAACATTTTAATGGCTGACCAGTGGCACATATTGGTGCTTGCCATCTTCTGCCAGCCCTCCACTTTAGAAATTCCTAGCTTTTTAAAAAGATTATCCGCCACGGCCTCAGCACTGACATCTGAGAAACTAAAAACCGCGCGATCAAACAGACGAGTGGCCTCAGCACTGAAATACAAACGAGCAACAGCTGAAATTTCCTTTTCAAAATTCTCAACTAAGAGCGGATTGCTTTGATGTTCACCACGGGCCTCAGTGAGTTCTTTGATAAAGGCTTCCGCCTGCCAGCTCATATTCTGCGCCATCATTGCGGGCGAGCGAAACCTTTCTCCGACAATAGCAACAGCCACCGAAGGCGCGTACGAACACAAGCGAACTGTGTATGGACGAATTGTTATCGACTCTTGAAAATGTCGAGCGTGGGAAACCCGAAAAGAAAAGATGCGCTTTTCGTTGAGCAGCTTATCAAGTTCATCCGCGAATGGGAAAATCTCACCGGTCACGGGATGATCTTCGGCAAATAATACAAAACAAGTTTCTTTCTTTAAATTTTCCACCCACTCTTTCACATCGTGAAGTTTCAAATGTGAAAGCGCAGCCACTTCGTAGGTCTCTTTGTAGTAGTAAGGAAGTAAGCCTTCGAATACAGAAGTTTGCCCCAGAATTACACCAATGGCTTTTTTATGGGACATAAATTGTGCGGTACTTTGTGAGATTTCAAATACGGCAGAGGCGATACCAGCAAAACTGCGTGCACGAGCTTTGGGTTCCAAACCTAAGGCGGCTTTAACTTGATCGTTTAATTCTTCCCAAGCTTCCGGTCGTACAACGTCGATAAACATCTTTCAAATTTATCAGATTCCCTCATAAAAGAGAGTGCGACGAAGGTCTTATTTTCACCAGGAAATTGAGTGTTGACCCTATCACACAGTAAACTTACTAAGTTCATGTGGAGTGCGTTTATGAAATTGAATCCGTTTATTTTAGCTTTGGTATTTTTGACTGTCGGCGCTTTGACTTCTCCGGCGCACGCCCTCTTTGAAACACGCGTCACTTACGGAATGCTTGCTAACAATCCTGATTTGGATCCTTTGTGCCCAACATGCGCGGCAGAAACTCCGTCCGTTTCTAATGCTTACGGCCTTGGAGCTGACGCAATCCTAACAATTCCGTTCCCTTTCGTTCCAGGTGTAGGACTGCGTTATGAAAACATGAGCTTCACGACAAGCGGTATTGACTACACCATGGATTACACTCGCACGGCATTGCTAATTAATTGGCGTCCCATCGACAATCTTTTCTTCTTGGGGCCTATTTTCACTTGGGGATTGTCTCACTCGACTCGTCTCAAGGCGGAAGAAGGTGGCGTCTTAAAAGCAGATTTTTCTAGTGATTCCGTGAAGTCGTACAGCCTGGGCCTAGAAGGTGGTGTGAAGCTGACAGGCTTCATTGTGGGAGCTGAAGTCGGCTACCTTGATTTTCGCTGGGATGGCGCGGAAGACGCGACTGGTAACGCAGCCACGCAAGACATTAATATGAGTGGAACTTACGGCAAAATTATCCTTGGCTTTTCTATTTAAGTGTCGAAATCTACACACCTCTGTTAGACTTGATTCTGAGAGGTGCTAATGACAAAAAAACGTATCGAATGGCCAGTCGCCTTATTCCTGATTATCAATCCGCTGGTCACGCTTATTCTAACTCCAATTTACTTCTACTATTATGGTTTTGAGTTAGACATCCTGCTATTTGCTTTGATCTTCGCAGCAGCAACAAACTTAAGCATTACGGCGGGCTATCACCGTCTATTTTCTCACAAAAGTTACGACGCCCATCCTGTAGCGAAAGCGCTGTTCTTGCTTGTCGGTGCGTCGGGCTTTCAAGGTTCCGCTTTGAAATGGTCTTCAGATCACCGCCGCCACCACACACACATTGATGGTGATAAAGATCCTTACAACATCAACGAAGGTTTCTGGTACGCCCACATGGGTTGGTTGTTCTTTAAAGATTCAGTGGATCAAAAAATCCACGCTCCAGATCTGCAAAAAGACTGGATGGTAGAATTCCAACACAAATATTATGTGCCACTAGCAATTTTGACGGGCTTTGCACTTCCTACTTTGATCGGTTGGGCGATGGGTTCGGCTTTGGGTGGCTTGGTTATCGGTGGAGGTCTTCGCATCGCTTTGACTCAACAAAGCACTTTCTTCGTGAACTCTCTTTGCCACACTTTGGGTAAACAAACGTACTCAAAAGAAATTTCTGCTCGTGACTCTTGGTTCGTAGCAATCCTGACTCACGGTGAAGGCTACCATAACTTCCACCATAAATTCCAAATTGACTACCGCAACGGTATTAAGTGGTACCACTGGGATCCAACAAAATGGGTTATTAAATCCCTGAACTTCATGGGTCTTGCAACAAAGCTTCGCCAGATTTCTAATGCGGAAATTTTGAAAGCACGTCTGCAAGCTGAAGCAGCGGAATTGACTAAGCACGGCTTTGCAGAAGAAAAGCTGCAAGCGATGAGAGAGAAAATCTTAGAAGCTCAGAACAAAATGAAAAAGCTTCGTGACGATTATGAGCAATTTAAAGTCGATGCCGTTCGTAAGCGTGAAGAACTGAAAGAGGCTTACGACCTGAAGCTTGCAGAAATCAAACGCGAGATGGAAATTGCCAAGCTGGAATTCCAAATGGGAATGAAGCAATGGCAAGTGTGCCTACGATCTGTTTAATGGATTTTATTTAGAAATTAAAAAAAGGGAGCTTTTCAGCTCCCTTTTTTTATTTGCAGTCTTTGGACTTATTGTAGAAGAAGTAGTGGAATTGTGACGACTCCGGATTCCCACCGATGTCCCTGTCGTTAGGATATCTGTTGGCTTCGCGGAAGGCCTGCTGCTTTTTGCAATCCTGATAACGATACTCTTCGTTGATCGCCATCATGTCTTGGAAAGAGGGCAAATAGCCTTTCTTTTTATAGAACTCAGCCTCTTTAGCATAAATATTCTTTTCAAGAGTTTTCGCGACCGCTTCAAATTGCACGTTCGTTTTAATACTTCCTACCGGCATATATTTCGGAAGAGTGTCAGCCGCAATACCAAACTGACGAACGAACTTCGCGAAATAAGACTTAACCGAGTGTTGTGGAGCCCAGTGGTATTCGTAGCCTTTCTCAATCATCCAAGAATAGATACTTTGCAGAACCGCGTCCTGCATGCGAACTTGACGAAGAAGTGGATACCAACGGTACTCAGCCACGAAGTCAAATCTGGGATCCACTTCGATATCGTAAGGAGCGAATAAAGAAGTTTTAGAGACACCTAGGTTTTTAAGATATTCGGTGTTCTTAAACTTCGTCGCGCCACTGCGATATTTTGGAACCATGAACTGCCCGTTAGAAGCTCTGTCATAGGCCATACGAATCACCTCAGAACAGAAGATCGTTGAATAGTCATCGTCATCCATCGCAAAGTCATAGCGGATGCCTTTTTTCTTATCTAAAGCTGCTTTTGCAATGTCGTACATCTTTCTGGCAGCCGATTTAGCCAACGCCTCATCGGGCTGACGATACAACGCCACACGGGCATCTTCAGCTTTTCTCCACTCTTCAAGAGGAGTCACGATCACACCATACTGAATCAAAGACTCAACGACGTACTTCTTGCCCGCTTTATCTTCGCCCACAAGGGCTAAGTGGGAAAAGTTACCTTCTTCATCACCAATGCGGGCGATCATAGCTGAGACGTGTGATTTTCCACGCACCAACATCACGTCGCCGCTTTTCAATTTGAAGTCAGCAAATTTTGGATTCGTCCAAGTGCTGGGTTTTGAATTCACCATGATAGGTGTTTTCTCAAACTTAAAGACCTTTTGGTTATAAAGCCATTCTAAAAGATATTCTTCAGCAAAACGTGCGTACTGGAAGCCTTCACGAATCTCGGTGATACATTCTTTAGAAAGCTCGTTACGAGAATCAAACTCTTGAAGCTTATCGTGCAGGACCACTCGGATCTGGAAAATCGTATCAATGGCTTCACTGCCACGGGTTTTTAAAAGCTCAACTTCAGCAGGCGTCTTAGGAATAAAATGGTCTGCTGGCAGATAGAAAAGATAATCCGTCACCTGATTCACAAATTTCGCGCATGTTTGCGGATTAAAGATCTGCGGATTGTTCAAGTCGTTCAATACTTTCTGGCTTCCAGAAAGAAGCTCTTCCGTGCTAGCGGGACGACGATAGGATTCCACCTCACCCGTCTTTGAAAAGGGACTTTGACAGGCTGTCAGCGCCAGGACTGCAGAACCTAGAAGTAAGCATTTTTTCATTAGGATTTCCCCCGTTTCCTCATTCTTCGGAAAATTCTTGGGTTTCCGTAACTGGACTTTCGAAGCGAAGCAAAATTCGGCTCGGTTTAGCTGTCTAAGTCTTGGACGTGACTATGACTCTTTAGGCGTTTACCTCACTTCGTCTCATTCTGAGACAGAGATCCGCTTTGTAATCTATTGAAATCATTGATCCAGGATTGGCAAAGCTCTTGCTTTGTAAACCCTCTGAGGAGACCTATCCATGAAAACTGGAACACCACTATTATATAAGCTGTTGTTGTTGAACTTGTGTTTCAGCGTTGGTTGGAGCCTTGGCTCACCCGTCTTTTCAACTTTCGAAATGGCTTCAAGTGAAAAAGGTCTGTCTGTTCCTTTTAACGTGGACGAGCAACCCGCTCCGATCATTGAACATGCTCTCGACCAAATCGATAAAGCTAAGAATGTCCAAAATCTTTTAGGCAGTCTGAACAATATGAGCAATAAGAATTGCCCTGATTGTGAAAAGCAATTGGCGAATCTGCGCTACAACCAGTGCAACCGTCAAAATAACTATTTGGAAAAAGAACTCGAGCAGACGGCCCAAGGGAGCTCTTTGCTGGCGGCTTTAACCCGCTCACCGATCCGCGTGAACTCTATCATTAAACCTATGTGTATGCGTATGTCGATGGAAGCCAAATTTTCTGCTAGCAGTAAATCCTTCCGGCAATGTGCTGCAAACGACACCTCATCACAGGCTTTCCGCCCTTGTATTTCAGAAAACTATTTTAAACTTATCAATAATAGCTTCGACGTCGTCAGCTCATGCATGAAAGACTTCATCGCACCAGGTGAAAGTGAAGAGATGCAAAAGTTGGATGTGCGCGCCGTTTACGCTCTTATCAATGTTGAGTCTGGCTTCCATGTCAATGCCATGAGCGGCACGGGCGCTGGCGGCATTGGACAGTTTACTCAACCCGCGATTCAAGATGTGAACACGAACGAACTCAACGATATCCGCATCGCTCTTGAGAGCAGTAAGAATCGCGTGTGCTCGCGCCTTTCTATGGAATTCTTAGACTCCATGCAACCGATTCGTCCGCAGAAGTCTTATGCGTGCGATCGTATTTCTTTAAAACGCGGAAACCCCGTGACAAACATGATCTACACTTACGCCTATCTTAAAGGCGTTAAGAAAGATATGAACTCAATGATCTTTAGCAATAAGAACTACAAATCAAAGTTCCGTCTTTCTGAGTATGACATGAACAAAGTTAAAAGAGCTTTGATGGTATGGTCTCATAATACGGGCCCGGCAGGAACTTGGACTCCAGCGAAGACATTGCTGAATACTTATTATCGCAATCGTCAAGTGACGAACGCAGATGAGTTCATCAACCAAATGCAACAGTACATGCAAAAGTTCCCGGCTAGCGCGAACAAGAGTTCCGCTCGTCGTAAAGAAACATCGTCTTATTTTCCTGCGATTACCAAAACATTGAACGATATCGAAAAGAATGCTGGAGGTGGATCATGCGTAAATTAATTCTAATGGTTTGTTTGCTTGCTTCCCAATCGTCTTTGGCCTTTACCGACAGTCTTACTTTGCAAACAGCGGATAATCTTATTGCGCATTTACAACGTCAGGATAACGTAGTGGCTCGCCTTCAATACCTAGAAACTTACAAACAGTTTCTTTTCGATCGTTTGAATACGATTGAGATTCCGGATTTAGCAACGACACCCGATGACCACCCGGCGCTGGAAGAGTACCGGAGTCTTACGGAATACGATAATTATGTGAATTTGATCCGCATGAAAGACATCAATGCCTCCACCTGTCAGCGCACCAGAACACGCATTGAGAACTCCACAAGCCGCGATGGTGGATTGGTTCCGGAGGCCGTTGAGGCGATGAAGATTCTGAATGCGCTTTGCAGTCCTACTACAAACTAAAACCCTTCATGAGTTTTGCGGCGATCGGATTGTTAATCTTACGATCTGCCGCCGCAAGCCAGATCTCTTCACTCACCCCTTTGAGCGTTCCTAAAACCACCAACTTTTTTTCTTTGATAAGTTCATCTGCTGCCATCAGAGAAATGGGGATGAGCCCTACGCCCTCTTGCCCTAAAAGTTTTTGTAAGCTCGTATCTTGAGTTTCAGCAATGCGATCCACCCTGATGCCATTGACTTTAAAGTAGTGATCCAGGTCCCGGCGGAGCTTGCTATGCACTGTTGGAAAAACAAAGGGCTGTCCTTCCAGTGATTGTGGAAAGCCTTTCTTAAGGTGCTTATATTTCGCAGAGGCACATACGACGACGTCGAGCTTTGCAATCGGCCGGGCATATATACTTTTCGTGTCAACATTAGGTGGATAGTTGGCAAGAAGCAAATCGATCTGATGCGCACTGAGTTCACGCAGAAGTTCGCTGCCTCCCCCTTCCACAACGGAGACCGAACAGTTTCCTTGGTGATGCGCTTGCAAAATAATTTCTAATAGGATGTGCTTAGGAACGCTATCCAGAGCACCGATTTGCACATGCACACGGTTGTTTTGAAGACGGTCGTGCAAAGCCTCAACCATTTCCGCGCCCAGGTGAAAAACTTGATCTGCGTATTCATAAGCCAGTTTTCCGGCCTCTGTCAGATGCAGCCTTTGCTTACGACGCTCGAAAAGATCTTTGCCTAATGACTCTTCCAACTGGCGCAGTTGAGTGCTCAGCGACGGCTGACCTATCTTTAGTTTTTCAGCAGCTTTGGCGATGCTTCCTTCTTTTGCAATTGTATAAAAATAGTGAAGGTGGTGATAATTAAGCCACTGCATTTGGTTTGCCACTTTAACAGGCATATATCCTCTTCGTTAAAATCAAATAACTTGTTAAAGATTATCGATTTTTTATAATTAAGAAAAGCCCTTATACTCTGAGTCCGGAGGTCCTTTTTGTGACGCAGACTCTTTTATTTCCTTTTGCAGAATATTGGTGGTTTTATGCTGGTTTTATCGCTTTCGTTTTGGCGATGCTCGCGTTGGACCTGGGTGTATTTCATAAACATTCCCATACCGTAGGTTTCAGAGAGGCCACGATTTGGTCGATTGTTTGGGTCAGCTTAGCTTTGCTTTTCAACGCTGGTCTTTATTACTATGCTCTTAATAAGTTTCCGGATCCCACCGTCGCCAAAGACGTGGCCCTGCAGTTTCTTACTGGTTACGTCATCGAGAAATCTCTATCCATAGATAACATATTCGTCTTCGTTGTCGTTTTTGGATTCTTCGGTGTTCCCCCTAAATACCAGCATAGAGTTCTTTTCTACGGTATCTTAGGTGCCTTGATCTTCCGTGCGATCTTCATTGCTTTGGGTTCTGTTCTTATGCAGTACCAAGCTGTTGTCATGATCTTCGGTGTGTTCTTGATCATCACGGGTTTAAAAATGATGATCCAACCCGAACGAGAAGTGGATCCAACTCAAAACTGGCTGATCAAGTTCATGAAAAAGCATGTGCGCGTGCACGAGCGTATGCATGAAGATCACTTCTTTATCATTGAAAATGGCGTACGCCACGCGACTCCGCTGTTCGTTGCTTTGATCTTCCTAGAAGCGACGGACATTATCTTCGCCGTGGACTCAGTCCCAGCGATCTTCGCTATTACTAATGAACCGTTACTCGTATTCACTTCCAACATCTTTGCGATCCTGGGCTTGCGATCCCTCTACTTCTTGCTTGCAGGCGTCGTGGATAAGTTCCACTTGTTGAAGTATGGTCTAGCTGCCGTTCTTATCTTCGTGGGTTTGAAGATGGTGTGGTTGAACAAGCTGTTTGACGGTCACTTCCCTATTTTATGGTCTTTGGGTATTATCGCCTTCTTCATCGGCGGTTCTGTGGCCCTTTCTTTGATGATTAAGCCAAAGAATAAATGACAAGCACCCCTAAGATCAGGATAATGATCTTAGGGGGCTTTTTATGACTAGAAGACTGTTCTTCGCTCTTAATGCCACGGATCCTCTTTCCGAATCCTTCCTACCCACTTACAAAAAATTGAAAATCAATGCCGATCGGCGAGAAATCAATGTGAAGTGGGTTCCTGTTGATAACTTCCACATCACCGTGAGTTTTTTAGGCGAGCAGCCTGAAGAAAAAATTCCGGCATTGATGGAGGCTTTAAAGGAAGTTTGCACCCTCTTCACTCCCTTCGACTTAAAAATTGAAGATATGGGAGCTTTCTCTAATGAACACGACGCCCGAGTTCTGTGGCTGGGTGTTCAAAATAAAAGATACTTAGGTGAATTTAAGTATGCTCTGGACGATCTGCTATTAGAACGCGGATTGATTCAACACCCGGATGCTCGCGAATTCAAACCTCACTTGACCTTCGGAAGACTTCGCAATCCCCGCAGCGTGAAAGACATGATTTCACCATTTAAAAGAAAAAGTTTTGGAAAAATTCATGTGAGTGAAATTGTGCTTTATGAATCAAAACTTCAAGGCGTGTTTCCCGTTTATACGCCGATTTTACGCTGCCCTCTTTCGGGCGACGAAAAGCTCGTGGAAGAAGAGGCTTTCCCGATTATCGCACCATAAAAAAAAGGGAGCTGACGCTCCCTTTGCTTTATCTGTGGGCCCATCCGTAAAGGCGGATGTAGATAGTGCTGTTCTTTAAATAGAACATCAAATCGCCATAATAATGACCTTCAAATTGCGGCCAGAAGAAAACTCTTGTCCAGCATGTTTGGCGCGGAGGCAGAACCTTCGGGCAATTCGAAGTTGCATCGTAGGCTTGCCCACGAATGGAGATCCCTTGCAGATCTACTTGTTGGTCACCCGCAGTTAAAGAAAAATCCGCATACATACGGCTATTCACCCAAGTAGAACCAAAGTTGTAACTATAGTATTGGTCCTGTTGCTTGCCTGGCTCCACAGTCAGAGCTGTGACGTCATTTGCTGAAGCCATCACGCTTGAAAAAATCAAAGACGCGAAAAGAAGTAGTTTCATCATAGTTCCCCCTACTCATAAAGTCTGAAAGACCCAAGCTTGTGAATCAATGCAAATGCTCTAAATTTACGCACAGGGTTGCAAAAAAGAAGCAGGCACCTGCTACATGCTTTCTAAGACGCGAATCATGGCGTCTTCATGTGGCTGAATGAGCCCCCGCCCGGGTCTATCTAAATCTTGGATAAGCACAATGACGACGGCAAAGAGGATTCCTAGAACCAGAGGTGCTTTGGCGCTGTGCTTTTTTATTCCCAGGGAATAACTTAATGAGGCGAGGCCCATCGCCGCAATCAGAATGAGAACATCGAAGACCACTTCGGGCACGTGATTTTCAGAAGCAAAAAGTCTTTCTCCGTCCACATCAATCAGATCGTTATTCGCTTGAATGAACGTGGCGGCAACAGGGGACATGTTGTTTTTTACAAGCTTCGTGGTTTCTTGCCATATCTTGGTTTGCAGAGCTTGCATATTCTGGATGAACTCGCGCTTGCCATTACGAATCGACGTGAAGAATTCAATGCGCTGTTGAGTGTATTCTTTTAAAAGTCTTCGGTACTCTTGAACTTGATCTTGGGGAAACAAGTCACTGCGCAAATAGGCTGTGCCGATAGTGTTGGACTCTTTTAATACCAACGAGCTGCGCGTATCAAATCTTGATATTGCCATTGAAAAAGTAAATCCCAGCAATAGAGCTAATAGACCGAGAATCGTGGTTGAGAGAAATTCTGTCGAACCCGGTTCGGCTCTATCTTTTTTGCCGGCGATATAGTGAGAAAGCAGTGAAACCGCGCTAAAAAAAACGATAAGCCCAATGAATATCACCCAAAGTTTGGTGTTATAAAAAAATTCCATCTGCATTCCCTTGACCCCTGTATAAGCTTATTAAGGCACACAAATCTAGGCAAAACAAATCGGATCTCTCAACAGCGGAGCGGCTCTCTCCACAACTTACTAAACAGAATTCTTCAATAAAAAAGCGGTCAAACACGTACGCTGAGCGCGCGTTTTTCTTATATAGGAACAATGCTTTTCGCTATAGGAAGGACCTAAATTA
This sequence comes from Bdellovibrio bacteriovorus, assembly GCF_001592745.1. Lineage (NCBI taxonomy): Bacteria > Pseudomonadati > Bdellovibrionota > Bdellovibrionia > Bdellovibrionales > Pseudobdellovibrionaceae > Bdellovibrio > Bdellovibrio bacteriovorus. The sequence continues at coordinate 613,066 of NZ_LUKD01000001.1, forward strand.
AGGCTCATTTGTGTCACTCTCACGCCTCTTATGGGTATAGGCAGGTTTATTTAGTTTAGAGCGCCTAAAATATCAACGGCGCAAAAGTGGCCCCTGTCAAAATCATTACAGTGGAATTTTTTCTGAGGAAACTCTAACTTCACCTGGTTGGAAAAAATCAAAAATCTAGAAAGGTTCCTGTTATGAAAAAATTGGTTTTACTTGCCCTTTTGGTTTCAGCCACTTCGAGCCTTGCTTATGCTGACAATCGCTGCGGCGGAACTCAGGGTGTTTCCTGCAATGGTTTTTACAATCGTTTCGATGCATTGAAGGTTCTTTTAGAAGTTGAAAACAGCACTCAAGATGCTGAACAGAATCTGGCTATTGTTGAAGCTGCACAAAAGCGCTACAACTTGAACTTGCGTTACGTCGTCGACAACTTCGTTCATCTACAGCAAGCCTTAGGTGGCGGCGGCGCAACTGCGGACACCCGACAAGCCTTCAATCTAATCCTTCAAGCGCTTCGTGGACCGAGAACTCTGGATATGCTTGTTACGAGTTACATCGAACTTCTTAGAGCAGAGAACTCTAAAGAAGACGCCGCATTAAATTTTATTCTGGTAGCGGAAAAAGTGAGCTCATCACCCGCAAGTTTTTCACAGGCCAACCGTTTCTTCACTTCACTACTTCTGCTATTGGGAAACAACCATACAAACTATGCGCGAGATGTGTTTTCTAGAGCGATGTTCGTCAGTAAAACTTATTCACTAACAGATCTGCACACCAGCTTTAAAATGCTTCTAAATACTGAAAACAGCATCGAAGACTCGATTGGAAATTTTGATCTTGTTTTAAGAGGTGCCGACCGTTGCGGCGACTTGACTAAGGCTACTTTGGATTTTCTTCAGGTTCTTCAGCAATACAGCAACTCGCAAACGAAAGAAGCCCGCAATATGTTTATTCGCCTTTACGAAATCTAATACTCTCTCAAACAAAAGGAGTCTTTTACGACTCCTTTTGTTCTTTCACGCTACTTACTGGCACTGAACATTAGCCGTTGCATTCACAAAGTAGTAAGGTCCATTTGCGTAAACATAAGCGTACTGGAAGCCACCCGCTGGCACCCATACTTGGAACCAAGAATTCATCCACACGCCTGTTTGAGTCAGACCGAAAACTTGTCCTTGGCAGAAAGCATTGAAACCCGTGTAGTTATAAACCTGAACAGCGGCCCATTGAGGTGTCACTTGGAATTGCATTTGCGGAACCCACCAAGCAAAGCTCAATGAAGGCAACATAAAGCCCACGATAGCAACGAATAGATTTCTCATAAAAACTCCTCGGTTAGAACTTTCCAGAGCCTCGTAACATGGCCCTTGGCGCTGTTTCAACGAAGAAACGACCGCCTTGTACTACAAAGAAATTAAGATCGTGAACCGCTGTTTATTTCTATTTGGAAGAGAAGTTAAGACGCTCGCAGAAGGCATTTATGCGATGGGTTACAAAAAAGAAGCAGGCACCTTTTGGTCGACGCGGTGTAGACCCAAAAAAGAAGCAGGCACCTTCAAAAAAAAGGAGCTATTTCTAGCTCCTTTTTTTGTGGTGATTAGATGCCTGATTTTAGACGTTCTTCGTCGTCGACGTGGGTTTGGATACCGCCTTTTAGGTTTGGACGGTAAGCCAGGTGGTTGATGTCGTAGATGAAGTTCGCGCCGTTCACACCTGGAGTTTGCCACTCAGGGCCCAAACGGATGGCGTCCACGGGACATGCTTCTTCACAGTAGCCGCAGAATACGCAGCGAAGAATGTCGATTTCGTAGCTGATCGGGAATTTTTCGACGTGAGGGTCGTTGTGTTCCGCAGCCACGATTTTGATACATTCTGCAGGACAGTTTGTCGCGCACAACATACAAGCTGTGCAACGAAGTGAACCGTCTTTTTTCACTGTCAAAACGTGATTCCCTTTGAAGCGAGGAGAGTATTCATACTTTTCCTCTGGGTAGTTCAACGTCATCATTTTCTTGCGGTTGAAAAGGTTCACCAACAAGTGCTTCATGGTGATGCCAAGGCCACCAAGGACCCCGGGCAAGTACCACTTTGCTTTTTCAGAGTTATTTTGCATTACGCTCATAGGCTGCCTCTTCTAAATACAAACTCGTTCTTTTTACGAGCTTCCAAAGTCACCTGATCTTCACGCTGATTCATCGGCATGAAAGGCTGAGCTGTCGCTGTTGGGATTGTCAGGTTTTTACCTGCCAACAACAACGCGGCTTCCGTCAAAGTCAGAGCTTCAGAAACAATCGTCGTTACTTTTTTGAACTTCTGTTCAAGACCTGCGTGGTTGATGAACGTGCCATCTTTTTCCACGAAAGTTTTTGTTGGGATCAACCATACGTTGCCAGTCAAAGACATCAACGCATCGTTTTTACCCGCCTGCAACCAGATCAAGTTTTGAGCTTTTGAAAGCTCTTTCACGCGCTCTTGGAAGTCAGGGAAAACCGCTTGGTTTTCAGGACCCGCAACAACCACAGTTTTGATCGAACCGTTACCAAGACCTTGAGTCAAATCAGCCCAAGTTGCTGTGATACCGTGTTTTTCCAAAACTTTAAGAAGACCTTTTGTATTCGGGTTTTTATCACCGCGAAGAAGAAGGCCGTCAAAGCTGTCGAAAGTTTCTTTGTTGTTAATCCAGAAGAAGACCTTCTTAGTTTTAAATTCATTCACAAATGTAGAAACAATCGCGTCGAATTCTTCCACTGTGTATTGTGCTGTCAAAACAAGAGCCAAAGAGTCGCCTGAAGTGTTTTTCAAAACTTCATGAGCATTCTTCGCTGCTGCTCCGCCAGCCATTTCTGTCCAACCGGAAGCACCGCGAACTTGCGCTTTCAACAAGCGAGTCTCTTTGTTCACGAACTTATAGATGTCGCGACCTTCGTCACACATCCAGTATCCGTTCACTTTTTCATTGTAAACAGGCTTCACGCGGAAGAAACCTTCCTTGTTGAAGTACACTTTTACGTTACAACCGTTTGAGCAACCGTTACAGACTGTTTCGGCGTCTTTGAGATACCATACGCGCTGACGGAAACGGAAATCTTTCGACGTCAATGCACCCACTGGGCAGATATCAACCGTGTTCAATGAGTATTTGTTGTTAAGCTCAACACCTTCGTGAGTTCCGATCTCAGAACGATCACCACGGTTGAAGATACCCAACTCATTTGTCTTAGAAACTTCTTCAGTGAAACGAACACAGCGAGAACACAAAATACATCTTTCGGAATCCAAAACCACTGTTGGACCCAAGTCGACCACTTTGTGTTTCTTTACTTTGGCTTCAGCCATTTCTGGATCGTACTTACCGTACTCCATGTATTGGTCTTGAAGACCGCACTCACCCGCTTGGTCACAGATAGGGCAATCCAAAGGATGGTTGATCAAGTGGAAGTCCAAGCCCCACTTTACAGCATCACGTACTTTTTCAGACGTGTTGTTGATCTTCATGCCTTCCGTAACCATTGTGTTACATGCGATTTGTACACGTGGATTTCCTTCGATCTCCACCATACAAAGACGACATACACCTGCGACACTCAAACCAGGGTGCCAGCAGTAGTGCGCGATACGATCGCCAGACTGTTGCATGGCTTCGATAATCGACGTGCCTTCTTTTACTTCGACTTCTTTGCCATTAATGGTGCATTTCGGCATATGTCGTTCCTTTTACTTTCGAACGTCCTTCGCGGACATAGAATTCAAATTCATCTCTAAACTTAGTCACAAAGCTCAAAACCGGAAGAGCGGCTGCATCTGAAAGGGCACAGATTGTTTTCCCTTTCATGTTGTCAGCAACTTTGATCAACAAGTCGATGTCTTGCAAACGACCGCGACCTTCCAAGATCGAGTGAAGAATCTTGTTCAACCAACCTGTACCTTCACGGCAAGGTGTACATTGACCACAAGACTCATGCGCATAGAAGTGAGTTAAAACACCCAACATATCCACCATACATTGAGAGTCGTCGATCACGATCACCGCACCGGAACCAAGCATGGTTCCAAGACCCGCCAATGATTCGTAATCTAGATTTGCTTTCGCCACTTCTTCTGCTGTCAAAACAGGAGCTGAAGAACCACCAGGGATAACCGCTTTGAGTTTGCGGCCTGGTTTCATGCCTCCGCCCTCTTTCATAAGCAAATCCATCAAAGGATAGCCCAATGGAACTTCGTAGTTTCCTGGAGTCATCACGTTTCCAGAAAGAGAGAACAATTTTGTTCCCGCAGATTTTTCAGTTCCATGTTTGCGGTAAGTTTGTGCGCCATCGCGAACGATGTAAGTCACAGCCGCCAAAGTTTCCACGTTGTTCACGATTGTCGGTTTACGCAAGTAACCTTGAACCGCTGGGAATGGAGGCTTCAATTTTGGTTGGCCTTTCAAGCCTTCCAAAGAAGAGATCATGCCAGTCTCTTCACCGCAGATATAAGCGCCGGCACCACGGTACACATCAAGGTCAAAGTCGAAACCTGAACCCAAGATGTTTTTGCCAAGAAGGCCTGCTGCATAAGCTTCTTTGATCGCTTTATTTAAGCATTCGATCGGGTAAACGTATTCACCACGAACGTAGATATAACCTTTATTAGACCCCACCGCGAAGCCAGAGATAATCATGCCTTCGATCAATTGATGTGGAGCACGCTCCATCATCATACGGTCTTTGAATGTTCCAGGCTCCCCTTCATCGGCGTTGCAAAGAAGGTAACGAGGTTCTCCATTTTTAGGAAGGAAGCCCCATTTCATACCCGTTGGGAAACCCGCACCACCACGACCACGAAGACCAGAAGCTTTCACTTCGTCGATGATTTGCTGAGGTTGCATTTTCAAAGCTTTCGGCAAAGTTTCGTAACCGCCTTTAGCTTTGTAACCAGCCAAAGTTTGATACTCTGGCAAGTGATAGAATTCCGTCAGTAATTTTGTTTCAGCCATTATTTCATTCCTCGTAGCAGATTCATTGCTGATTCCGGAGTGAGTTTCTCATGATACGTGTCGTTTACTTGCATCATTGGAGCCGTTCCGCAGGAACCCAAGCACTCCACTTTGCTGACTGTGAAACGGCCATCTGAAGTGACTTCGCCGTATTTCACACCCAACTCGTGGCAGATGTGGCTAGCCATCTCACGACCACCTTCAAGAGCACAGGAAATATTCGTGCATACTTGCACGTGGTATTTACCCACCGGCTTTTGATTGAACATCGTATAAAACTTAAAAACTTCGTTAATACGTGCTTCAGGGATGTCCATCACTTTAGAAAGATATGTGATCATTTCTGCAGTGACGAAACCGTTGTTTTCTTTTTGTGCGATGTAAAGGCTTGGGATGATCGCAGAATCTTTCGCTTCATAGCGATTCAATTCTTTTTTTACTTCCGCCAAACCTTGTTCACTTAGTTGAAACATTCTTTTTCCTTTAAATTTTTCAAAACTCTAAGCTGCTTTAGCTTCGGGTCTTGTGACCCTCCGCTTTGAGGGCTGTCGCCCACTATCTATCCAACTCACCCGCAATAAGATTCATCGAAGCGACAGTTGCGATAGCATCTGCCAACATCGCGCCTTTCACCACCGTTGGATACGATTGGTAGATCGCGAAGCATGGTGGACGAACTTTCAAACGGTATGGATTTGCAGAGCCGTCACTCACTAGATAAAAACCTAGCTCACCGTTGGCCGCTTCCGTCGCATCGTAAACTTCACCCACTGGAGGACGAAGACCTTTGATGATCAACATGAAGTGATTCATCAAACCCTCGATGTTTCCGTAAACATCTTTTTTCTCTGGAAGAACGATACCTTTGTCGCGGATCGTGTAATCGCCACCAGGAACGTTTTTGCAGACTTGCTCGATGATACGAACAGATTGGCGCATTTCTTCGAAACGAACCAAGTAACGGTCGTAGATGTCGCCTGTTGTTCCTACTGGAACATCAAAGTCCAAAGCGTCGTAACCGTAGTATGGTTTTGCTTTACGCAAATCCAAGTTCACACCGGAAGCGCGAAGAAGAGGACCTGTGTAACCCCATTGAATCGCGTCTTGAGCAGAAACCGGGCACACGTTTTTCGTACGAAGGATGAAGATTTTGTTGTCCAAAACCATCGATGCCATTTCGTCTGTGCCTTTACGGATCTCTTTACAAAGAGCCAAAACTTCGTCGAACCAACCTTCCGGTGCATCTTGAGCCATACCACCGACGCGAGTCATAGATACAGTCAAACGAGCTCCGCAAAGTTTTTCGAACAATCCGTAAACCTGTTCACGAAGACCGAACATATAGAAGAAAGAAGTCAAAGCACCCAAGTCCATCGCACCGGTACCGATAGCAATCGTGTGGTCGATGATACGAGAAAGCTCTGCCAAGATCACACGCATCGCTTGTGCCTTCGGTGGAATTTCCACACCCAACAGGCGCTCTACTGCTTTACAGTAACCAATGTTGTTCATTGGCGCAGAACAGTAGTTCAAACGATCTGTGTAAGGGATCACTTGGTTGTACGGATGAGTCTCTGCCATTTTTTCGAAACAGCGGTGAAGATATCCGATTTCATTGTTACAACGAACGATCGTCTCGCCATCCATTTCAGCCATCACACGAAGTGTTCCGTGCATCGCTGTATGGGCAGGACCGATATTCAAAGGAACATATTTATCGTTCAACACATCACCTGGAGAACCTGGCTCGTTGTTGAAATGAATTGGCAATGAAGACGTGCAAGGTTGTTGCAAGTTTGCATCGTAGTCTTTACGAAGCGGATGACCCACGAATTGGTGGTGAGTCAAAATGCGGCGCAAGTTCGGATGACCATCGAACTTGATACCGAACATGTCGTAAGCTTCGCGCTCAAACCAGTCAGCCCCCTTCCACGCCGGAAGAACTGTGCCGATAGATTCGTTTTCACCCACTTGCGCTTTCACGCGCAAACGAGAAGAGTCTTTGGAAGAGAATAAGTGATAGACAACATCGAAACGCTTTTCACGGTTTGGATAGTCGACACCACAAACATCCATCAAGAAATCGAACTGCCCGCTTTCACGAAGATACAAAAGCAACGCCGGAACGTCTTCTTTAGGAACTTCAAGAACATCATCACCCACAGCGTGGATGAACTTGTAGTTCTCGATTTTGAATTTACCCGCCAGGTTTTGTTTTAAAGTCTCAAGTTTGTTCATATGGATTCTTCCAGTTGTCTTTCCAAGGACGTGGTTGATGAGTCGCAATCATACGTTGCAATGCCATGATTCCATCCATCACCGCTTCTGGTGTCGGAGGGCAACCTGGGATGTAAACATCGACAGGAATGACTTTGTCGACACCTTGAAGAACGTGGTAAGCACGGTAGAAACCACCTGAGCTTGCACAGGCGCCCATTGAGATCACGTATTTTGGTTCAAGCATTTGTTGATAAATACGAGTGATAACCGGTGCCATTTTCTCTGTGATAGTTCCGGCAACGACAAGCAAGTCCGCTTGACGAGGAGAGAAACGAGCAACCTCAGCACCGAAACGTGCTAAGTCATACTTCGGTCCCATCACTGACATGAACTCGATACCACAACAAGCAGTACCGTAAGGCATTGGCCACAAAGAATTTTTTTGCCCCCACGCCACCAAAGCATCGAGCCTTGATGTGAAAGCAACATCTCGTGACATATCATCTATGGCTTGAGTTCCGCTTGCGCCTGCGAGAGACACAGAACCCTGCACTTGATCTTTGTGCATAAATACACCTCTGCAATTTCATTTAGCTATCATTAAGTAGTTACTGAAAATCCGTAATCCTGACAACTAGATAAGTAATATAAGGGGCGCGTCTGATTTCTTCAACGCGGCATTCCGAAACGAGGTAATTGAAATTGATTCTCTAGTCGTCTCATTTCAAACTTTAATTTCCACCTAACATCACTCGAGGAGAAGTCCAGTTGTTGATCAGCAGGACTTCGAGGGGACCTCGATAAGAAGGGAAAACAGCATGAAGAAGATGGCTCTGTACGTGAGTTCTGCCATGCTTGCGATCAGCTTAGGGGCGCAAGCTAATTCAAAAAGACAAGATTTGCTCATTAAACTAGCACCGGGCTTTGTTGAGTTCGAAATGCAGGGAGCAAAAATCGAAAAACTGAGCGAATCCTGGGTTCGCGTTCAAGCTCCTCGCGGCATGAGCATTCAATCACTGGAGAAAAATCCAGCTGTTGAGTACGTTCAACCAAACTACAAAGTGAAATTACTTGAAGATTATCGCATTGAAGACCCATTGCGCCGTGCTGCTTTGGCAAAAATGCTTTCTAGAAATCCTCAACTTCGCGCAGCCGCTCGTCAGGACAATCCAGTGATTCCTGACGCTCCGCAAACTACAACAGGCGCAGATCCTTTGTTTTCAAAACAATGGGGCATGATCGATAACGGCGTTGTCGACGCTTGGAAAGTGACTAAAGGAAGTCCAGATATGATCGTTGCCGTGATCGACACGGGCGTGGACTACACTCACGAAGACCTTCTTCCAAATCTGTGGAGAAACGCGAATGAAATTCCAAACAACGGGATCGATGACGACGGCAACGGTTATGTGGACGACGTGATCGGATGGGACTTTGTTGGAAACGACAACAAGCCTTACGACCTGGCTGTTGATACTTTGGATGGATTGTTTAAAGGTGGAAACCCTGGTCACGGAACTCACTGTGCAGGCAACGTGGCGGCTCGTGGAGACAACGGTAAAGGCATCGCAGGTGTTGCACCAAACGTAAAAATCATGTCATTGCGTTTCATCGGCATGACTGGCGGCGGAACAACAGCGGATGCGATCAAATCAATCCGTTACGCTGTTGATAATGGCGCGAAAGTTTTAAACAACTCTTGGGGTTCTGAAGGTGAAGAGCCCGGCGCTCCGGAAAACCAAGCTTTGCGTGATGCTGTTCAATACGCACAAGACAAAGGCGTTCTATTTATCGCGGCGGCGGGCAACGGTCACAAAGGTGTTGGTTATGATAACGACAACGATGCCAACCCTGCCTACCCGGCTTCTTATCCGCACGACAACATCATCGCTGTTGCGGCTTTAGATTCTAATGATCGTTTGGGTTCATTCTCAAACTGGGGCCACAAGTCGGTTGATATCGGCGCTCCCGGCGTCAAAGTATTTTCGACAGTTGTCGCTCAAGGCTACACAGACACAGTGATCGACAAGTTTGGTTTCAAGGCGACTTGGGATGGAACTTCAATGGCAGCTCCTCACGTCGCGGGTGCGGCGGCTCTTTACTGGTCGGCTCATCCGGAAAAATCATGGCAGGATGTGAAAGCGGCGATCTTGGGTTCTTCTCGTAGAATTCAAGCTCTAGATGGAAAATCTGTGTCGAACGGCAAGCTCGATGTTAAAGCTTTGATGAATTACTAAAGCTTTCATCAACTTAATTTGTAAAAGTTTAGCACCTCTAAAAAAGTAGAACGAGCACTTACCGAAAGGATTTCAAAGATGCGCGTTCTACTTTTTTCATTTCTAGCCACTACTCTTTTTTCTGCAACATCATTTGCCGAGAAGTTTGAGCTTGATAAGTCTCACACGGATGTCAGCTTCAGGGCGCCTCACTTGATGGTTTCCAAAGTCAAAGGCCGTTTCGAAAAATTCGAAGGCACATTCGACTTTGACGAAAAAACTCAAAAACTTGAAAATGTGTTCGTCAAAGTTTTCACCACCTCTTTGAACACAAATGAAAAAGACCGTGATAAGCATCTGCGCACGGCGGATTTCTTTGATGTAAATAAGTATCCTGAAATGACTTTCAAGGGTACGAAAGTGGACTATGACAATGGCAAACCTGACAAGATTCACGGGGATCTAACGATTCGCGGTATCACCAAGCCGGCGGTGTTTGATATCGACTACAAAGGCGCCGTGAACGATCCTTGGGGAAATCGCGTGATTTCTTTTGAAGCCGAATCCAAAGTGAATCGCAAAGATTTCGGTTTGAACTGGAACAAAGCCATGGATAAAGGTGGCTGGGTTGTCGGCGACGAAATCGAAATTGAAATTGATGGCGAAGCAAAAGTAGCAAAACCCGCAGCTCCGGCTAAAAAATAGGAGCTGACATGCACCCCTCATCAAGAACACATAAAGTGGGCTTAGGCCTTCGCCAGCCCCATTATTCCTATTTAGAAACGCGACCTCAAACAGAAGCTGCTTGGTTTGAGGCGATCACTGAAAACTATATGAATTCGCGCGGGCGTCCTTTAGAGATGCTCAAACTGATTCGTCAAGACTATCCGGTCGCTTTGCACGGTCTTTCAATGAACATCGGTTGCCCCGAAGGTTTGCGCTTAGATTACTTACAAAAACTGCGCGAACTGATTGAGCACGTTGAGCCTTTTATTGTTTCAGATCATCTGTGTTGGACTGGATCTCCGGAGCAAAATCTTCACGACCTTCTGCCCCTCCCGTTTACAGAAGACAGCATCGAGACTTTGGTGAACAACATTGATTTCGTGCAAAACTTTTTGCGACGTCCGCTGATCTTGGAAAACATCTCCACCTACATCAGCTATCGCAATAACGAAATGAACGAATGGGATTTCATCAGCGAGGTCAGTCGCCGCTCAGGTTGTGGTCTTCTGCTCGATATGAACAATGTCTATGTGAACTCTTACAATCACGGTTTTGATCCGAATTATTTCTTAAACCACGTTCCTCTGGAGCGCGTGGTGCAAATTCACATGTCGGGACCGACGAAGTTCGAAGACATTCTTTTTGACAATCATGGGCAGGAAATTCCGGAACAAATATGGGACTTATTTAAACTGATGGCACCCAAAATCCGCCACTTACCTATTTTAATTGAACGCGACGAAGACATCCCGGACTTCAAAGAACTGGAAGTCGAAGTGATGAAGGCTGTTTACATCTTGGAGGGCTCTCATGAATCTGAACGAAGCACAGAACCTGTTTAAAAAAGGCCTTCTTGGCGAAAACGATCAGGCATTTCAAAAAACTTTAAAAGCCGTGGGACAGATGTCTTTGGAGCGTGCGTTTAAGGTTTATAATCATAGCTACATTCGCCGTCTGACGGAAAGTCTGAAAGAAACCTATCCTGCCATCTTCTGGGTGCTAGGAGCGGACTCATTTCAACAAGTGGCCGCCGATTATATCAATGCACAGCCTTCGTTGTCCTATGACCTTGCGGCTCACGGTGCAGAGTTTCCGGCCTTCTTAAAGACATCGTCGGCCACGACGAACATTCCTTTTATTTATGAATTGGCGCGCTTTGAGTGGACGATTAAAGACATGCATCACACACCGACTCCGCAACCTCTTTCGGAAGAGCATATCGAAGAACTTTTGCGCGAAGAGGATTTCAAAATCCACTTCATCGAATCTATGCATGTCTTTGAAAGCCCTTATTCGATTTATGATGTCTGGAGACAGCGAAACGAGCGCTCATATCACTTTGAAGATATTCACTGGAGTCATCCAGAGCATCTTTTGGTTTATAAAAAGCAACGAAAGATCTACGTGCAAAGAATCGACGCCGTGGAAGCGCAAATTCTTTTGGATTTGAAAGAAGGAAAATCAGTGGCGACGGCTTTGGCGGATTTTTCACATGCTTTGAATGCGGAAAAAGTAACGCAGCTCTTAGAGATGATCACAAGAGCTGGTATTATTGAAGACGTTTTAGTTTTAGAGAATTAAGCCACTTTTTTCCCAATCACTTCGTTAGCCATGCTATTCACCATGTGTTGAAGTGTATTGGCTTGAGCGGACATTTCTTCAGAGGTTGCGGCAGTTTCTTCTGCCGCTGCCGAAAAGGCTTGAGTCTGTCTTTCCAAAGAACCCATGGCCTCATGAATGGCTTTAATACCATCCGACTGATGGGAAGACGTTTCAGAAATCTCTTGATTGAGAACTGTCACCTTTTGCACGGAGCTCACGATTCCATCCAGAACTTTATCGCTTTTTTCTGCAAGTTCTAGCGACACTCGTGTTTGCTCTACACTGCTTGTGATCACAGTCTTAACTTCTTTCGCGGCACTGGCTGATTTAAGTGCCAATCCACGAACAGCCTCTGCAACAACTGCAAATCCTTTTCCTTGCTCTCCAGCACGGGCCGCTTCGACGGCCGCGTTTAAGGCCAACAAGTTCGTTTGAAAGGCGATGTCATCAATAATATCCATGGCTGACGTGATTTCGCCTGAAATTTTGGACATGACGGTAATAGCTTCGATCAATTTCTTTACTTCATTGGCACCTTCAGAGGCTCCCACCTCGGAGGTCTTCGCGAGTTCTGCCGCTGCCTTAGCACGATCTTGATTGGCCTTCACGATTTCATTTAAATCTGTCACCGAACGCAAAGTCTCTTCAATTCGCGCAGCAGATTCCACAGCTCCTTGAGCCACGTTTTGCCCCGCCGTTGAAAGCATATTTGATGCCTCTAACACCTGCTGACTGGCCGTGTTCGTGTCGGTCACTGTCTGTGCTAAAAAATTCATAAGACGGCTGGCAAACAAATAGAAAACCCCAAACGCTAAGACGAAAGCCAATGAAAAACCAATCAGAACTTTGTCGCGGAAGGTAGCCACTGCTTTTTCAACGTCATCAACGTAAACACCACTTCCTACAATCCACTGCCAAGGCTTGAACTGACGCACGAAACTGATTTTAGGTTCAGGCTGCGGCGAACCTGGTTTCGGCCACATATAGTTTGCAAACCCTTCGCCTTCGGCCGTTTGACCGATGCGTGCAAATTCTACGAAGAGCTTAAATCCCGTCGGGTCTTTCATGTCAGAAAGATCTTTGCCATCAAGTTCTGGCTTAATCGGATGCATCATCATGCGAGGGTGAAGATCGTTGATCCAAAAATACTCATTACCGCTATAGCGAAGAGCTTTGATAGCTGCCAGGGCCTGTTGCTTGGCTTGTTCTTCAGTGATCTCTTTCTTTTGAAAAAGCTCGTACTTGTGCTCAATGATTTTAGTCGCGAGATCAACAGTGCTTCGGATGGCCACTTTACGATCTTCATACATATTGTCGCGGACCAAAGGAAGAACATAGAATAGAACAATTGCCCAAAGAGGGATGATCGCTACAATGAGTAACGCCAAGGTTTTATATCGATAGCTCCGCGTTTTCCAAATACGATCCAACATGGAATACTCCCTGGGTTCAATGGCCCAGGGCTACATCGTCAAAATATTTTTGCAGCTGAAGTAACTTCTTAATATTCCGAAACACTTTTTGATTTTCGCGCCAGAATGAGACGCATCTTACCTTCCTCCGCCACCTTCCCCAGAGGTACGTCTTGGATTTACTCCGGGCGGAATAATTTCAGAGCCTGCGAGCTCTTGTTGCCAAGGCGAAAGTCGAGATGATCGCATGAGGTCTTTGTGATAGGACAGAAGCAAACTTCCACTTTGCAAAACATCGATCAAATAATCACGGTCTTGAAGACTGACTGCAAAGCAACCTTCACTCCACCCCAGCCGTCCGTTTTGTGCGATAAATGCTTCGCTGACGTAACCGGCGCCATGCAAAACAATGGCGCGTTCCTTAGCACGATCATTGGATTTATCGATCCCTTCAAGATACAGCGAGCGCCCGTTCACTTTGCTCAGATAAGTTCCTTGCGCAAAGTAAAATCCCAGAGAGCTTTTCCAAGAGTCCACGTAGTTTGAAAAGCTGCGCGCTTCAAGAACGCCGGAATTAATCCCGTGCGCGACATAAAATCTTTCAACATATCCATAATCCAAATGCAGAAGATAAAGCCGCTTCACCGTCGACGGCTCCGAATAATTGACAATCACTGCGTACTCGGTATTCGGGATCAGACCTACGTTGTAGTCGAACATGCGAAAAGTCAGATCTAAGGCTTCTTGGGGAATGCCTTGTTGTAAGAACACGTCAAAAACTTTGCGGCCGTCAGCGATTCTTCGCTCGAAGAGGGATTCAGCCAAGGACACACCGGTAAGAAAAATTATGAATAGAAAGACGGCGATGAAACGCAAAGAGTTTTTCATCCGAATACTCTTGCGGGGAATGATGGGACCCGCAAGTTAAGAATCGGAAACAGTGTTAGACGTTACGGCCAGGGAATATAAGGTACGTCCTGACACACAATCGGTAAGGCGTCTGCTTGAAGCGGAGCCGCGACTTGGTCAATCTCCGATGATTCTTCTAGTAGATAAATATGAGAACGCAACATCAGATTCGCAATGAACATCGTGGAGTCACCCAAACGCTCCATCGCCATTTTTTCGTGACGTGGAATCAAGACAGCGATGCGACGGATAGACTCCAAAATATGACGAACCATGCAGTTATAGCGTGGTTCACGCTCCAGTTCATGGATCAATTCATCGGCATAGTTTGCGAGTTCCGTGTATTCTCGTTCTTTATAGAACTGCAAAAGATACTTCTGCATCACTTCCACGGCGGCAGGACGGAAGTTATCTAAAGAGTCCTTACCCGCAGGATTCACCGCTCTGAACTTCGGAGTTTCGTTCATCGAAATGAAGTAATCGCAAGTCATCGGGATGCCGACTCTTTGAAACGGCTGAACCAAAAGATCCGCAACGGGAGAAATCAGTCGCAGCTTTCGTTCCATCGAGATCAAAAGTTTGGTGACCTTTCTGCTTTTCCCGTCAGAGAGCCTTTCGTAGTGAGGCGCTCTTTTTTTATTCAACTCCAAGGCTTCATCAATGTGTTCAGTCAAACAGGCGCGCGGTTTGGTACCGGCAGCTAAACTTGCACTTCCTAACATCAAACTTAGAATAAAAATAAGGCCGTGGCTGAAATTCATAGAGAGGTTATAGCATAGTCCCCTTCGTCCACCCCGTGAGCTCAAGAATCTCTGTAATAAGGGAAGGCTTGTCTAAGCTTTAGACATTCTTACGACCCAGTCATTCTTCCTGCTTTGGTCGAGCTCACGTCCCAAGTTGATACGCTCTATCACCAATACAAGGCGGTTTCACTTAATACTGTTAAGATTTCGACAAATAAAGACCGAAAAGAAGAGAGTATGAAATACACCGGCACGTTCTTATTCATATTTCTGTTTCTAACGGCGGCGTGGGCAGGGCCCAATTCGCTGACTTATCAAGGGCGTATTCTGCGTGCTGACGGTTCTCCGCTTGAATTTAATAACGTCAGTTTTCAGTTTGAAATCACAAGTCCCGATGGTCTTTGCGTTCTTTACCGCGAACAAGTGAATGGCATTAACATGACAAATTCTGGTGGCGTGTTTGACGTCGCCATCGGCAGTGGCAGCAAAAGCTTTCCGACCGACGCCTCTTTTAAACTCTTAGATGCCTTTGTGAACTCAGGCTCCTTAGCCTGTTATGGAAGTTCTAATTACAGCCCAAGTTATGATGATATTCGACGCTTGCGCGTGCAGTTTCATGATGGTTCCGGTTGGAAAGTCATTTCGCCGGATTCTGAAATCCGCTCGGTCCCTTTTGCGGGCTATTCGTATTCCGCAACAAAGCTAGGTACGAATAGCGCTTCTGACTTTCTCTTGAAAGCCGGAATTCCTACGTGTGCCTCGGGAACTTTTTTATCGTGGAATGGCTCGGCATTAACATGCTCTGGTGTCGCGGGCGCGAGCGGAGGAACGGTCACCGATGTGACGTCTGCTAATTCTTACTTAACTATCGTCAATGGGACATCCACTCCCACGCTCACGTTGAATGTTGGAACTGCAGCTAACACCGTAGCCGCTGGTAATGATCCACGTCTTTCAGATGCGCGTATTCCCACGGGCGCAGCCGGTGGAGATTTAAGTTCCACTTATCCCAATCCCACAGTAGCAAAAATTCAGGGCGTGGCGGTTTCTACCACCGCTCCTAACAGCGGCGAATATTTAAAATACAACGGAGCTCAATGGCTTCCGGCGGTCATTACTAGTTCCGATGTCTCAGGACTGGCTGCGACCTTAAGCGGTTATGTTACGCAATCGTATTTTAGTGCCGCAGTCGCAAGTGCGAACTGTGCTCAGCACCAAACAATGTATTGGGAAGCGGCGACAAACAGTTTTAAGTGTCTGGCGATCAACGTCAGTGTTGCAGGTGATGTCAGTGGATCTATTGGTTCAGTCAGCGTAGATAAAATCAAAGGCGTGGCTCTCGATTTTTCCGTGGCCCCTACTTCAGGACAAACATTGAAGTTTAATGGTACAAGTTGGGCTCCCGCTAACGACAATAACGGTGGCGGAACTATCACGGCACTGACTGGCGATGTGACGGCGAGCGGCTCAGGTTCGGTGACGGCAACAGTGAATTCTGTCGGCGGCTCGACGGCGGCAAATATTCATAGCGCGACTCAAGCCGCTAATGCGGCAACGGACGCGAACACGGCTTCAACGATTGTTAAAAGAGACGCCTCCGGAAACTTTATTGCGAACAATGCAACGCTAAACCGAGTCGTCTTAAAAGATTCTGGCTCTAACACGGTGACTTTACAGGCACCAACGGCAGTCTCTACGAGCTATGTACTTAAATTTCCGTCAGCGCAAAGTGGCGCCAATCAATTGCTTTTAAATGACGGGGCAGGAAATCTTTCTTGGACAAACCTTTCTTCTGTGGGCGTGACCAGTGTGGGTGTGACTTCGCCGATTGTAAATTCGGGAACGGCATCGGCGCCGACCATCGGAATTCAACAGGCCAATGGTTCGCAAGCGGGTTACCTTTCCAGTGCCGATTGGACAAGCTTCAATAGTAAATTGAGCACAACACTCAATTCAGGAAACATCTGGATTGGCAACGGATCGAATGTTGCGACGGCCGTAACACCTGCGGGAGACGTCACGATCTCAACAACGGGCGCGACTTTGGTGGGAAAAATTCAGGGCACCGGCGTTGTCAGTACAACACCGACAGCGACAAACAATATTTTTAAATACAACGGAACAAATTGGGCACCGGGATTTATTGGCGTCGCGGATATTCGCTCTACGGCGGCGGGAAATGTGCAATTCTTCCCTACGACTTGCAGTGCCGCGCAAACTTTGAATTGGGAATCTGCGACGGATAAATATATTTGTACAAACATTGCTATTGGTGATTCGCAAATCACTTACGCTTCCAAAGCGGCGAAAACATTCTTGGCAGCCCCTACAGCCGGTGGCGTTCCATCTTTTAGAACGATCGCCTCTTCCGATCTTCCCACGACAGGCGCTGATGGAGCTTATATCAACGGAGGAAACTCTTTTGGTGCAAATGCGACCCTCGGCGTGAATGATGCCTTTGGGCTAGACATTGAAACTAACAACGTGGCTCGTGTTTCCATCGGCAGCACTGGGAAAGTCGGTGTGAATGCTTCAGGCGCCTCATCTCAGCTTCAAGTCCACGGCGCCGCGAGTGTTCAAACTGACTATGCAATTGCGACTTTCCAAGATTCTTCAAACAATGGCTTAAGCTTCGGTGTCGATACGTCAAATGGTTGGAGCTGGTTGTATTCGCGAACGGCTGGAGTTTCTCCCCGTCCGATCGCTCTTTTTGCTCACAACACAAATCAAACACCGGATCTTTTGGTTGATAACGGGCAAGTCGGTGTGGGAACTGGATCTCCGCAAGCTCCTTTGCACGTTGTC